>CAZGFV010000016.1:0-3233 GCA_964524575.1 uncultured Nitrospiraceae bacterium
ACAACAGTCTGCTTCTGAAGCCGACCGCGATTTTGAAGATCAAGAGCAAACGCAGCCAATGCCTGATCGCCCGAAACAATCTCACCTTGTTCATGAACAAACACCGCTCGATCAGCATCCCCGTCCAATCCAATTCCTATATCAGCGCTATGCTTCCGGACCATTTCTTGCAACTGATCGGGACAAGTCGCGCCGAATCCCGCATTAATATTGGTGCCATTCGGTTCATCCCCGATCACCACAACCTCCGCCCCAAGTTCTCGAACAACCTTAGGAAATACCGAGTACCCAGCTCCATGAGCACAATCGAGTACGACCCTGAGCCCTTGAAAATCCATTTCACGAGACAGTGATCGTTTCACAAATTCAATATAGCGCCCCTCGGCATCATCAATGCGATAAGCTTTTCCAATTTCAGAAGCCGTGGGACGAAAATGCTCGATTTCATTGGAGGCAATAAGCTCTTCCATTCGAAGTTCAACATCATCAGGAAACTTAAATCCATCGTTAGAAAAAAACTTAATGCCATTATCTTGGTAAGGATTATGGGAAGCAGAAATCATGATTCCAGCATCAGCCCGAAGGCTGCGAGTGAGAAACGCGACTGCTGGAGTAGGCATTGGGCCAACTAGCAAAACATCCACGCCCATGGAACAAATCCCAGAGATCAATGCTGACTCCAACATATATCCAGACACACGCGAATCTTTGCCAATAACAATTTGATGCCGGCCTTCTCGGCGTTTTAACATATGCGCCACAGCCCGACCTAATTTCATGGCTGTCTCACTCGTCATTGGCTCCAAATTCGCCACACCACGCACACCATCCGTGCCAAATAACTTCCTCATGAACCCTCCTTGGTTCGTTCACTTTCCTGGACGTCTTGAATCGCCGAAACCATCGTTACAACATCTTTCATGTGTTCAACATCATGAACCCGAACGATTTGGGCACCATGCAAGACAGCCATTGCCACAGCTGCGGCAGTCCCCATAGTTCGCTTACCTACTGGTTTATTTATCACGGCTCCGATAAATGATTTTCTTGACACTCCTACTAACACAGGTTGCCCTAGACTTTTAAAGGTAGCCAAGTTCTTTAAAAGACTGAGATTTTGCTTAGTGCTTTTCGCAAATCCAATTCCTGGATCAATAATGATTTGCTTACGATCAATTCCATAAGACTCTGCGATCTCGATACGATCCTGCAAAAATGTTTTCACTTCATCGACTACGTTATCATACTGACAATGATCTTGCATGGTCTCCGGATCACCCTTCATATGCATTAATACAATTCCAGCCCGAGTATTCGCCACAAGATGTCCCAAGCCCATATCAAACCGTAGTGCACTCACATCATTGACTAGATGAACACCCCAATCCAACGCTCTCTTTGCAACTTCCGCCTTTCTTGTATCAACGGAAATGGGGACAGAACATTGTTTCCCAAGAACTCGCAAGACTGGACGGAGACGCCGAAGTTCTTCCTCTACCTCGATTGTGTGTGAGCCTGGACGAGTCGATTCAGCTCCGACATCGATAATATCCACCCCATCGGCAACCATTTTTTGTGCTTGATCAATGGCAAAATGTGGATCAAGAAATTGTCCACCATCGGAAAAAGAGTCGGGCGTGACATTCAAGATACCCATAACTAATGCCGGAGAACTGAGAGGGATCTTTTTTTCCCCAGCACAAATCCATCGCTCAGCCCCTTCTGTCACTGAACTGGGCATACAAACAAATTCCTTTGAATGGGAAATTAGCCACTCATTCGCATGTTAGGAAAGCATCCCTGAGATTTTGTAACGAGAATAAGAAATGATCTGAAGCACGAAGACTTAAACCCTGTGTTTCCAATGGGGCCTTCTCGACCTTTTTGAAAAATCAGGTTTAGTCAGGTCGGACTGTAAAAACGTAATCAGGAAACCTGCGCGGATTCCTTGACAATAGACCCCGAACTAATGATCTGGTCGATTTCTAAAGAATCCAGGACTTCCTTTTCCAGCAGGGCTTCAGCCAAGGCACGCAACGTGTGGATATGTTCCGTCAACATTAGTTTAGTGCGTTCATAGGATTCCACAATAAGCCGCTTGACCTCATGATCAATCTCTAATGCTACTTGATCGCTAATATCTCGACGTTGCGCTATTTCCCGACCAAGAAAGATTTCTTCTTCTTTTTTGCCAAACGTAATGGGGCCAAGTTTTGCGCTCATCCCCCATTCACAGACCATTTTTCTGGCTAATTCGGTTGCCCGTTCGATATCGTTACCCGCGCCAGTGGTGACGTCCTTAAACACTAACTCCTCAGCAACACGACCACCTAACAAAATGGACAGGGTATTATATAAAAAATTCTGGGAATAGCTATGACGATCGTCGATGGGTAATTGCATAGTCATACCCATTGCCCGTCCCCGTGGAATAATCGTGACTTTATGAACAGGGTCTGTACCAGGAAGAAGTTTAGCCATCAACGCATGCCCAGCTTCGTGGTAGGCCGTGGTTCGCTTTTCTTCTTCGCTTAGGACCAGACTTTTCCGCTCAGTCCCCATCATAACTTTGTCCTTAGCATTTTCAAAATCAACCAACTCCACAACTTTCTTATTTAGGCGAGCAGCCCACAGCGCTGCTTCGTTCACAAGATTTTCCAAATCTGCTCCGGAAAATCCAGGCGTTCCCCGCGCAATTTGTTCAAGATTCACATCGGTATCGATGGGGACTTTTTTGGTATGCACTTTCAGTATCTCAACTCGACCTCGAATATCTGGACGATTCACTACCACTTGTCGATCAAAGCGACCAGGACGCAACAATGCTGGATCTAATACATCAGGACGGTTGGTAGCAGCCACTAGGATGACGCCTTCGGTCGTATCAAATCCATCCATTTCCACAAGCAGTTGGTTTAACGTTTGCTCGCGTTCATCATGACCGCCTCCTAAGCCTGCTCCGCGCAACCGACCAACTGCATCAATTTCATCGATGAAGATAATACAAGGAGCGTGTTTTTTGCCTTGCTCAAATAAATCCCGAACCCGAGAGGCTCCTACCCCAACAAACATCTCCACAAAGTCAGATCCGCTGATGCTAAAAAACGGGACAGCTGCTTCACCTGCAATGGCTTTGGCTAAAAGCGTTTTCCCAGATCCTGGAGGGCCCACGATAAGAACGCCTTTGGGAATACGGCCACCAAGCTTTTGAAACTTCTGGGGATCTTTCAAAA
>CAZGFV010000016.1:3243-12019 GCA_964524575.1 uncultured Nitrospiraceae bacterium
CCTCGATACCAGCTACATCAGCAAAGGTGATTTTCTTTTTTTCCTCGGTCAACATTCTGGCTCGGCTCTTGCCAAAGGAAAGGGCACGATTACCGCCTATTTGCATTTGCCTCATCAAGAAGAACCATAATCCCAGGAACAAAATAAATGGTCCCCACGTAACCAGAAAGGCAATATACCAGGGGCTCTCCTCGGGTGGTTTCGCCTCTATCTGCACACCATTTTCCCTAAGCGCCCTAACTAAATCCGGGTATTCGACTGTATAAGTGCTAATCCTAGTGCCATCCTTCAGAACTGCACTGATTTGGCTATCCCTCATGGTCACCTTGGATACTTCGCCACGCTCCAGGTGCGTCATGAATTCACTAAAAATAATAGTTTCTTCCGGGGCATGAGACGGCACGGTGAAGAGATTAAATAATAAAATCATAAACAGGCCGACAGCCATCCAAAAAAGCAAGTTCTTTACCCGAGAATTCATTCGAGTTCTCTTCTTTCTAGACTATATGTCGTATTAGATGCGCAGGTGAATAATTATGAGAAACAACTAGGACACCCCTGTGGATACTACCATGGGTATGGAATCTATGACAACCGAATCCCCACTTTGACTTTTGTTGTCCCATTAGGCATCGCATAAAAATCTTCATCCAACTTATTGATTTTTCTATCAAATATTCCTAGCTTCCAACTTTCAATAAACAGAAGGATTCAAAAGCATTGATGAAAGTGTTTTTAAGCAGTGATAAATCTGCTTACTTCAAGAAGACAGGAAACTTTGAGACCCCAACTTTAAGGCTACAATTTTTTTGGTTTCGTTCATAACACGAAATCGATGGTCGATTCGGAACCCTGCAACCCAGACGATTCCCTCTGGAGCTTCGACGATCGGCACCGCGCGACGTTTTATTTGCTCTAATTTAAGGTCCGTGAAAAAATCTTGAATTTTTTTCCTCTGCCCATTCATTCCAAGGGGACAAAATGAGTCTCCGGCTTTCCATGAACGCACCACAAGATTATGGGTAAAATGGCTAGCGTCAAGATACACACAAGTTGAATCTTCTTTCCACGACTCCGGAAGATTTTCCAACATACAGGCTTGAAGAGTCCGGCCACCCAGAGACCAGTAAACCGACCCTGGCACCGATAAATTAACGGGGCACTGCACAGAATCACTCGCCTTTCCAACAGCACAAGCGTGAACCCCATCATAGTCTTGATACACACGAACACCAGGAGCCTCTAACTGCCAATTCGTGTTGCCTTGCTTCACGTGATCCAGAACATTTTCTACAAAGTCAAATCGTGGACGCACAGCCCTGTTGCTCACCCGCTGATACAATGACAATATCACCCTTCGCTGAATGGGCCGTGGAAATTTTGCCAATATTCTTCGACTCAAGACAATTCGATGGTCATCAATTTCTTGAATAGCTGCCTCTAAGGCCGCTGAGGTAATACTGTCGAGATATTCGGACTCTTCCCGCAGAATATTGGCTTGACGAGACAACACATCCACTAGATTTGGATTAAGTCGCTTAAGAACGGGCATGACTTCGTGACGAATACGATTGCGTTGATATCGAAGGTCCGCATTGCTCGAATCAACTCGACAGGTCCATTGGTTTTCTCTAAGGTAAGTCTCAATTTCACTACGCGAGACCCCCAACAAAGGCCGAATAAAGTAGGGCGGTCGAAAAATGGGCATGCCCGATAATCCAGCAGATCCTGAGCCCCTCAACATCCACATCAACACCGTTTCAGCTTGATCATCGCTAGTATGACCTAACGCCACTTTTGTAAAACCATTTTCCTGAGTTATATGAGTGAGAGTTTCATACCGAAGTTCACGGGCAATAGATTGCATGGATTGCCCTGTTCGTTTTTGACGTTCTTGCTTTACATGAAGTCGTCGGATGGTACATGGCACATTAAGTTGATCACATAGGACTTCCACAAAATTCGCGTCAGCCTCGCTTTCCTCGCTACGTAACCCGTGGTTCAGGTGGATTACCAAAAGATCTAGTTGTAACCGTGCTCGCCATGCGCAAAATAGGTGCAATAGAGCAACAGAGTCAGGTCCGCCGGACACGGATACAATAACCCGGTCTTGGTCCTTGAGCAATTTGTGCTCGCAAACTTTCAAAAAAACCTGTCGTTCAAATGATCCCATTGGCTCCAGACAAAAAATATTCGATTGCAAAGGCAGACTTGAAATCCATTCTATGTTTTTTCACTCTTTAACACTTCCCGAGCAACCTCAATATCAAAAGCAATACGTGCAGCCAAATCCTTCGAAGAGGAAAACACCTCGTCACCCCGTATACATTTAAGAAATCTAACCTCGATACTCTCTCCATATAATACACAGTTTTCATCAAGCAAATGAACTTCCAGCAAACGTTCCCCCTGACCAAAGGTTGGCCGAGTGCCAATATAACTGACTGAATCGTATTTTCGATCCTTCCAGACCATGGTGGTAACATAAACCCCATCTGGCGGAATCACACGTCCCACAGGCAAATGCAAATTCGCAGTTCGACACCCTAAGGCCTGACCTCGGTGTTCACCTTCAATTACCCTGCCCCGTAAAGAATATTGCCGGCCCAAAAATGATCTTACCTCTTCCATGCAACCGTGTTGGATTAATTCTCGAATCCGCGTGGAACTTACCACTTGATCACCATTGCCCAGGGGTTTGAGTAAATGAACCTTAAAATTTGCCCGTTTCCCCATTTGGGTCAGAGTCAACGCATTACCTGCCCGCCCCTTCCCAAACACAAAATGTTCTCCAACAAACAAATCACGAGCCCCCAAACCTTGGAATAGCACTCGATCCACAAATTCCTCTGGGCTCAGTTCCGCGAAGGATCTCGTAAACTCAAGAATCACCAAATGTTCCACTCCTACTGATTCAAACCATTTGAGTTTTTCTTCAGGGTTCGTCAGGAACAAAAAATTATAACCAGGATTCAAGACCTGCACAGGATGCGGGGCAAAGGTCAACACCATAGGG
Source organism: uncultured Nitrospiraceae bacterium (assembly GCA_964524575.1). GTDB lineage: Bacteria > Nitrospirota > Nitrospiria > Nitrospirales > UBA8639 > Nitronereus. Next base: position 6,260 of record CAZGFV010000016.1, read on the forward strand.
GTTCCCCCACATTTTCTGGCGTGGGCAACCATGGTTGAAAGGAGATAATGATGGCCAAGATGTTGACCATCATAATTACCAATGGTCAAGACAGGATGAGGTGGGAGGGGCGAATTGGGAAGCCCCCGTGAAACCTTCATGGCCGATAATGGTTCAAAACTTGCGCGGCATCCTTGGCAAAATACGTCAGGACAAGATCAGCCCCTGCTCGTTTGATTGACAAGAGAGTCTCTAACATAACCTTCGACTCATCAATCCACCCTTTTTGAGAAGCGGCTTTGATCATACTATACTCTCCGCTAACTTGATACGCAGCCACAGGAACGTTCACCAGTGATCGCGTTTGAGCAATGATATCAAGATAGGGAAGCGCCGGTTTTACCATAACAATATCAGCCCCTTCCTCAATATCAAGCTCGACCTCGCGAATGGCTTCACGAACATTGGCAGCATCCATTTGATAAGATCGTCGATCACCAAACACCGGGCTAGAGTCCACAGCCTCACGAAACGGCGCATATAAGCTCGAGGCATATTTCACGGCATAGGACATAATGGGAAGATCAGAGAACCCTGCCTGGTCCAATTCATCGCGAATAGCTCCAACGCGGCCATCCATCATATCAGACGGCGCAACCATATCCACTCCGGACTCGGCATGCGTGCGTGCCATGAGTCGCAAACATTTTAGAGTTTCATCATTAAGAATTCGTCCGTCTTTCACAATACCGCAATGCCCGTGATCAGTATATTCATCTATGCAAACATCGGTAATGACGAGAAGATCGGGAAGGGCAGTTTTGAGAGCCTGAACAGCCTGTTGCACGATTCCTTGAGGATCATAGGCAGAAGTTCCTCTGGCATCTTTTCGGTCTGGAATCCCAAAGACCATAACTGCTGGAACACCCAACTGACACGCTTCACCCGCTTCTTTGACTAACAGGTCAATTGACCACCGAAATTGTCCAGGCATAGAATTAATCGGTATTTTTTTGTCTTTGCCTCCCATGACAAATAGTGGATAAATAAAATCATCGGGAGAAAGCGCGGTTTCTCGAACCAAACGACGCAATGATTCATGGTGCCGCAACCTTCGCATACGTTGTCTTGGAAATGCCATGAGTCTGTGCTCCTGGAAACGATGTGTTTGGCGCTGCATAGGCCTGGATTCAACCAACCCACTACAGCAAGAAATTCTAAAATCGTGTGGTAGTTATTTCCGCGGTAGGTTCGTCAAAAAGACCACGAGATCTCGCACTGAAATCATGCCCACAAGATTTCCTTCTTCATTACTACCCCAAGATGGCGAATATGTTCTTTGGCCATAAGATCATTAGCATCCAAAAGGGGCTTGTTTTCTTGAATGGTCAAAATGGAAGACGACATAATCTGTTCAACCGTGGTCTTTTTCGAATCCAATCCAGCAGCCACGAGGCGTTTCACTAAATCGGTATCTGTGAAAATCCCAATAATCATCCCCTCACATGAAACAAAGATACTTTCAATCTCATTATCGCGCATAATTTCCGCTGCTTCACGAACATTCACATCTCGATCACTAGCAATGAGTTTTTCAGCAGGCACCATAAAAGACTTCACAGGAACCATAAATTTCTCCTTCTTTTAACAAAAAGACCTTTGTATCTGTTTGGCCTCTGAATGGTTAGCCTGCATGAACGCTAAACCGAACCCATTATTGAAATACCGTGGCCTGTGCCGACTGCTGCCGAAACTCAACCAAGGCCTCGACCAACGCGGGAATGGTATTCTGCCTGGCAAGCACATCAACTTGCAATCCCTGTTCTCGAACGGTCTCCGCAGTAATCGGTCCAATACAACCGATAATGGTATGTTGGAGAATTTTTTTCAATTCCCCAGGGCCACCAAACATTTCCACGAAGTTTCGAACCGTAGATGAACTCGCGAAAGTGACTATCTCAATACCTTGAGTGAGAAATCGTGCCTTAATCGTCCCTACTTCGGATTGGGGCAGCACAGTTTGATACACGGGAATGACCTGAACCTCCGCACCCGCACGCCGCAATTCTTCTGGTAGCATCTCCCGGGCTTGCGCTGCGCGAGCGACCAGGACTCGCTGATCAGCCACGCCAGATTCCTTCATGACCTCCAACACCCCTTCGGCTTGATATTGCGCAGGGATCACATCCGACCTCACACCAAATTTTTCCAACTCTTGGGCTGTCCGAGGTCCAATACAGCATACCCGTACTCCATGGAGCACACGTGCGTCACGACCATTGTGCCACAATCGGCGCATAAACTGTTGGACACCATTCACACTTGTTAATACCAGCCAATGGAAAGTTTCAAGCTCAGCAATCGCCTCGTCGGCCTTATCCCAATTCGTGGGAGGGACAAACTCAATAGTAGGGCATTCTATGGGTTCCCCACCATGGGCAATCAAGAGTTGAGAAATCTCAGAAGCTTGGCTGCGAGCTCGAGTCACCAAAATTCGAGTGCCAAACAGGGGACGAGACTCAAACCAACTAAGGTGTTTCCTAAGCTTCACTACCTCGCCAATTACAATAATGGTCGGCGGATGAATGTTTTCTGCCCTAGTCCGTTCGACAATATCGGCGAAAGTTCCGACTATGGTCCGCTGCTTTGGATAGCTTCCCCATTCCACTAGTGCAACTGGCGTATCTGGCGATTTCCCCTCTTCTATCAAACGCTGAACAATGTTAGGCAGATTTTTTGCTCCCATCAGAAAGACCAGAGTCCCGTCAACACTGGCTAAACGTGACCATTCGAGTACACTTCCGCCTTTTTCAGGATCCTCATGCCCAGTAACAAAAGTCACAGCTGACGCCATAGTCCGATGCGTAACCGGAATCCCGGCATAGGCTGGAACAGCTACGGCTGAAGTCACACCAGGAACAACCTCAAATGGTATCGACTGCTCTGCCAATACCTCCGCTTCTTCCCCACCTCGCCCAAATACAAACGGATCTCCGCCTTTCAAACGAACTACCTGTTTTCCCTCTTGAGCTTTCTGAATCAAGATACGATGAATCTCTTTTTGAGGACGATAGGCCCCGCGACCACAACGTCCCACATAAATTCGTTCAGCATGGGAAGGGGCATAGTCCAACAACATCGGATTAGCTAAATGATCATAGAGCACGACATCAGCGTGCTCCAGACAAGTTTTCCCACGAAGGGTCAACAAGCCTGGATCACCGGGTCCTGCTCCGACTAAATAAATTTTTCCCTGTTCCATTCAAAACCTGGTTTAGGCACGACCATAAATCTCTTCTAAAATTTTGTCCCCTCCAGCATCCAAAAGACGTTCGGCTAAGGCTACACCCAGAGACTCTGCCTGATCCACCAAACCACGAATTTCATCGCGAATGATCTGCCGGCCATCAATACTGGCTACAAGTCCATTGAGAGTCAATTCAGGACCATGAACTGTCGCATAGCCCGCAATCGGAACCTGGCACCCTCCTTCGAGTCGCGTCAAAAAAGCACGTTCCGCGGAAACTGCAGAACTTGAGACCGGATCATTGAGGGGGACTAACAGATTTTGGATAAAAATATCTTCTTCTCGACCTTCAATGCCCAAGGCTCCCTGGCCTACAGCCGGCAAACTGACCTCCGCAGGCAAACATTCAGAAATCTGATCATTCCACCCTAATCGTTTCAACCCTGAAGCAGCGAGAACTATAGCATCAAACTGACCTTCCCAAAGCTTTCGTACCCTTGTGTCGAGATTGCCGCGCAACATTCGGATCGTAAAATCCGGTCTTCGAGCAAGGAACTGCGCCTGGCGGCGAAGGCTGCTCGTTCCCACTTTTGCTGACGCCGGCAGGTCTCGAAATAGTAAGCCATCTCGACTTAACAATGCATCACGAGGATCCTCACGTTGAGGCACACAATGAATAGCTAATCCCTTAGGGAGAACTGAGGGTACATCTTTCATGCTATGAACAGCGAGATCGATATCCTTCCTCAGTAAAGCCTCTTCAATTTCTTTGACAAAAAGCGCTTTACCTCCAATCTTGGCCAAGGGAACATCTAAAAACTTATCCCCACTAGTTTGTATACGCTCAAGCCGAATCGAAAGATGAGGGGCAAGTTCTTGAAGCCGAGTTTGCACCCATTCTGCCTGCCAAATTGCCAGTTGACTGCCACGCGTCCCAATAACTAACGACGTCCGACCTTCTTTTTCTGAACTCACCTTGTCTCCTCATATTGAACCACCAGATTATTTCATGTTCTTCATTTTTGACGATTGGAACCCTGAGAAAATTTTGATCCCTCTTTCGCTTCTAATGGATGCGTTTTCCCTTCCTTGGCCAAAGGCAATACCTCGGTAAAATCCAAGACATCCCCTGGATCTTCCCCTTCAGTCAGTTCATCACTTGATTCCAAATCATAGAAGCGCCGCGCAGCATCAATATAAATAGGACCATTTGATGATTGAGCGGTGGACTTCAAAGTCACCAAGGACCCATGGATTAATTTATTCACGATGCTCGATGCTAAACCTTCCACGGTTTCACGATCTTGATCCGATAGTTCACTCAGCCGATTCATGACCTTGATCAATTCAGCCTGCTTAATCTCCTCAGCCCGCCTTCGCAACGCGACAATGGTTGGAGTCACAACCAAACCCTGAAACCATTTCTGAATGATTGCGACTTCTTCTTTCGCGATAGCTTCTGCTTTGAAGGACTCGGCTCGCCGTTCTTCTCGATTTTGCTCAACGTGCATCTCCAAATCATCAATATCAAAAAGAAACGCATTATCCACATCACGTACGGCTGGATCAATATTGCGCGGAACTGACACATCAATCAGAAATATGGGGCGATTCATTCGTTCACGCACCACTCGTTGCACATCATCAGCGCTGATCAAATAATGCGAAGCCCCAGTCGAACAAATAACGATATCTGCTCTCGTCATTTCGTTCCGAAATTCCTCAAATGGAACTGGGTAACCTTCAAAGCGATTCGCCACAGCACGGGCTCGAAAAGAATCTCGCGTAGTTAGAAGCACCTGACGGACTCCATGATTAATGAGATGCTGAGCGGCAAGTTTTGCCATCTCTCCTGCTCCCACCAACATTACGGTCCGTGCAGACAAATCGCCAAACACTTTTTTCGCTAATTCTACTGCTGCATAACTCACAGAAACAGCGTTTTCCGCAATGCGTGTTTCACTCCGTACGCGCTTGGCTACAGAAATGGCTTTTTTTACAAGTTTGTTTAAGATAACCCCACTAACGTTATGCGTAAGCGCGGAGCGAAAAGCATTTTTCACTTGCCCTAAAATTTGCGGCTCCCCCACGACCATGGAGTCTAAACTGGAAGTCACACGAAACAGGTGGGAAATCGTCCGATCCCCAGAATGCCAATACAAGTGAGGTAAGAGTTGTTCTGCTGAAAGTGAAAGATGCGAATCAACAAGAAACTCTTGCACTGAGGAAAATCCTGATTCGACTTGATCAACCACCGCATACACTTCCACCCGATTGCAGGTTTGGAGCAACATCCCTTCTTTGATGCCAGAATAGGTCATCAATCGCTTTAAGGCCTCGCCTATCCGACTATCAGGCACAGCCAATAATTCTCGAAGTTCCACAGGTGCAGTTTTGTGGGATAATCCAACGGTAATAATATTCATCAGCTAACCGAAGGCCCACTACTTTTCATAATCACGCCGAGAAATGTCAGGAGCACACCGACAAAACCGACGATGGTTAAGTAAGCAGCTTTTTTTGCCCGCCATCCT
>CAZGFV010000016.1:12029-15222 GCA_964524575.1 uncultured Nitrospiraceae bacterium
CGGCCCATTAGCACGATTAAATAAAACACCCAGGTGATCAATGCCCAAACTTGTTCGGAATTCCAGCTCAAATATGCACCTAGGGTAATTTGAGCGGATATGGCTCCCGTTAACATGCCAAGTGTTAAAAAGGGAAACCCAAGTAAAATAGACCGCTGATTCAGCATATCTAAAAAATCCAAAGGCGGGAGTTTGAATGATAAGACATTAAATTGCTTGGACTTAAGCAATCGTTCCTGCATCAAATACATTAGCCCAGCAACAAAGGCCACGGCAAAGCCCACCGTTCCTAACATGCTCAACGTGACATGAACCCAAACTGCCTGAAACATAGGATGTAAGACAGGAGTTTCCGTAGGAAGAATTGCGGTTGACACCAAAGACAGAAAAGCCAAGGGAAGGATGAAGGACCCAAGAACTTGCAAGTGCGGACGGAAGGCGGCCCCAAAAAATGACATGGCTTTATGAAACGTTACCCATTTCAATTCATCTCCGGACAGCACGTGTAAGGCCAAGGCAACGGTGTGCGTAAAAAACCCCACCCCCGCCAATCCCATAGCAATTTTTGAAAGGGCTTCAGAACGCTGGACCAAACAGACTAGGAACAGGATCGTTCCAAAGAAATATAACCCCAAGGTAAGTTGAAAAAAAACAACGGCCATGGTTATCCTATGCCTTTGAAAAAATGACTAAAACCCCTATTATGGAGTATAGATATGCCTCTTGAGGAGGTCAAGGAAGTCGCATTGAGCGAAAGAAGATTAGGGCACTCTTTGGCCAAAATTAAATAAACGGTGAGTCTTCGATTCAGTGGAGGGGCCGAGATACCTTAGCCCCTTTATTCTTTACAAATCATTAAAAGTTACCCACCTGAATCTGGCATAGTTCCGCTACGATAAATCCCAAGATCTGTACCCTAGATCTATCAAGGAATGAACAATCTGATCCAAGAGTTGAAGCCGACGTCCACAAACTCACTCCTGACTCCCTGGTCAGGCAGATTTTTTGGCAATTCCTCAACCAATTCCAACGCCTCCGCCGTTAATGAATAGTACCTTATCCTAAAACATGGCCTGGTCTTTCTTTCGAAGTTAGGTTATGTTCAACTGAAGAAACTCTCACGTCCCCATAAGACATTCATGAAAATCTTTTTCTTTGGCAACTCTTACCAGTTTGAAGAAGATAAAATTTTTATTGCGGATAGAATTCATGACATCTATCCACCTTTTTGCAAAAACTAACCTTTCCTGGTAATTGGGAAATGATCGGTATACTCTACATTGTCAGTACTCCAATCGGGAACTTGGAGGACCTTACCTATAGGGCACACCGAACTCTTCAGGAAGTTCACATTATCGCCGCCGAAGATACAAGGCACACACAAAAACTCTGCAGCCATTATGGAATTTCAACAACATTAACGAGCTATCACGACTTCAACAAAGAAGAAAAGACCCCTGTTCTGCTAGAGAAACTAAGAGAAGGTCATTCCATTGCTTTAGTCTCTGATGCAGGAACCCCTCTAATTTCTGATCCCGGCTATTATCTCTTAACCCGAGCCATTAGAGAATATATTCGGGTTGTTCCCATTCCTGGCCCTTCAGCAATTCTCACTGCCCTCGCAGCCTCGGGCCTACCCACTGACGCGTTTCGTTATGAAGGATTTCTTCCGAGAAAATCCACTGCCCGAATTCGAATACTAGAAACCTTGGCTGAGGAGTCACGAACCATTATTTTATTCGAGACCCCCCATCGAATTAAAGCCACCTTATCTGAGATCCAAGAAATTTTTGGAAATCGTAAATTGGCTATCGCACGCGAATTAACTAAAACTTACGAGGAAATTATCAGAGGTAGCGCTGAGGAAATTCTAGCAAGATATAATTCTCAAAAACCACGCGGCGAAATAACACTAGTGATTGCTGGCAGGCCAAGATCCCAAAAACAGCCAAAGAGAAATATGGCTGCTACTCTTCCCCCTTCTGAATCAATACCCTGTGACTAGTCCCCAGGAGTTCCTGAGTCAGGATAGTATGCCCTTCATTTTCCACGCTTTGGGGAACATTTCTAATCGGTTCCCCATCATCTAGAATAACAGCCAAGATTTCTCCTGATTGCATGGTATCTAATTTTAATTTTGTTTTGACAAAATTGTACGGACAAATTACGCCCCGCAGATCTAACTCACTTTGGGCATTAACTTTTCCATTCATAACTGAAGTTCCTCTTATACCTTCGGAAATAACTGATTAACCATTGAGGCTGTCTTGCACAAAAAGAAAAAGAGCGTGTCAACAGAAATGCTGACACGCTCTTTCAAAACGAAAACTCTACGGATTCAAACTAACTTACTGAACCGTACCTTTGTTGTAGTTATCACGCTTATCACCATAGTCAGTGGCGATGGTGCTACTCGTACGTGCGTTGGTCGTATCTGGCTGAGGAGCACATTGCCAGCAAGGGGCAGCGCCTGTGATTTCGCCAACAGTTGAGGTAATACCGCTAGTCACAGTACCTTCTTGAAGCCCACCCTCAGGAACGCCCGTGTAACCAGCCGTTGGAGTCCGAATCCCACGATACTTTGTTGGGTTGGGACGTTGCCCCAATCCACCACCGAAATCGTCGTTATCCGCACCACCCAAAACCTGGCTGCCGTCAATCACGTAAACTGTCCGCACCATCTTACGGCCCGTGCCAAAAGGCTGAGCCTTGGTGGTTTCATCCTCAACTGCAACGGCGACAAAATCGCCAGCATTCAGGGCGCCCACATTCTCCATGTTCGTGTCATCATCAAAATAGAGAGTTTGTAGATTGAGACCCCCACGAAGCGTTTGCCGTTCATCGTGAGAGCTCCCCCCCATATCGATTAGAATGTGTCCCATTGCGTTATTAACCCCAGTAACGACTCCCTGAATAGTTGAAGTTTCCAGAAAGTTGTCGATGTACCGTCCCATGTCACCAGCATCCATAACCCGAGACCTATCGCCCACACCTTGGGACTCGCCAACTCCGGTCCCATACCCTACGTGCTGAGGCGCACGCTCCTGCGCCACCGCAACACTCACCGAGCCTGCAAGAATGATAGCTGCTGCAAAGTAACTTAACTTCCGCATGTGGCTCCTCCTTAGGAAGTGTAAATATTAATAATCAAGGATTAGTACCAATAGATCATACCCATTTAAGAAGCATTTCC
>CAZGFV010000017.1:0-5613 GCA_964524575.1 uncultured Nitrospiraceae bacterium
TACGGCCTACATAATGGTTCCTGGTTAAGCCAATTTCAAATGGAATCCCTGCCCCCTCTGCAAAACCCAATGCTGCCGGAACGCCTGAGTCAGGAACAGGAATCACTATGTCGGCTTGAACAGATGCCTCTTTTGAAAGTTGCCGGCCCAAGTCTTTGCGAACAGGATACACTGAATAATTGCCGAAAATCTTAGAATCAGGACGCGAAAAATACACATATTCAAACACACATTTTGCAGGCTTCTCTGGTAGAACAAACGGATGATATGAGGCTGGGCCATTATCATCAATCACAATAAGCTCCCCTGGCTCAACTTCCCGAACGAACTCCGCGCCTATAAGATCAAAGGCACAGGTTTCTGAAGCCACGATCCACGCATCCTTGTATCGTCCCAAACTAAGTGGTCGAAAACCATACGGATCGCGGGCTGCAATGACCTCGCGTTCGGTTAGGAAGACCAATGAATAAGCCCCTCGCACCAGGGTTAAAGCTTCAATTACCCGACTGAGACAGGTTTCTTCCTTAGAGTGGGCCATGAGATGCACAATAACTTCGCTATCAGAATCCGACTGAAAAATTGACCCATAGGCTTCCAATTCACTACGAAGCATGTTCGCATTGGTAAGATTTCCATTATGAGCTAATGCCAAATTCCCAAATGCATAATTTACGGTCAAAGGCTGCACGTTACGCAAATGACTGTCACCAGAGGTCGAATATCGATTGTGCCCAATGGCAGTATTCCCCTTTAAGCAACGAATTTCTTTTTTTGAAAAGATATCAGCGACAAGTCCCATGCCCTTTTCCACGAAAAAGTTCTGTCCATCGGAAGACACAATTCCTGAACTCTCCTGGCCACGGTGCTGGAGTGCGTATAAACCAAGATACGTCAAATTGGCAGCTTCCTTATGCCCGTAAATTCCAAAGACAGCACATTCATCATGGAATTTATCTGGCATAATCAAATCAGACTTATCCTTCTGATAAGAAGATGGAAAAGAAGTAATTAGTGGCCTTTTCATAAACAAATAAAATTCAAGTACAGCTATAAGTTAACTTTAATTTTAGTCGCTTAGCAATTGTTCTATTTAATTATTCCATCTTTCCATTTATCGAGAATATTGCAAATCATCCTCATTTTTTGATCTTCTGCCAACTCGAATGCTGAGTTTCTCGCCCCCAACTTGTCCAATATCTGCGGCCAGTAGGCCACATTCTTTGCTAAAGGATAACACATTTGGCGTGTCCTTAGGAGAAGCAGAAATCACAACTCGAGAAGGGGTTTCACCGAATAGCAAGGCATCAGTTCGTAACTTATCCTCGTCCAATTGAACATTAGCCCCTACTAGATCCCTTTCCCCAATTGAAGGGGAAAAACAGCATTCAGCAAGGGCTACCGCCAGGCCGCCATCTGAGCAATCGTGTGCAGATTGAATCCACCCATTCTGAATCATATTCAGCAGACAATCCTGAAGAACCTTCTCCGCTTCTAAATTAAGCATGGGAGGACTCCCCTGCTCCCGATAATGTACGACTTTTAGGTATTCGGTTCCACCTAAATCTTCTCTGGTTTCGCCGAGAAGAATTATGCGATCGCCTGAATTTTTAAACCACTGCGTTGTCACCTGGTCAACAGGTTCAATCAGTCCCACCATGCCCAAAATCGGTGTAGGATAAATGGAAAGGCCATTCGTTTCGTTGTAGAGACTCACGTTGCCGCTTACCACCGGCACATTGAGTTCGCGGCACATATCCGCAATACCTTCAACTGCCAGTACAAATTGCCACATAATATCTGGCCGTTCAGGATTCCCGAAATTAAGGCAATCCGTCAACCCAATAGGTTGGGCTCCCGAACACACCAAATTACGGGCTGCTTCAGCTACAGCCAAAGTGCCTCCCATATAGGGATTCAATAAGCAATAGCGACTGTTACCATCCGTGGTCATGGCCAATGCCTTGTTCGTACCCTTAAGACGGACTACTGCGGCATCCGAGCCTGGCCGAACAATGGTATTAATACCCACCATGTGGTCGTATTGGCGATACACCCAAGATTTACTGGCAATAGTTGGTGATTCTAATAATTGAAGTAGTACGTTTCCAGGATCCTTGACATCAGGCACATTATCAAACGTAAAGTTCTGCAACATGTCCTGATATTCAGGCGGCTTGACCGGACGGTCATATTTAGGGGCTTCATCAGCCAAAGCTTTGGCAGGAATTTCCGCAACCACAGTTCCATGTTCCTTAATACGGACAAAACCGTCGCTCGTAACCTTGCCTACCACGGCGGCGTCAATTCCCCACTTTTTACAAATGGCCAATACTTGTCCCTCCTTGCCAGACTTGGCCACGAGCAACATGCGCTCTTGAGATTCTGAAAGCATCAGCTCATACGGCGTCATATTGGATTCACGACGAGGGACATTCGCCAATTCCAGTTCTATACCCGTGCCAGCCCGTGAAGCCATTTCACATGAAGAACTCGTAAGACCTGCTGCCCCCATATCCTGAATACCCGTAAGAATATCTTGATCTAAAAATTCCAAACAGGCTTCCAAAAGCAGTTTTTCTAAAAAGGGGTCGCCGACTTGGACATTCGGTCGCTTTCGATCTGAGGCATCATCAAAACTATCCGAGGCCATCGTAGCCCCATGGATTCCATCACGCCCGGTCTTAGCTCCAATGTATAGTACTGGATTTCCGACACCCTTGGCCTCACCACGCACCAATTGATCGGTTTTCACAATTCCCAGGCAAAACACATTTACCAGTGGGTTTTTACTATAGATATCATTAAAGGCAACTTCCCCACCGATAGTGGGCACTCCAATGCAGTTGCCATACCACGAAATCCCCGACACCACGCCCTTAAACAAATACCGATTTTTAGCTTGATCAAGTTCACCAAATCTGAGTGAATCAAGAAGAGCAATAGGACGCGCACCCATTGTAAATATATCACGAAGAATACCACCTACCCCAGTCGCCGCACCTTGAAAGGGTTCGATAAACGAAGGGTGGTTATGGGACTCCATCTTAAACACGGCAGCAAGTCCATCCCCGATATCTACGACACCGGCATTTTCCCCGGGCCCTTGAATGACCCTATCCCCTTCTGTGGGAAATCGCTTCAAATGAATCCGTGAACTTTTATACGAGCAATGCTCACTCCACATTACCGAAAATACACCCAGTTCGGTAAGATTCGGCTCGCGCCCAAGATTTTCAACGATTTTCTTATATTCCTCATCAGTCAGCCCATGCTGCTGAATCGTTTCAGCTGTAATGTCAATCGGAGAACTCTGCATAACCATAAAACTAAAGGAAAACTTTAAGCATTTATCAGATTTCTTAACACTATGCCCCTCCTTTGTGAGGAGAGATTAGGGGAGGAAGAGAGATTCTATCTCATACACCGAATAATACATGTTTATGATAAAAAAATAAAAGGTTGGATTATTGCGTCGGGTTTCGTCCCCACATCAATATGATTGTAAGAAAAGCTAGATTTTCAATAGACAATCATAAGAAATGACGAATTCGGAATTTAAGAAAAACAAACTACTTTGGATTAATTCCAATAATATAGGCAATCCAGGCTGTATCCGCTTCTCCCTTTTTTACGCGGTGGTAGGTTTCTGTACCTTTACCCGTTTTTTTATCCGTACCTTCCCAAAGAAAGTGCACATCCTCAAACCCAGCCTCCCGCATGATTTCCATGACCTCGGGCATGCTCCATAACCGCCAATCATAAACAAAGGCGTTGCGCATTTTGCTCCCATCTTGAAAAGCATAATGAATGCGGCAAGTGTAAAAATTGGAGGCAGGATCAAAGCTATCTTGATCCCAAATAAAGATAAAATCACCGATGCCATCATCATCGGCATTTTTCACTTTACGCGGTTCTTCCTGCAAAACGAAAGTTTCACTCCCCCCCCAAATATCCACCATAAACATGCCACCGCGTTGGAGCGCTTGTCTCGCTCTCTTGAAATATTTTAAAAGAAGGGGGCGCTCCTTAAATACCATATAACTAAAATTCATGGCCACGGTCATTTGGGCTTGAGATCGATGTCGGTCCAAGACATTGCCATGAACTAAGATTATTCCTTCTTTCTCTTTTGGAGTTAGACGAGATACATAGAGCTTGATACCCCATTCGAGCGTTTGCCAATGAAAATCTACTCCTACGGCCCGGTTGTTCCGGTGGTGGGCAACGAAATATGTAGAAAGGTAGGCAGTGCCACAAAAATCTTCTCTAAAATTTCGAAGTTTTTTTCCAGTGTATAGTTCATAGTGATATTCGAAAAATGGAATGTCATCTTCTGGGCCCTGCACGCTTTTCTGGTACAACACATGACGATCAGCAATTTCAGCAATTTTTGGACATTTTTTCTTCTTTTTACGTTTTCCCAAAGTATCCTCTTTGTATTTGTCTGTTGATGTAATGGGCAAGGAGATCTATCCTTGATGCTCGATTGGCATCATACGGAAAGAACTGTGCATGTTTCCAGGGGGAAAGGAATAAAATTGGAATTTTTTTAAATTTTACCTAAGTTGTCCAATTTGATTACGTGATTTATAATTCTAAGAGCAAAATAATGAAATCCTCTTTTTCTTTCCCCATTCAACTGGGAAGAAGGGAAAGAACGTATCCTTAGACTCTTATTCTCAGGAATATTTTCTATTCCTGCAAACTTAAAGAAGGAGTAGTTATATGGAATATGCACGTGAAGAAGCAAAAACCGATGTCGAAGAGGACCCGAGAGCCCGAGAACTCTTGAGACGGGCATTTGACAATACCTCACGTTGGCCAGATGGATTTGGCGGATTTGAAGCAGATTTATCCATTAACGTGAATGGCAACGTTACAAAGGGCAAGGTTACAGTGAAGTCATCCAAAGAAGTTGAGGTGTCGTTTCCTAATGAAGATCTAAAAAAATGGGCACAAGGCCAAATTTCCATGATTGCTACGCACCGGGGCCCACGAAACTTTGATGAATCCGATGGCAAATATAGTCTTTCATTTGCTGGAGAAGAGAACCATCCACAAGGACCGCGTATTAGGATCGGTGACTCCATGGGTTCCACCTATCGCATCAAAGATGATCGCATCACTCAAATCAATCGCAAGATGCCGTACGTGGCATTTACAATTAATGTCGAAGATAGTGCTTTCACTCAAGATGATAAATATCTAACCACCCGATACACAGTTTATTACTTTTCTCCTAAAGATGGATCGCTATCAAATGTGGAAAGCTTTTCTGATACACACGTCAGGATTAGCGATGCCGACCTCCCCGCCACGCGACGCATCATTTCTTATGAAAATGGAGAAATGATAACTCGGACGATTAACTTTACAAATCACAAGCCATTATAAAAGATGGATATTCGAAAGGAACATCCGTAAATCGTTCGAGAAAAGTTAGGCCAGCATTTTCACTTGGCTCGGATAATCGATAAATGCCGAATCATATGAAGGAGCCTTTGAGCTTCTGAGAGAAGTGTTCGTATTATTAAATTAAAAGCTACCTTGTATTTCCGAATAATGCTTAACGTTTAAAATTCTTTAAGACAATCCTTGTCCGCTCGTTAGGCC
>CAZGFV010000017.1:5623-8478 GCA_964524575.1 uncultured Nitrospiraceae bacterium
AGCATGGGAGGGCCATCGCTCCTCTGAAAGAAGTGCTTCGGATTACTAAATTAAAAATTACCCTGTATTTTCGAATGATGCACGGCGCTTTAGATTCTTTAAGACAATCCTTGTCCACTCGTTCCCCCTCCAAATCCACCAAAGCCCCCTCCAAATCCACCCTGTCCTGTGCCCCAATATTCACCTCTTCGCCATCGTTGAAATGGGTGTTTGCGTTCTGGACGCGTAAAGCGCCATAGGGCAAACAACATGGCAATCACTGCGGCCACATTCATCCAAAACCCAGCACTGGAAGACCCCTTCTTTTTGATAGGTTTTTTGATCACGTTGCCGGATGCAGACGCTAGTCCTACTGTTGCTTGATATAACGATTTCCCAAACTCATGATTTCGAAACATTGGAATGAGGTGTCGCTTGGATAAAATATTGAGTTCCGACCTGCCAATTATGGGGAGCAAATTTCGCCCTAATACCACCACGGCTTGTCGTTCCTTTTGTGAAGTTAGCAGCAATATTCCTTTTTCTTGTTGAAATGTGCCAATTCGCCACTCTCTATACAATTTTTCAGCATATTCTCGGGCATGGGAGTAAGGCTTAACTGATTCAATAGTGGCAACAATCATTTCAACACCGGTTCGCTCCTCAAGTTCCTTGCACACATCCCGAATCCTCGAATGCCAATTACGATCGATCAATTCTGCATAATCACTTACATATCCTAATGGTGTTGGAAATACCGGTATTTTTTTTATTCCGTAGGGTGAACTGGCCAAAGAGAAGGAATTGAAAATCAAGAATGAAGCCAGCATAACTAAGGAAACAATCTTGATGGCATGTTTCATTTGAAACGTCCTTCTTGTTCAAGTGTATCAATTCTTTCAGCTAATTCGGCCAAGGCACAAAGGTATCGCTCCAAGAGTTTAGGAGCCTCATGTTTACCTGGCGTACTTTGTCCCCGCTTCATTAACCATACATCACGAAGGGCCTGGTCATCGACCCGCAAGCTCGAAGAAAGTCGATCTAAAATGGATTCAGGAGTGCCGTGCGCGGATTCACCCAATAACCGATAAAGGCCACGAAGGCACGGAAATAATGCCGTTAGGGAGATAGGCAACAAAGCGGAAATGCCTTCAGGTTGCCCGTCAGATTCTACAAACTGTTGGCGAACCCTTAATATATTCCCTCGAATTTCACGTTTACATTCATGAAGTAGATCTGGTTCTCCCTTAAACAATTCAGGGAAGGGATCTTGACCAAATAGCACAATATTATTTTCTCGAATATCTAAAATTTCTAATGGAAATGTATTGGCGAATTGACTAAGTTCATCACGCGTAAACATCAGTGGGGCCAAAATACGTTCCTTAGCCCACCGCCGATTCAGTTTGCTGCATCGGTTTACAACTTCCAGAGTAAGCTTTAGAAAAACTATTAAAATATTGATATTAGATCGTCCCTGCAAAAAATCTCCTCGGACTAAACTTCCGTATAAAATGATGGCACTTACATCCTCTCCGATATTTTTTTTTGTGTCAGCAACGTACGCACGAAGGATGTGACGCGCCTCTTCAGGGATTCCTGACCATGTTGATGGAAATTCTGACATAAGTGTTAACTAGTATCTGAGATCGTATTTAAACCTTAACGTGACGATACATGAGACGGGAGTTGATTGGCTCGAGGGTCATGCATAAACCCAGCAGCTTGCAGTCGATCTAGCATACCAAATGGTGGCGTTTTCCGTAATCCAGCTTTAGCACTTAAAACTTGATACTGAAGGCGACGATTCTGATCAATGGTTGAAAACACCCGATTCCGCAACCAGGTTAACAGCGGATTGGCTGTATTCCAAAATAGGACTTCCTCATCAGCCAACTGTTGAAGCATCTCTACGTGGGGCCTTCGCTGTTTCTCAAACAGCTTGAGCGCCTTAGTTGAAAAGTTTCCCTGTTCAAAACAGGTTGTCAAGACGTCAGCCAAGGCTACTGCATCAACCATGGCTTGCATTCTACCTTGAGATGCATGGGGATTCATGCCATGCGCGGCATCTCCAATTAAAACTGCTCCATCAGTCACCCATGTTTTGGCGCGCGCTCTCCCTGTTCCCATGTAAGCGGTTTGCTCCCAAGACTGTAAACCTTCAAAGGTCTCAGCCAACTCTGGATAGATGCCGTGCCATTTTTCTCTTAACGATTTTATTCCTTTATCCCTTACCAACTGAAGTGAATCCGAGCCTATCATGTAAAAGAGGTAGACCTGATGACCGGCAGCGGGAAAGACTCCTAAGATTTCTTTTTCTCCCAGAAAATATTGGGCTTCTTCTAGTTTTTCAGGACAAGGTAATATCGAAATTAAATAACTTTCTTTGTATCGATGTAACTTGGTTGAAATTCGCAATTGTTCTCGGACGCGAGAAAAAGGTCCATCGGCTCCAACCACTAGTTTAGCGGAGATTCGCACAACCTTCCCCTGGGTTTCAGCTTCCACCCCCACCACTTTCTGGCCTTCTCTAACTACGGACTTAAAAACGGAGTTGTAACGTAATCCTCCAGGATTTCGTTTTTCTAACTCCTTTAACACCATGTGATGAACGGTATTGGGAAGGGTAACCAGGGCCCGATTATGGGGTGGAGGAAGAAGATGATAATCAATTGTACATAAACGCCCTCCGCCAATCTGACGAAAATGAAAATACCTGACCGGATTAACATCCTCCTTAGAAAGCTTCGAAAGAAGTCCAAGTTGATCAAGAATTTGTTGCCCATTAGGTTGCAGGATCTCGCCCCGCAAAACAGTGGGTGGCCCAGAGTCTAGCACAAGAACCAAAGACTTGAAGCCAAATTGTGTCAGAAACA
>CAZGFV010000017.1:8488-15018 GCA_964524575.1 uncultured Nitrospiraceae bacterium
CAAGGATGGCTCCACCCCCCCCAGCCCCAACTACCACAACATCTGTTTGGATCTCCATAGCGTAAGTCTTTATAATTTTGGCAAAAGAACTCTGATTAAAAATGGACCTTAACTACGCTAATTACCAGTTGCATGCCTAATCATTTGCAAAGACATCTTGAAAATGATCACCTGCCTCCTCCCAAGCTGAAGGATGCGTACTTTGCAACCATTGCTTAAGAAACGTTTTCTGGTCCCTAGTTAACATTTGCTTGATTTGGTGGGTGCGTCCTTGAAGCGGCTGTAAAAAACCTACATTTTTAACCGGATCAAGCGTAGCGGTTCGGACATAGACGTTGGTATATGCAGTGGGCACAACATACTCTCCATCACCCTGAAGCCATACAGAGATATACTTGTCCATATTTAGGCCAGAACTGTCCAGAGCCGGATCTGTTTGATGGAATAAATCGTTTTCTGTCTGCTGAAGCGGAGTCGCCTCTTGATCCTTAAAAAGAAAATTATGATTCCACATGAAGCAACTTTAACCCATCAAAATGTTCAATTTCCTCTCAGTGGCACCTAGCCATACTGTCAAGGACATCAAATAAAAGTCAACTCTAGAATATACGAAATCCTTATTATTTAATATGATATCCGCCAAGGAATTGTCGATAATCTTTACCTAGGCCAGGATTTACTCCTGGATGAAAATTTTGGTAAGGTTCCCTCAGGTTTATTGCACCTAATTATGGTGACGTAAACTTTCTCACATCAAGTTGAGGAGGTTAGCTGACTAATTGTTGCGTATTCTTCATCAAAAGAGGGAGCTAGTACTTATGAAACGATTCATTCTATTCACATGCATGATGTGTGCCCTAGGAATCAGCGGATGCGCTGGCTCGGGAGAACAAATTCGGTTATGCGCGGGATCAGG
This sequence comes from uncultured Nitrospiraceae bacterium, assembly GCA_964524575.1. GTDB lineage: Bacteria > Nitrospirota > Nitrospiria > Nitrospirales > UBA8639 > Nitronereus. The sequence goes on from CAZGFV010000017.1 coordinate 9,405, forward strand.
AGAAATCGTTCAACTTCGGTTACACAAAAAGATGAATTCCAATATAAAAGTTGCAGGCGGCAACCTCTCCGTATCGATAGTCAAATTTGAGGATAAACGGCTACCATCAAAACATCTGGGATCGCATATCTGTCGATTAGCAGGGGACGCCTATTTTGATCTGGCGGGCGGAGATCTCAGGCAAGGCATATCAGATGCTTTTGCGAATTTTCTTAAAATATCTGGTTTTCAAGTCAACGCCGGAAGTAATAGAACCGTGGATGTTGACATCACAGGTAGAATCAATAAATTTTCTGCCAAAGCCACAAGAAATTTTTTTTCCACAAACGCACAGGTTGACATGATCATGGAATTCACCATTACAAATAGAGCCGACGACAGTATAGTTAACATGATTATTGGCGCCGGCGGTACAAATGATGTCGCATTTTTTAATCCTGAAGACATGGAAGGACTTGTGAACGAGGTTCTTCAGGACAGCTTTGAAAAACTTCTTGAAAGAACAGAGGTGAAAGGAAAAACCCTTCGTCAAAAAAACTAAAGCACTAAATTCTCCCTCAAAAAACATCTTGAGGGTGAGAGTTTTTCTCCAAGGCCTTTCAACCAAACGGGAAGTCTCCGATCTTTTTTCTTTTCAGTTTCCTTCATATTCATCATCTCCAGACCTTACAATCTTCAAAATTTAGAAAAAGCCTTAGATCAAACATTCATAAGCGATAATGAGCTAATCAGTTTCATCCTTCTCAAGAAAACTCTCCCGCTATATCCCCTGGGGGAAAAACTCCTCGTTCCGTAATGATTCCAGATACATATTCTGCCGGAGTTACGTCAAAAGCCGGATTCAGGATATTCACGTCCTTTGGAGCAATATACTCGCTTCCATGCACAGACATGACTTCTTCACGCCTTCGTTCTTCAATTGGAATGTCATCACCTGTTTGAGTCTTTACATCTATTGTTGAATATGGTGCGGCAACATAAAATGGGATGCCATGCGTTTTTGCCAAAACTGCTACAGAATACGTTCCAATTTTATTTACCACATCTCCATTAGCTGCAATCCGATCAGCGCCAACTATACAAACTTGAATTTTTCCTTGTCGCATAAAGGATCCAGCCATGCTGTCGGTAATTAAAGTAACAGGAATTCCATCCTGCATTAGTTCCCAGGCTGTCAATCTGGCGCCCTGTAGTACCGGCCGCGTCTCATCAGCAAGCACCTCAATTTTTTTTCCAGATTCCCAGGCAGCGCGTATAACTCCTAGAGCAGTACCATATCCTGCGGTAGCCAAAGCACCGGCATTACAGTGGGTAAGAATTGTCTGCCCATCTTGAAGGAGTTGTGCACCATATTGCCCCATAGTTCGGCACATCGCAATGTCCTCTTGCTGGATAGCAATCGCTTCATTAACCATTTGGACTTTAAGATCATCGATGGAGGATTTTGTATCATCCTCTAAAACACGTTTCATTCGCTCGATGGCCCAAAACAAATTCACAGCAGTCGGGCGGGTTGCAGCAAGATGATTGCAAATTTCTGAAACCCTAGCCATAAATTCCTGATGATCTGTGCTGTGAATGGCCTTTGCTCCAAGAGCCACTCCCATAGCTGCCGTTACGCCAATGGCTGGAGCCCCCCTCACTCGTAATTCCCGAATTGCATCCGCTATGGCGTGATAATCCCGACAGTCGAGGATTTCCACTCGGCCAGGTAATTGGCTCTGATCAATCAAACGGACCACCCCATCTTTCCATTCAACTGTCGGAATCATCTCTCAATCCTTTGAAAATTGCTGACATTGCCTGAGCAGTTGCAAGGAACATTTTTGAAAATCAGGCAAGATGTCCATAAAAGATGCGATAGAGAACCTGTGTCATACGAAATCCTCATGGGACACCCAAGCACCGGTTCTCTGCTGATTCGCTAAAACTCGTCGTCTTCGTCCATTTGATCATCTTCAGGGAAACTAAAATCCTCTAGGCCATCAGGTAATAAAATATCTGCGGGAAGATTCAATGTATTTTTGAGTACATTGATGGCCAGTTTAGCAAACCCTGTCAATCCTGCCGCAAAAGATTCCAAAGGAAGTGGCGTGATAATCGGATCACTTATTGGCCCTTTCACATCAAAAAGAGCCATATCAATACCCTCTTCTTCCCCGTCCAACAATAACCCAAACAAAGGAAGTTCTCTTAAAAGATTAAAATAAGATCCTAAGGGACTTGCTGCCACAGCAAGTTCTAACTGGTCTTGAACGAGATTATATGATCCAGCTCCGCGAAGTTTCAGAATAGGGCCATCCATAATAATATCCTCTGAAGTGATGACTCCATTTTTTAGTAAAAGAGTGCCGGATTGTGTATCAAAGGGATATCCTTCTTTTTGAAGATCAAATTCCCCTTGAAGGACAGCCGAAAGATTCAGCAATCCTAATATTTTTGGAATCACGGTGCCACGTTTAATTCGCCCATCCTTTATCTGAACCTTTAAATTACCATTCAGTGTTGGAAACACTCCACGAGTATCTTTTCCATCTCCTTCCACCACACCTCGAACTGAGACATTCCCTGTCACCAGACGCTTCTTGATGTTTTCTTTACTCAAAAATGTTGCCTCTAACGGCTGAAAGGGAACATCCTCCATAATGATCCATGTTTTGACCGTCGCTGGTTGTTTCACTGGTAGATGAACAAGAAGTCGTCCTTTTATTTTTCCAGACTCAACTTTTCCAGAAATCTTCTTAACCACGATGTGACCGTCTTTTATCTGCAATCGAGCTTTTAAGTTTTGAAAGTTGAGAGCTTTATACCATGCACGGCCAAAATTGATATTCCCCATGATAGTTTTGGTCTCGGCAACTGATTCTAATATATCTCGCATTGGAGATCGTTCACCTTTAGGGATCAGCAAATCAATATCAAACTGAGGAGCAATCATTTCTAATTTAACTTTGGGTTGCGTTTCCCAATTTCGAACTGTTCCTGTAATTCTTGCCTCGCTTTGCTTTATGTTAAATTGCAATTGTTTGATCTCAGCTACATGTCGATTAAGTTTTAGACGGAGCAAAATATTGGAAAAAGGACTATTTAATCCCTTTGCCATCAGCGCACCATCAGTGAGTGCAAACCAACCGACTTTGTTCCACCGACGCCAATTATCGCCTTTTCCATCCACATTCAAAGAAAATTCGATTGCTCCCTGATTTAATGCGTTATCAAGAAATGTTAGTCCGCTAGGAAGAGATGACAAAGTAAAAGGGGAAGCTGTAATAGACACCTTGAACAGGCCATTCCCATTCGGATTAAAAGAACCTTTACCTGAGAGAGATAGAGGAGGAAAAGAAAGCCTCAGGCGATTGAAAAGCAATGCCTGCCCTTCGTTTAATTCGAAATCTGATTCGAGTGTTCCCTTCACCCCTTTTTTCTTATGTAGAATGCCCTTGAGTTGCATTTCCACTTCATCAAGATTCCACAGAGTTACAATACGTGGTGCGTTCAAGGGACCGGAAAGGGTGGCAGCCATATTTAAGGTTCCAGCAAACACCTTTTGAAAAGAGGAAAAAAATTCAACGGAAAGATGATCTAGATCGTTGGTAGAAATCCGCCCAGTCAATCTTAAGGTGTCAAAGATCTCAGAAGAATCCTGGAATTTAATTCTTCCTTGTAGCCCAATAGGACTTGATCCAAGCATACCCTCTAGGCCTTTAAACTTTATATCCGTTTGCGAAAACGTGACGGTACCAGCGACATCGGTAATAGGGCGCTTAATCCCAGGAACCCGTAGAATACTATTTTTAAGGATATATCGTGCATGAACCAAGGAAATGCGCTTAGGTTGATAAAGAGGGCCGGCGAGACGAACCACCATGTCTCCGCCCCCTTGCCCTGCAGCAAATCTCGCCATGGGATGATTGGGCTGGCTCCAACCAAAGATGGTTCTTAGAATTTCTACTAGTTTCTTAGATGAAACCAAACCATGTAATTCGGTAGACAGCCACGGACCTTCATCTCGAAATTGAACATCTCCCGTATCTATAGATACAGGGATGGAGTCATAAATTCCCGTGAAATCTTTAAACTGAACTCCATCCGGCTGGATAAAAATCGTTCCCCTAAGGTTTTCTGCTATACCCCATATTTTCCCTAGATCAGCATAGCCCTCAGAAAGTTTAAATTCGCCGATAACTCCAATAGCCATATCTTCCCATTGCGATCCAGATAGAGTAGCCGAAACCACCTCAATTTTCCCGTCAACTGATTGCTCTGCTAAAGCCCTCCGTATTTCTTCAGAAATCAGGCTTTCTGGAACCAATTGAAGAATTTTTTCAATGCGAACAGGCACACTAGACCAGGTAGCATAAATCATTGGAGGGCTGAGAGTTCTTAATCCAGTAATACTGACCTGCCCTTTCAAATCAATTTCATCTGACAATATCATGATGTCTGACAAGACCAACTCGTAGCCCTTCAAACTTGGCCCATACCGAATTTTACCCTGCGCTTTAATTTGGCCTTCATTGATATGGACTAGATTCTCTGCCTGAAACAATGAAATAATTTGTAAAAGATCCGATCGATTTAGTTCTATATCTGCTTCAGCGTCAATACGTGGGCCAAGGTTTTCTTCCAGTTCTCCTGGAGTTGAGAATAAATCATTTACTTCTGAAATTGTGCCTTGGAAAGAGATTTGGGAATTAGTGTTTTGATTGAGATTAGCAGAAAACAGTACATTCATTGGCTTCGTGGCAGATAGATTCGAGATGTGCAGCAGGATATTGCTTAACTCAATATTTTCCGCTTTCAGCTGTTTAGATTCGTCTTTTACCTGAATAAACCCGTTTTCCATTCTCAGAGCATAATCCATGAGAAAAAAGCCAACTCCTGCAGAACCTGAAGGATCACGCTTTAGAATAAGTTCTACATTCCACCGACCCTGTTTATTCCGATGTAAGTATACTTTGGGTTTGTCAATCTTGATGTTTTTTGGAGCAAATTTATCTTTCATGACAGACAAAAATCCCAAATCCATCTGAATTTTCGCTGCCTGAAAAAATGGCCTATCTTGTTGAGACTCAAGAAGCTCGAGATCGGTCAGCGTGAGCTTCGGGTAAGGAAAGAAGGTGACTTGAATGTCTCCAACCGTAAAATTCTGACCAAATGCTTCAATCATTTGTTGCTGTGCTATACGGCGAACGGTATCGAGATGAAAAGTAAGAAAATAGCCACCCGCAAATGCGCCAAATAGCACGAGGAGAAAAAACACTAAGAGCACACGCCGCCACCTTGACGTAGCTTTCTTCATGAATACCGTTTCCTCAGATTGATTGAGATATGAGAATTAAACATATTCTAACAAAACCTCCAATGAGAATCTTGTATTTATCCTATCTATTCATGAATCTTCAAATTACCCTAATAGTCTTTTTTGGTTATAACTTGACACCACCCAATCTCGCGGATATGTTCAGCATCAAGTCCCTAAATCTTTCGAACGACTCTAGAGACAGCCACTAGGATAGCTGCCAAGGTTTCCTTTTTTCGATGATGAAAGCATTGCTGCCACGCCCACGGCTCCTTCTTCCCCGGCAACTCGCATCCTCGTTGCTGAAGTTTT
>CAZGFV010000018.1:0-14130 GCA_964524575.1 uncultured Nitrospiraceae bacterium
TCACGAGTGGTACGACCATGACAAACAAGGCCTTTAAAAACAGTTCTCCTAGGAACTGAATTGATCGGCCAATTTCTGGCATGGCCCCCCCAATAATGATCCCAAAGGTGATTCCGATGAGGATGGCAAAAAGGAGTTTGTTCGTTGAGCTTATTACCATAATCGATATAATAGAATTTACATAATCCCCTGATATTCTTATTGACGGTGCATCATACAGAATTATTCTCTTTTGAGCATCTCCAAATAAAGGCAGTGAAGGTGATGCTTGAAACTCTAGTGTGTTTCAGGAAATGGCCATTGCTAACAGAATATTTGGAAAGGCACTGATGGCGATGAAATGAACAAATCCATAGCTACTGATTTGGAAATACATCTTGGGCCTATTAGTAAAGAAATGAGGAGAGAAAAATTAGGAGTCCTGAAAACTTTCGATGGGAGGGCAGGTGCACACAAGGTTTCGATCGCCATAGGCATTATCAATACGAGCAACCGATGGCCAGAATTTATGTTCGCGTAACCATGGGGCGGGATAGGCTGCTTGTTCCTGGGTATACGGATGTTGCCACGTGGAGCAACTTATGGCCTCAATTGTGTGTGGTGCGTTCTTGAGAGGATTATCAGTCTTTGGAAGAAGGCCCTCTTCAATGGCCTCAATTTCTCGGCGAATGATCATGAGGGCTTCGCAGAACCGATCTAACTCGGCTTTGGATTCGCTTTCTGTGGGTTCGATCATCATGGTGCCAGCAACAGGCCAAGATATCGTTGGTGCATGAAATCCGAAATCCATCAGGCGTTTCGCCACATCTTCGACTTCCACCTCCGCGGATTTCTTAAACGGCCGTAAATCCAGAATAAATTCATGTGCCGAAAATCCGCTTTTGCCGGTGAATAAGACGGGATAGTCTTTTTCAAGGCGCTTGGCCATGTAATTCGCGTTGAGGATGGCGATTTTAGTCGATTGTGTTAGCCCATCCTCACCCATTAAGGCAATGAACGCCCAGGAAATAGGTAAAATGCTTGGACTGCCGTAGGGAGCCGCGGATATGGTACCTATAGCTTGTTCTCCACTTGTGTTTCGAATGGGATGCTCCGGTAAAAAAGCCACCAAATGTTTCGCAACTGCAATGGGTCCCATTCCAGGCCCGCCGCCCCCATGAGGAATACAGAATGTTTTATGCAAGTTGAGATGACAGACATCCGCGCCCATATCTCCGGGCCGACACAAGCCAACCATGGCATTCATGTTTGCCCCATCCATATAGACTTGTCCGCCATGTTCATGGATAATCCCACACACTTCTCGAATTGTTTCTTCGAATACTCCATGCGTTGAAGGGTAGGTGATCATCAGGGCTGCAAGCTGTTCCTGATGTCTCGCCGCTTTTGCCTTCAGGTCGGCCACATCGATATTACCCTGATCATCGCAGGACACCGGGACTACTTTCAGTCCGGCAATCACCGCACTGGCAGGATTAGTTCCATGTGCGGAGACAGGGATGAGACATATATTTCGTTGTGACTCTCCGCGCTGTACTTGGTACGCGCGGATGACCATGAGGCCTGCAAATACACCTTGCGAACCGGCATAGGGTTGGAGTGATCCTGCTGTGAAACCAGAGATTTCAGCCAACCAAGATTCTAATTGCTGAAACAATTGGTCATATCCAGTCGTTTGTTCCTTGGGTGCAAAGGGATGAATTCGACTAAATTCTGGCCATGTCACGGGAATCATCTCGGTCGTGGCGTTGAGTTTCATGGTGCAAGACCCTAAAGGGATCATCGAATGCACTAGAGAAAGGTCCTTAGATTGAAGCCGGTGCATATACCGTAACAATTCATGCTCGGAATGGTAACGATTGAACACCTCATGCATCAGAAAAGGGGTTGTTCGGGCGAATGGGGCGGGAATAGATACTGTGTGTGCTTCGGCTAGTTCCCTGGCTGTGAACCACAGCCGTCCGTCCTTGGAGAATGTTTTAAACAGGGTCTCAACATCATCAAGTGTGGTGGTTTCATCCAATGAAATACCAAAAGTATCGTCATCATAGTGGCGAAGATTGATCTGATGTTGTTTTGCTTGTTTGACAACTTGTTTCACTTTAATCGACTCGGAAGCGACGCGAATCGTATCGAAAAACATTTCGTTGGTAACTTGGCACCCCAATCGTGTCAAACCATCGGCTAAGATTTGTGTGAGCCCATGTACTCGCTCTGCAATGCGTTTGAGGCCATTAGGTCCGTGATGCACTGCATACAGGCTGGCGATATTGGCTAATAAAACCTGGGCTGTACAGATGTTGCTAGTGGCTCGATCTCTACGAATATGTTGTTCCCGTGTTTGTATTGCAAGTCGATAGGCGGTTTTCCCGTTTGCATCCTTTGATGCACCAACAACTCGGCCTGGAATTTGCCGCTTAAAGGCGTCTTTGGTTGCTAAAAATGCGGCATGCGGTCCACCAAAACCTAGGGGAACACCAAAGCGTTGACTCGATCCCACCGTAATATCCGCTCCAAATTCTCCCGGCGGCTTTAAAACTGTGAGAGCTAAAAGGTCAGTGGCCACCACTACTTTTGCCCCGGCGTTGTGCGCGCGTTCAGTTAAATCTTGATAGTCACGAAGAAATCCATCTGTGGTTGGATATTGAAGAAGTAGGCCACAGTAAGAACTTTGATCCCAGTCAATACTATCAACTGCCCCAACGTTGAGAGTCATGCCTAAAGATTCTGCTCGTGTGCGAACAACAGCCAAGGTTTGGGGATGGCACCCTTGTGAAGCAAAAAATGCACGACTGGAGGCTTCACTAGTGGCAAGGCACATGGCCATAGCTTCTGCCGCAGCTGTTCACTCATCCAATAAGGAAGAATTGGCTAAAGGTAGCCCTGTGAGATCAGCAACCATGGTTTGAAAATTCAAAAGTGTTTCCAATCGGCCTTGGGCGATTTCGGCTTGATATGGTGTGTATTGCGTATACCATGCGGGGTTTTCCAAAACATTTCGAAGAATAACATGAGGCGTGTAGCAATCGTAATAACCCATTCCGATAAAAGAACGGAATACACGGTTTTGTTGGGCCAATCCTTTGAGTTCGTTCAAAACATCGTGTTCTGTTCGCTGGGGCCGCAGATTCAGTGGTTTGTTGAGACGAATATTATCAGGGATCGTGGCTTGGATTAAGGCATCGAGCGAAGCTAAGCCTAGTATGCCTAACATCTCCTGAATTTCCGCCTTGGTAGGCCCAATGTGTCTGACGGGAAATGTTTCAGGTTCAAAAAAATGTTGTTCAGATTTGATGGTCATCTCACATGCTCATTACACGAGAATCGATGGGCAAAGACATCAAAGATGCCACTTCACAGCATTAGAGTTTTTGTACACTAGGTTTCGAGTCAAAGGCTGAGGCTGCTCATGATGACACTGAAGGGAATTCCACAATTTCGTGAAGAGTTAACGGTCAGTATTTGATTTATAATATTTGCAATTTTTTTAATTCAGCCATTCAATAGTAATAACGTATCATGGTTGAATAAATTCTGCCAAGTAAGGTCCTCATGTAAATCTAACTGGTCTGTGGCATTGAGAATTTCTTTGGAATGCGATATGGAGATCCAGTGGCATTCTTCGATCTTCAACTCGGTTAAGGGGACCCCATGATTATTTTCTCTAATATCAAGAAATTGTATGACGGGACTTCAGAAACGTCGGCTGCGATTCATGAAGGTGTAGATCTTTGGGTGGAGGAAGGAAAAATTCATACCCTCAAACCACATGAGCCACAAGGTCCAACAGGGCCAGATGTGTGTCGGACGGATTGTTCGTCGTATACGGTGACACCTGGGCTGATTGATTGCCACAGCCATGTGACGGTAGTGGGAATTCGTCCGGAACATATGGATACGATGAATACCCAGGCTGGGTTGCTCTATGCCGAGAAAATTTTATTTACCACGTTGGTTAATGGTGGAGTCACGACGGCTCGAGATGTGGGAGGAGCTACGCACTTTCTCAAACGTATGGTGGATGAAGGGATCAATATCGGGCCTCGTATGAAGATCGCAATTTGCTAGATATAAACAACTGGAGGCCATGCTGATTTTCGTGGGCCAGATCGTTGTCATAACGAGATGTCTCGTCTCTGGCCGTCGGGTCCAGGCCGACCATCCAGCATTGTGGATGGGCCTTGGGATTGCCGAAAGCGTGTGCGAGAAATTGTGGCTTGTGGGGGAGACCTCATTAAAATTTGCACGAGTCCTGGTGTTGTGTCTCCTTCTGACAAACTGGAGCATCGGGACTTTACGGAAGCGGAAATCGATGCCATTTGTGATGAAGCTGCGGGACGGGGACTTATTGTCGCGGCGCACGCTCACAGCAAAAGCGGGATTGGGTTAGCGATTGATTGCGGGGTTCAAGATATTCAGCATATTTCGTTCATGGATCAGGATTTAGCTGAACGTGCGTATAAGAAAGGGTGCACTGTCACGCCCACGTCATGGATTAGCCGATCTTTGTCTTCAGCTGATGGGCTCACCCCCTTTGTTATGGAAAAAGTTAAGCAAGTATCCGAAGTGCATGCAGAAGCCGTGCGCATTGCACATGTGAGTGGGCTGAAAATGTTAATGGGCACTGATCCGATTTTGCCCAACATGCATGGCCGGAATTACATGGAAGTGGTTTCGTTGACGCAAGATGGGCTATCCGCGCTGTCCGCCTGGCACGCGGGAACGGGCTTAGCAGCGGAACGAATTGGCCAGAATGATACTGGGATGTTGACGTCTGGCAAGCGAGCCGACCTTTTGCTTTGTAACAGCAACGTGATCGACAACCCCGCTTTATTCGAACAAGGAGTATTGGTTGAGGTGATAAAAGATGGAATTGGATACCGAGGTGCTATTACAGAGATACCACAAAGAACCTTTCATTCTACTGTGGGGGATACTCTTGCTGCTCGACGGTCAGAAGAATTATGACGGCTGTATTTGAGGTTTGGCGAAATCTTCTCCAGGATCATCTTGCATATCCACTACCAATTCTCCCTTCGGAGAAAAGAATCCTTGTCCATCAATTTGAACAATTCCATTGCAGTTGTCTTGGAAAAATTCTAGAATCCACCCGTTAAAATCGTAGCCCTCGTCCGTTATGTCATTCTTGGCGAGACGAGCAGTGAGAATAAATTTTGCGCGAACCACAAACTCGCGGGCGAGTTCAGATTCTTGATCTCCAAAAGCTAACAGTTGTCCGCTAAATCCCGCCTGCTCTTGTTCAAATACATCTTTATAAGAACCCTGGTTGCGAACACAAAATAATTGGATTGGTTTTTTCTCACGATGGTAGCCCAAGGAAATATGCAGCCAACTCCAATCATCCAAGGCTTCGGGATCCATCTTAGGGACTAGCGGCACCTGGCTTTTGGACTTGAGAAAGTCAAGCAAGAGGCGTAAGGGAGCCGGTTCCTCGCGTTGGCAAAAAACGCGGCAATAGATCACTTCTTCATCAGACTCATCGGTTTTGGTGACGGAAAATACGGGGATTTCTTTACTCATTTCTGAACCCAATCTGTTACATAAGTTTATACTACATTTTTGTCTACTCTACCTTGCTATGTATCGGGCCATCAAGCACTAGAAAAAATATTTGGCATTGTGAGTATAAAACGAAGTTTTTCTCCCATCCATGGGTGTTTTGCGGTTGACAGTATAGATTTCTTTCTGTAATATTCGCCCCAGTTTGAGGCGATGTTAGGCTTTCATCTTGCCTGTTATTGCGTGTTAGTTCTCTCTGTGTTTTCCAAAATTTTATACCCACGTCATTATTAATCTTTTTAACTGTCTAAAAATCAGGGAGGTATGTTGATGGGAAAAGCGATGACTAAGTCGCAGATTGCTGATCATCTTGCTGGTAAGTCCGGTGTTACAAAAAAGATCGCAACGGAATTGCTGGACAATTTGGCAGCGCTTTCTTACAAAGAGGCCAAGAACGCTTTTACCTTGCCGGGAATTGGTAAATTAGTGTTGTCCCATCGGAAAGCGAGAACTGGTCGGAATCCGCAAACGGGTGAACCGATTAAAATTCCGGCAAAGAAGGTCGTGAAGTTCCGTGTAGCTAAGGCGGCCAAGGACTCAATCTTGGGTGCCAAAAAGTAACTGAATTTCTTGCGTTGGGAACGCTTGTGCATGTAGGAGCGCTTAAAAAGTAAAGTACTAGTATTTTCCATTAGTGAATAAGAAAAAGAGGGGGGGCAGTGGCCATTGTCACTGCCCCCCCTCTTACTACTTGGCAGGCTGAAAAAGGAAAGGATAGAGTCTAGAAAGGAATTTAATAAAATGAAGGCCCCAATCCTTTGGTGCTCATGCCATCATGGGCAACAAGGCTGATTTCATCGCCGTCATACACTTGCGTGTCTTCGCTTGCCACGCGTCTATTGACTGTCACCATGATCTTTTTTTCTCGAAGTAGTCTTGTGACTTGACGCAACTTACGGCCTTGTTGTTGGAGAAGTTGTTTGACGGGCATGGCATCTTCAATTTCACAGGCCAGGCTTCGTTCTCCATCCGCTGTTTCTAATTGTCCCATAAGTGATATGGTAATCATTGCTCTTCCTTATTTTTCCGTTAATGTCTGCTCTCCATAAGAAAAGTGCTGGGGTGAGAGGTGTTCAGGCCTACGGTAAAGGCAATGTCAATGATACGACAATGCCTCGTGTATGGATGTTCTTTTTAGAAAAGCGCTTTATACAACGGCTCCTGTATTTTTTTAAACAACATTCCATCTCGAAGATCTCTAGCTTCCTGTAATCAAATAAAACGTTCTAAGGCTTCGCGATACTTGGCACTCGTTTGCTTGACTATATCTTCGGGAAGATGGGGTGGTGGCGGGTTGTGGTCCCAACCTATGGAATCAAGGTAATCTCTGACGTATTGCTTATCAAAACTCGGTTGTGACTTGCCGGCTTCATATTGATCTTTTGGCCAAAAGCGAGATGAGTCTGGGGTGAGTATTTCGTCAATGACTAATAACTGTTTCGTTTCACGGTGAAGCCCGAATTCGAATTTCGTGTCAGCGATGATAATGCCTCGTTCTTCAGATAATGCCGTAGCGCGTTGGTATAATGTAAGACTGACATGTTTTACTTGTTCGGCTAAGGATTTGCCAATAATGGCTTTCATCTTCTCGTATGAAATGTTTTCATCATGGCCTTTCGTGGCTTTGGTCGAGGGTGTGAACAGGGGGGCGTGAAATTTGTCTGACTCCTGTAAGCCAGTAGGCTAAGGTTGTTCGCAGACTGTTCCCTGCTTTTTGTATTCTTTCCACGCTGAGCCGGACAAATAGCCGCGCACAATACATTCCACTGGCAAGGGCTCGGCTTTCTCGACGATCATGCTGCGGCCTGCAAGCAGGTCTGAATAAGCTTGGCAAGATTTTGGGAATTTGTTCGGATCCATGGTCATCAAATGATGGGGTACCAAGCCGCCTTCTTTCCATAATTGTTCAAACCAAAATTTGGAAAGTTGAGTGCGCTCATACCCTTTTCCCGGGATGCCTTCGGGCAGTACAACGTCAAACGCGGAAATCCGGTCACTAGCAATCAACAACAGGCAATCACCCAGATCGTACATATCACGCACCTTGCCTTGCTGCTTTGGGCCAAGGCTGGCAAAATTGGTTTCAAATACTGCTGGTTTAGTCCATACTTCGCCCATGAGTTTTGTTCCTTTTTGTCCGGGGTCGATAAGAATGAATATTTCAATTATTAAACGGTTAGACTCTAGTAGGGCTGCACGAATGAGTCAAGCATCGCCGAAGTTGTTTTTTAGCGGTTGTCACGGGGAAAGGCTCGTTTTTGCTAAAGCCATTCGGATGTTTATCCTTGATCCCTCGAAGGGGATTGAGTAGAACATTTATGGGGTTCTCCACAAACGGCTTTGATCATCTATTAAATCTATGAGCAACAAACAACTTGCATCCACACACGGTTTCCTAAGGCATCTCCATGAACCGACTAAGAAATACTTAGAGGAATGGCTTGATGTGCCTGCACATATTCATCATGTGGCTCACCGAATGGCAAATCCTCCATTGGATCGACCACAAAGCCGGCAAGAATTTCAGCAACTTCTCCAGTGCTTGGATATTCAAGAAGAACACACTGTCATCCATGAAAAATTTGGGTATGGGGCCAAAGTGGCGGCCAATGGTGATCGTCTTCTCGTGACATGGGAAGCCCATACAGAATATTACAGTTACCAGGTTTGGCATATCCCGGATGATAAATTGAAGCCTCTCGAGTTTGGGCCGCTTTCTTTTCCTGACTATGTTTTTCCTCTTTCACCATTAGGGATTCAAGTGAATGCTTTGGATATCCTGGTCTTGCCCCACACCAGTCTTTCTGTGGAGGAGGTCAAGAATACGATGCCTGGTCCTCAACTTTATGGCAGCCGAATATTTGGACAAGACATTTCTGTGATGACAACCTATACCCCGGATGAGTATCAGCGGGAGCGCTATTTGGTGATGGCGCCTTCATTGGACGTGTTGCTAAATCACTTAGCTCGGACGATTGATACCTTAGTGTTTATTGAGAATTATACGCATTTGATTTTGCTCCCGATTCAAGCTTTTGCTCAATCGGTGGATCAAGTACATCAATATGAGCAGCGCCATCTTCATCAACGTGGAGCCATTACCAGGGAAATCCAAGATTCAACTTCAGAAAAACTTCAGCACTGGCTGACCGTATTAACCCAAGATTTCATGAAGGTCAGCCGGCTGGCTGAATCTATGCGCTTTCAACTCTCAGCCTCAGTACCTTACGATCGAATCATTCGGTCCAATCTTGTGCTTCTTCAAGAGCAAAGCATCAAGGGTTGCCGGCTTATCTCAGAATATGTGGATGGAAAAACAATTGGCGTGGCGGATGGATACCTGCAATTAGTCAAGCGAATAAATGCCTTGGTTAACGATTTTCAAGGTTCCATTGCAGTGATTCGGACAAAGGTCGAGCTTCAATTGCAAGACCATAATCTCGCTCTCCAAGATCAAAACTTACAACTATTGCGCAGTCTGGATAAAACGACCAGAAGACAAGCTATTCTTCAACGCACGGTAGAAGGCTTGTCCGTGATTGTGCTCTCATATTATTTGAGTGGCCTTGGAAATTATGTTTTTAAGGCCATGGAAAAGGTTGGTGTTATTGCAAATGCCTCTGTTGCTTCTGGTGTGTTCGTCCCAATTGCCTTAATTTTCTCTTTTCTGCTCATTTATATGGGGCGGCGATTGATTTATAAACGTTCTATCCAAGATCCTGAGGAATGATCCTTCGCACTTCTCTGATGGTATGCCCCCTGGGTCTATCTCAAGTTTTCCCAGCCATAAATTAATATTCTTGAGATAAGTTTCCGATACTACTCATCAGACAACTTTTGTCCAGTTCTATATTCTAAATTCAAAAATGAACCCTCAAGATTTTAATGAGAAGCCTGACTGAGCCTTCATCCCTGTAAAGCGAGAATCGGTGCAATATTGGCTGGTGAATAAGTGGCCGGCTTGACCCATTTTCCGTCTTCGCGCTTGTATCCGCCTATTTTACTCATGTTGGACCGCTGCACTTCCTGAAACACGGGTTCCATGTCGATTCCATACGAGACGGCTGTGCCATACACGACATAGAGAAGATCGGCGAGTTCTTTGGCGATATGGGGGAGTTTGTTTTCCTTAAACGCTTCTTTTAATTCATCAAACTCTTCTTGGATAAGTCTCACACGCAATGCCTTGGTTTTTTCATCGGGTACGGATGGAGTTTCTGCTATATGGATATCAAATTCTTTGTGAAAATCGAGAACCATTTGCTGCGCTTCGTACACGGTTGCCTCCATTACAGTTTCTCAACGAATAAATCATTGTTTTTTATGATGTGAGGGTTCATGGGTACTAGGAATATGCCAAATCTTACAATGCGAGATGAATATATACGTCATTTACATTTGTTCCGGTTGTGCCCGTGTGAATATGACCTCCAACTTTCTTAAAAAATTTATAACTATCATTCTTGCTCAGAACTTCTTGAGGATCTAGGTGTAGTTTCTTTGCTCTTTTAACTGTACTGCCATCAACTATCGCTCCGGCGACATCCGTTGGGCCATCGCTACCATCTGTCCCAAACCCTGCCACATATGACTTTTTGAGTCCAGCAATCTGAATTGCGGCTGATAAGACCAGTTCTTGGGCCCGGCCTCCCCTTCCTGTTCCCTTTACGGTTACTGTGGGTTCGCCTCCCCACACTAAACATGCTGGTCTTGGTATGGGGTGGGCGCTAGCTTGAATTTTTTTGGCAATAGCCACAAAAATTTTGCCCACTTCCCGAGCTTCACCTTCAAGGGTGTTTGTTACTACCATCGAGTGTATTCCTTCGATTTCTGCCTGTTTGACAATCCCTTCTACTGAAAGCTGATTATTGCCAATAAGCTGGTGGTGAACTCGAGAGCCGTTCGCATCCTGGATCTTTGGCGTTTCGGGAATATGTCTATGTATTCCTTTTTCCAAGTGATATTTCACGGCTACAGGGACATGATCTAAGAGATGAAATTGCCTAAGTACTTCCTTTGCATCTTGAAATGTCGTGGGATCGGGTATGGTTGGTCCGGAACCAATTGTGGTTAAATCATCACCTAACACATCAGAAAGCACGAGGGTGATGATGGTAGCCGATGTCGATGCAGCAAGTTGTCCTCCCTTAATTGCTGAAAGGTGTTTTCTAACGGTATTTATATCTTGGATCGTTGCTCCGCAACGAAGCAATAATGAGGTTGTCAATTTCTTATCGTTTAAGGATAGACCTGATGCAGGAGCTGCGATGAGACTTGACGCTCCACCAGAAATCAGGACAAAAAGGAGGTCTCGTTGCGTGAGCGATTGAGCAAGGGAGAGGATTTGCTTGGATGCCTGAACACTTCGCGTATTAGGAATGGGATGACTTGTATCAAATAATTGAATGTTTTTAGGTCGATATTCAGGAATGTCTTTGATTGCGATATAACCTCCAGATATGCGAGATCCTAATATGTGCTCTAGGGCCAAGGCCATCTCTCCTGAAGCTTTTCCTGCTCCCACGCACATTATTCGGTCGAATGTATTGAGACCATATTCTTTTTCTCCCACTCGAAGGGTTGATCCTTCAACTGACAAAACTTTTTTCACCGCAAGGGTGGGATTTGCCGCCTCAAGACCTGCTTGCAATAACCGTTTTACGATTGTGCTAACATTTTGATTAGGGAAATCAATGTCGATTGTTATGTTGTTGTCCATGTAGACAATCCTGAGGAATGTTTCTTTTGCGCGCGTTTTTATTGTGAGCCGTGTTTCCTGTGTAAGCCTATGTTATCATGAAGTCGATGCGAGACCTGAAGGTTTTACACCAGACAGTTGTAGATTGCACTCTTTGTCGTCGCCTAACTGACTATCGACGGCGAATTGTGCGAACAAAGGTCAAACGGTTTCAGGACTGGGACTATTGGGGACGTCCCATTCCAGGTTTTGGTGATCCGAAGGCACAAATTTATGTGTTGGGGCTTGCGCCCGCAGCTCACGGCGGGAACAGAACAGGACGTGTGTTTACAGGTGATCGGAGTGGGGACTGGCTTTACGAAGCACTATTCAAATTTGGATTTGCCAATCAAGCAGAGGCCACACACCGGAATGACGGGCTCAAATTGCGAAATTGCTATGTGGCTGCAGCCGTGCGGTGTGCTCCGCCAGGCAATAAACCCACTAGGGAAGAATTCACTACCTGTCGGCCATTTTTATTAGAGGAGCTTCGACTGTTGAAAAATATTACAGTTGTGATCGCCTTGGGGAAAATTGCATTTGACGAGTATCTGAGGTCTTGTAAAGAATTGGGACATGTTTTGAGTAAGCCTTTGCCAAAATTTAGACATGGGTCAGTGTATGCCGCGCCGTGGGGAGTGACTCTCCTTGGGTCTTATCATCCAAGTCAACAAAATACCTTCACAGGAAAACTGACTCGTTCCATGTTTCATTCTGTATTTTGCCGTGCACGAATATTGGTTGATGGGTGATTGAGTAAAATATAAGGTGTGAAGAATGAAACGTGAAGCTAGAAGAAATGATGGGTTTTACCTGGGGAAGAGCCATTCTTTGGTTGCTCAATTTGACTGTGTTGAGAGCCAGAGCTAGAATTTTTTACGGGCCTGCCCAATATTCTTGTTGCATATTTAATCATCATATTTTCAAGGGAATTGTTCGTGTCTATTCCTCACATTCTTCTGTTTGGCGGCGCTCTTTTTTTAGCTGCATGCGGGGGAAACTCCTATTGGGATACGTCATTAGATCGCGCTGAGCTTCAGGGAAAAAGCCAGGCGTGGTTTGAAGAAAATTGGGGCAGACCTAGCGCCAAAGCCCAACGATTCTTCGGTGGAGAAACCTGGATTTATTTTCAGATAACCGACAAAAAATCCCCGCTTCAGTTTTTCTATGACGGACCGAGTGATTGTCAAGTCAGTCTAGATTTCGATAAAGAAGGTAAGCTGAAAGATTCAGACTATTCTGGGTGCTAGTTCATTGTTGAATAGGAGTCAATATGGAATCCGATGTGATTGCGAAAAATGTGAACGAACGATACAACTCAGGCTGTTACAAATGGCGAAGAAATGTGTTGTCCGATGGGCTATGACTACGATGATTTGTGTAGCAACAGGCGGATGTTGTTAGCATACAGGTCTGGAGGAGTCATTTTCTTAGCAGGCCTATTTTCTGATCGGGCGATCAATACATGAAAAATATCCCTTTAGCTTTACCAATTTCTCCTACTGCTTTGCCGACTACAGGATCTTCCTTTCCACAAACATTAACTGACCACGGCCTTCCCCCGTTCGTCGCAAACGAGATACGGACTCTTCAAGTCAACATTGGCAAATTGTGTAACCAAACGTGCTCGCACTGTCATGTGGATGCAGGGCCGACACGAACCGAAAACATGACTCTGGAGACAATCGAGGTCCTTCTCAACTTACTTCGAGAGAATCCTGGGATTGCCACGATTGATATTACCGGTGGGGCGCCAGAGATGAATCCGCACTTTAAGTATTTAGTGACCGAATGTCGGGCTTTAGGGCGAAAGGTTATCGATCGTTGCAATCTCACTGTATTTTTTGGAAAAGATAAGGCCGACCTTCCTCATTTTCTCGCGGACCACCAAATAGAAATTGTGGCTTCTCTGCCGTGCTATTCCGAGGCCAATGTGGATCAGCAACGTGGAAAAGGGGTATTTGGTCGAAGTATCGCGGCATTACAGCAACTCAATCAATTGGGCTATGGAAAGCAAGGGACAGGGTTGCTCTTGAACTTGGTGTACAATCCTGTGGGGCCCAAACTACCGCCTGAGCAGGGCGAATTGGAAGTTGATTATAAGTTCGAACTGAGGTCGCGATTTGGCATCGAGTTTAATCACTTATTTACGATTACCAATATGCCCATCAGTCGTTTCCTTGAGGACCTAAGGACATCGGGGCGATATGATGAATATATGAACTTGCTCATCAATAACTTTAATCCCCTAGCCATAGAAACGGTAATGTGCCGGACGTTATTAAGTGTGGGATGGGATGGAAAGCTTTACGACTGTGATTTCAATCAAATGCTCAATATCCCCTTAGCCGAAGGATTGCCCAAGACGATTTATGACTTTGACCTACATCGTCTGGCGCATCGCCCTATTGTAACGGCCCAACATTGTTTCGGCTGCACTGCGGGGGCTGGTTCTTCTTGCGGAGGGGCGCTCACTTAGGTGTTTTTTGAATGCATAAGATACGGATCAAGTACGTATGTTTCTATTCATTGCAATCCCGACATATAATTCTTAAACTTTCCCGCGCATTCTTCCCCACAGAAGAAGTATTCTTGTCCCCCAATCTTTTCCCTTTTGGCTGAACCAGCGGTAATGTATGCCTTGCATACTGGGTCCTGGACCATGACGTCTTTTCCAGGCAAAGCCGGAGTCGGTTTCTTCTTTCCCAAAAAATCTCGAATGGATGTTCGAACCATGAAAAAGAGAATTATAAGAAGTACAAGAATGATAATGATCCGCCACATACTCAACTCTCTCGTCTAAAAATCTGAGT
>CAZGFV010000019.1:0-13800 GCA_964524575.1 uncultured Nitrospiraceae bacterium
ATTTTCTCCGCAATTTTATGATAGAGTTTATTTCACTATAAACAGTTAAAAACCCTCGGCAAAACTTCGGAGTTTCCGGCTTTGGCTCGGATGACGAAGTTTACGCAATGCCTTTGCTTCAATCTGGCGAATTCGTTCACGGGTTACATCAAAATCTTGGCCAACTTCCTCGAGCGTATGGTCCGTGGACTCTCCAATCCCAAACCGTTTGCGAATGATTTTTTCTTCTCTGGGAGTTAAAGCCCCTAAAGCAACTGAAATTTGTCGTTGCAAGTCATAGCGAACGGCGGCTTCTAAAGGAGACACGGCTTTCTTATCTTCAATAAAGTCCCCTAAATTACTATCCTCTTCCTCACCAATGGGGGTTTCCAATGAAATGGGCTCCTTGGCAATCTTTAAAATTTTTCGAACCTTCTCCAGTGGCATTTCCATCCGCTCCCCAATTTCTTCTGGGGATGGCTCTCGGCCTAACTGCTGGACCAGATGCCGTGAGGTCCGAACTAACTTATTGATGGCCTCGATCATATGTACGGGGATTCTGATCGTACGCGCCTGATCTGCAATCGCCAGTGTAATAGCCTGAAGAATCCACAACGAAGCATAAGTACTGAATTTATAAACACGTTGATATTCGAATTTATCAACTGCTTTCATTAATCCAATATTGCCTTCTTGGATTAAATCTAAAAATTGTAACCCTCGGTTCGTATATTTCTTGGCAATACTCACAACCAACCGTAGGTTCGCCTCAATGAGTTCGGCTTTTCCGCGCTTCATTTTTTCTTCGGCCCGCTCCAAGGTCAGGAGTGCACTTTTGAACTCTGCCGAGGGCATCAACACTTCTTCCTGCTCAATTCGACGCATCAAAGCTTGGTCATCCTTGAAGGCCCGGATGAACTTTTCCAATGCCTCATCGCTAAGCCCTGTCTTCCGTCGAATGGCTCTATAGACGCTCCGTTCCCGCCCCATCTTTCGAATAACTTTTGCGGTTTCGGTCCGGGACTTTCCAATCCGGCGACAACAGCCCTGAACCATACGTTCAGCACCCCGTAAGGCCAGGCCCTTCTCTTTAATACGACGCAGCAACTCATCCCAAACCTCTGGGTGCAAATTCAAGGCATCAAGTTTTTCAACGATTTGCTGTTGAACATTATGGACTTGCTTGGCAATCTTAGCGAGTTGGGCTTGAGTCGCTTGACGGCGTTTGGCATATAACGTCAGTAAACTTTTGCCGACTCGACGAAGCTTTTCGAGATCTGCCAGAGTCCGCCGCAAAAGTTCTTCTTCATCCTGTTCGTCTTCGACATCTTCCTCTTCAAGTTCTTCTTCATCCGTGGCATCATTGACGAGCACCAAATCTCTATCACGCAACTCACCTTTTTTCTTCGCCAGACGTAATGCATCCAGTTACATCAACGTCATTGGCATCCCCGCAATCGCCAACGTTAACTCATACTTTCCGTCCTCAATGCGCTTGGCTAACTCAATCTCACCTTCACGTGTCAACAAGGACACCCCAGCCATTTCATTGAGATAAAGTCTGACAGGGTCATCGATGCGGCTCAAAGCCCCAGGAGTCAAATCGATTTCCTTTTCGGCCTCCTCCGTAGACTCGTCAGTTTCTTCAGCGGCCCCCATTTCCACGACAGCTTCGCTATTTTTTTGGTTGGCGGGTTCCACGTTTCGCTTCATTCCTGTCGGCGCCTCAATGGTTTTATCTCCAAACGCTGCAAAAAGCGTGGGCAATTGACCGGTGGCCAAAGGCCCGTTTGGATCATCATGACTTAATTGACGCGACTCTTTTTCAACACCCGAAACAGACTTCACACTACCGACACGCTGCGCCTTGCCATTCCCACTCCCAATAACTATACCAACAAAACATGGTTACGATGCTGTATATTTTCACACGGAACCGAACGGCATGGTCATTTCTTCTGAGGAGATTCCAGGAGAATGCACAATGAACACGGTTCTGCCAATGTTAGAAGCCTGTCCCACAACACGCACAAGGACTTAACTAAGTTGGCCACAGAAAAACCAACGATGGGATTAGGATAATTTGCAAATCTAAATATGAAGAACATCACCCAAATATGATTAATCGAGAAAAATAAAACACACCAACACAGTGACTATAAATAAAAGCGCCTCCCGAAATCGGCAGGCGCTCCACGAAAGACACCGTACAGATCTACTTCATAAATGTCTCGCTGGTGAACCTAACTTGATACTCGCTCGCTTAGACTGGTAATCAATACCGTGAAAGTGGCTAAGCACTACAGGATACCAAAATTGGATCAACTTTATCAAGAAAAATCAGCTATTTTTGCTTAAATCACGAGGATAATGATTCATAAGATTCTTGAAAAAGACCGCGACTTTCCTCGAAATCTAGGTACGAATCCACCTTGCCAATACAAGTGACGTAGTACGTAATTAAATTTAATATATTTTTGACTTTCTCTGGTAAAAGGACCTTTATGCCTATCCCTTCTCCCGAATCACCCATACCCCACGGAAAATTAATTGCCCAAATATGGCTCCCTTTGGCAACCAGTTGGTTATTGATGGGATTGGAACGGCCAATCGTCACCGCATTTATGGCCAGACTCGAAGACCCTACAATTAGTTTAGCCGCGTACGCTAGTGCCGTTTTCCCGTTATCGTTGATTATTGAATCCCCTATTATCATGCTTTTGGCCGCGTCAACGGCATTGTCCAAAAATTGGACTTGGTATTGTTTTTTACGAAACTTCATGGCCTGGATGGCCACAGGATTGACGTTCATTCACGGAATCATAGCCTTTACCCCTCTATTTGATTTTTTGGTTTCCACCGTTCTTAAAATCCCCGAACCAATCGTTGAACCAGCTCGAATAGGAATGATGCTAATGACGCCTTGGACGGCATCAATTGCGATCCGCCGGTTTTACCAGGGCATCCTGATTAGAAACAGACAATCACATTGGATTGGAGTAGGTACCGCGATCAGACTAACCGGGCTTTGCGGTGGGCTCCTGTTGGGTTTCGCGTGGGACGCACCATCTGGGATCGTCATTGGAACCTTTGCGATTTCCCTAGGTGTGTTAATAGAAGCGATCTTTATCCGCACGTGCACACAGCCCATTCTTCAGCAAATGAAAAAAAGGGATTCAAGCATAGAGAAGCCTCCACGCATGCGAAAATTTTTACAATTTTATATACCACTAGCCACCACCCCTCTCCTAACACTTCTGGCACTGCCCCTTGGCAGCGCAGCCTTGAGTCGGATGCCATCTCCAATCGAAAGCTTCGCGGTCTGGCCAATTCTTGGCGGGCTCGTATTTTTATTTCAGGGAATAGGCCTCGCCTATCAAGAGGTAGTCGTAGCCTTGATAGAAAAACCAACCTTCTTTGTTCCTTTGCGAAAATTTGCGGTTCAATTAGCCTTTTGGAACAGCACGGTGCTATTCACCATTACTGCTACCCCACTGGCCCATATTTGGTTTGTAACAATCTCCGGACTATCCAGTAATTTGGCTGAGTTAGGTAAAACCACATTGTGGTTTGCGGTTTTGTTTCCGGCATTGACAGTGATTGAGAGTTGGTTCCAAGGCATTCTTGTTCACTCACATAAAACACAAGGAATCATTGAGGCAGTAGCCATATATCTTCTTGTCAGTGCCACAATATTAGGAGGCGGAATTTACCTAGGTATATTTACAGGCTTACATGTGGGATACGTAGCGGGAGCCTGCGGTTTAATTATGCAAACTCTATGGCTAGGATTCCGATGTCAGCCATTCATGAGACAAAAATCACAAACCAAACCTGAGTTAGGAACTACGATAAAAGCCATTAATCGCTAGGAGGTTCAAAATGACCAGAGGGACGGGATTGCCAAGGAACCGTGGCTGTCCGCGCTTGTTTTAACAGGCTGCGCAAATTGACTTCAGCGGCGCGAAGCAACTTAGGTTCCCCATGGCAAAGCAACAAGGTCAATAACACATATAAATCTTTATCAGTCTCATTGCCATGAAGGATTCGTTTTGTCACCGGGTCTGGGGAGTCTAGGTCGAGATAAAGGGTCTCCTCTCCATCAGGAACCCCCAAAAGTAATTCTATGGCTTTGGGTGTGCTATAGAACCAAGCTGGAGGAATCGCAAGTCCTGCGGCCAAAGTTTCCACAACCGAAACAACGGGATCAAGTTCACCATTTTCTATGGACTCAATGGTAGTCTGAGCAATGCCAGACGCGGAGGCTAACTTAGCCGTCGAAATTTGGCGGGCCTTTCGCCAAGCAAGAAGTGAGTTAGCAAAGGGCATGGTACAGGATCATAACGAAAGAAGTTGGTCTCCGTCTACTCTTACCTGTTATCCTAAATATTTTTCTCATTAGGTAAACGCAGATCCATAAGGAGCATAAAACGCCTCAATTCAAGTTATCTTTGAATTGAAAGGAAAATTGGTGAACCTCACCAGAATCAGGCATCTCAGGAAGATCCCCATAAGGGGCCCCCACCACCAAATGTTCTCCAATCGCACCAAGAGAAAGACCAAATAGATCCGCCACACCTGTGTTTTCTGATGGATTGGACATTATTCTTCGCAACAGGCCTGTCTGACGGTTAAAGAAAAACACCGTTCCAGCATCAGTACCAGCAGCGTCATGACCGGGGGCTGCAACAACCAAATAGTCATTCATAAGCGCTACGGTTTCTCCAAAATGGTCATCTTTCTGAGGATTGGAGAGTTCCAAAGTCATCTGGAACTCTCCTTGGTTTGAGAACACATAAGCCGCTCCTGCCTGGGTCTGAGCATTCAGACCTCGACCAAGAGCACCAATCAACAGTGCCCCCTCATCACTTGCCAACGACCAACCAAAATATTCGTTAGTGTGTGGTTTGGTAGATTGAATAGACTTGAGTAAAGTACCATTTTGAATACTAAAGAGATAAACCAAACCTTGATCAAGTGGGCTCCCCCCCCCTAGCGGAGCGCCAACCGCAAGGCTTGAACCTAGAAACGCCAAAGCATGGCCGAAGCCGTTAGCTTTCCCGCGTGGGGCTTCCGGAGCAACAATTGTGCGAACCAGTCTTCCTGTCCCGAGTTCGAACACATAAACTTCCCCCACTTCGAATTGCGTCGATGATCCTGCTCCTGGATCACCTACTGCTAACCATGGTCCATGGGTAGCAAAAGCATGACCAAACACCGAGGCATTCGGATTCGGACTCACGAAATCTCGAACATGCCTCCCGTTTTTCCGATCAAACACCGAAACTTTACCAGCAGCGCGCTGCGTCTTTCCCATAGCTCTAGGCGCCCCCACAATGACAAACTGGTCCGTCAAACCAACAGACAAACCAAATAAATCATTGCCGATCGGCGATGAAGGTTGAAAGGTATATTTCACTCCTCCCGTTTCTCTATCAAACAAAAAGGCCTTACCAACTTGCCCTCGTGGCCCAGCCGCATGTGGAGCGCCCACCACTATAGAATCGCTCTCAATGGCAACTGCTAATCCAAACCCACTTAATAAAGCTGGCTTCGGATCTTGAAGCCTGACTCCCTCTTTGTACAGAGTTTTCCCCCACACATCTTTTAAAGAAAAAGAGAAGCATAGCCACAAGACACAAAGAGTAATGAGCACTGCCTGTCGATAAGTGGCTCTAGATATACACATCACTAATAAGACGTACTATAAATTGTCCCTACGTTTGTCTAGTCAGTTTAAGAAGTTCACAATATATCAATAAATTATCCTAACATAATCAAAAAAGAGAACCCAATTAGGACCACAATAATTACAATTCTTAAGAAAATAATATCTTGGTCGTTAACGAAAGACGATCCATGGTCCACCCCATTTACCGAAACTTGTTGACAAAACTCGACTAACAGTTCAAGACGCTAGGCAATGACTTGAACAATTAGGAATGAAATAGATTGTAGTAGAAAAGTGGCCTCTGAAAGCGGCAACCAAGCCTGGGCAAGAATTTCTCCGGCAACCGTTACTTCGAGGCGGATTTCTTAATGCTGTCTTTGAATGCTGCGAGGATCAAGAATTGGCTCATAATTTCATGGGCAATATTTCGAATGACATGCCAAATCTCATCCCTCTCATCGCTCAACGTTGCGTAATGGCTGGCTGGAAATAGCCGAATTAAATTCTATCAGAAACACTCAGCAAATCAATCACCCGACGCACTGGGCCCTCAGTTACTCCTTCCCGCTCATACAATTTAAACGGGGGAATATCAACTTGTAGACGTTTCAACAGCCGGCGCATGAATTTTTCCCCAGGAGCCTCACAAATCCACACATACATGCCTGTTTCTAATTCGTGCAGATGGCGCTTCATTCGAAAGCGTGGATCTTCCATAAAGTAAGCAGATAAAAACCCAGTGATGGCATGTACAACCCAACCATGCTCCTGTACGTACCGAAAGCTTACTCCAATTTCGTAAACTGCAACTGAATCGTCGCGAGCCATCAGTAATAGTTATCCTTCCAACATATTTTCATCCTAAAAACCACTTAGAGGCTTTCAGAACGAGTCTCCCATGTTCCAAAATGTATATGCAAGAAACCCATGATTGTACAAGTCGCCAACCTTTGGTAAATTGACTTATCTTTTGAAATTTTTCTCCATCATCAAGATGGCTGATTATATCACAGAATGTAAATACACAATCCAGTAATTCAGACGTACCCAAGTCACTCGAAACCAAACTACGAAGAACGAGCCAGAAACGCCCATGCATATTGAACCCATTGCGGCATCATGTACTATCTCACTAACACCCTTATAGGCTATCTGAATCCAGCAAAACCTAAGGACCTGATGATAAAGGAACTACTTCTTTTCTCATCAGCATGGTGAAGCAGGCTAGAGTAAAGTAAAAAGTCAGTAACGACAACAAGGAGCAATATGACAAGCAACGACAAGCAAGTTATTTTTTCGCTTATTGGTGTCGGTCGAGTCCAGCCGCCCAAAAAACAAGTACTCAAAGAAATCTACCTTTCATTTTATTATGGAGCCAAAATCGGCGTTCTAGGACTCAACGGATCGGGTAAAAGTACTCTTCTAAGGATCATCGCCGGCGTGGATCAAGACTACCTTGGCGAAATTACCATGTCCAAAGGATACACCACCGGCCTACTAGAACAAGAGCCGAAACTTAACCCCGAAAAAACTGTACGGGAAGTCGTTGAAGAAGCTCAGAAAAAACTCATCGACATGCTAGCTGAATACGAAGCAGTTAGTAACAAACTCGGCAAGCCTATGGAACCGGATGAGATGGAAAAGCTGTTGGAGAAGCAAAGTAATCTCCAAGAAAAGATTGAAGCTATCGATGGGTGGGAGTTAGAAAACCCCGCAGAGACCAAAGTTGGTATTCTCTCCGGGGGTGAAAAACGTCGCGTGGCACTTTGTCGCCTGCTGATTCAAGAACCCGACATTTTATTGTTGGACGAACCTACAAACCATTTAGATGCCGAATCCGTACATTGGTTGGAAGATCATTTGCAACAATATAGGGGCACGGTAATTGCCGTAACCCATGACCGGTACTTTCTTGATAACGTGGCTGGATGGATTCTCGAACTCGATCGAGGGCAAGGCATTCCCTTCGAAGGCAATTACTCATCTTGGCTAGAACAAAAACAGACCCGCCTTGAAAAGGAAGAAAAAACTGAATCCAATCGACGTAACACTCTGGAGCGAGAATTAGAATGGATTCGCATGTCACCCAAGGGGCGACAAGCCAAAGGCAAAGCACGAGTCATCAAATACGAAGAACTTATCAGCCAAGAGCACGAAAAAGTGTCGGATGACTTAGAAATCTATATTCCAGCTGGACCACGACTCGGTGATATCGTGATTGAAGCCAAAGACATTACAAAAGCCTTTGGTGAAAAACTGCTATTTGAGAACCTTTCCTTTAATTTGCCAAGAGGTGGAATCGTTGGCGTCATTGGTCCAAACGGTTCAGGAAAGACCACGTTATTTCGTATGATCACAGGCGAAGAAAAACCAGACTCCGGATCTTTCGCAATTGGCGAAACTGTGAAACTCGGATACGTGGATCAGAACCGTGCATTAGATGGGAATAAAAATGTTTGGGACGTAATCTCTGGTGGAGCAGACAACATCCAACTCGGGAAAAAAGAAATCAATTCCAGAGCCTATGTTAGCCGATTTAATTTTGGGGGAACCGAACAACAAAAGAAAGTTAGCGATCTCTCAGGTGGAGAACGCAACCGCGTACACCTCGCAACCATGCTAAAAGAAGGTGCCAACGTCTTAATGCTGGACGAGCCCACCAACGATCTCGACGTGAATACCCTGCGTGCGCTAGAAGAAGGATTAGAACAATTTGGCGGCTGCGCAGTCATCAGCAGCCACGACCGCTGGTTCTTAGATCGAATCGCTACGCACATCCTGGCTTTCGAAGGCAATAGTCAAGTCGTATGGTTCGAAGGAAACTACTCTGGATACGAGAAAGATCGAAAAAAACGACTCGGCAAAGACGCCGACCAACCCCATCGTATTCGGTATAGAAAATTAGTAAGAGAATAGGTTTCAACTGAATCCCAATCCATAAACCACGCTGACTGGAATCTTATTATGGAAATTTTTATCCATAATACCGTACAATTGGACTGGGCCGGGTTAGCGTAAACAGAATATCTTTAGCAAATCGAAAGATAAAAAGGCATTCCTTGTACATTCCATCACATCCACCCATTTGGATAGCACGAGTCATTGGCATTATTGCGATTGCTATTGGGTTCGTTCTTGGCATAGAAGGCCTAGATCAACCAAATTCCCTTTGGCTTCCCACTTCCTTGGTATTAATCTTGACTGGGCTGTGCGCCCAAATCTATGCCTTTTACCGAACCATTGCCTGTAAGATTCGGCCGGAAGAAAAAAGGAATATATGATGAAGTTACCTGGTATTTCACGAAGGACAAAACAATACCTGAGAAATTTATTGCTTTGGGGCAGCCTCGCAAGTGTTATCGGCTTGCTCGCAGCTTGTAGCCATTGGCGAGAATCCTATCTCAAAGAAGCCGTTGAGGAAGCCACCCAAGACGACATTGTCGCTAAGTTGGGAGAACCGTGGCGTAAGAAAAATTCCCTTCTGAATAGGGAATCAACTTGGACCTACCGATTCACCCTAACAAAAAGCGATCTTGACCCCATGGGTATAAACACCCTAGGCAAAAGCGTCTCGGACGCCGCGAATACCGCAGCCTCCATGATTGGCCGAGTCAATGAAAATCTGGCAGCGGATAAACCTCAATGTTTTCACTATGTGCTGACCTTTAATCCATCAAAAGTTCTTAAGAATTGGACCCGAGAGTCCTGTACTAGTGCGTCTCTATGATTGAGACGCCCCAATCGACCTTCTTCGCACCATGCCCACGGGGGTTGGAATCTGTCCTCTGCAGCGAGTTGATTCAGTTGCATGTCCGAGAACCTGAAGCAATCAAAGGAGGAGTTCGGTTTCAGGGTTCGTTTTCATTGTGCTACCAAGTGAATCTTCTCAGTCGTATTGCCAGTCGTGTTTTGTGGACAATATCCCAGCAACCCTATCGTACAGAACATGACATCTACCAACATGCGTTATCACTTCCCTGGCCATCTTGGTTTTCGGTAAAAAATCGGATCAAAGTACATGTAAATGCTCACCATTGTCCACTCAAAAGCCTCGAATTTGTTACACTTCGAATTAAAGATGCGATCTGTGATCACTTTCGCAGGGCTACAGGCGCTCGGCCTAACATCGACACGCAAAAACCCGACATAAGCATTCATGCCTATTTAGATGACTGCACCTTCACAATATATCTCGATACAACGGGAGTTCCCCTTTTTAAACGTGGGTATCGCAAGGCTCAAGGACCAGCACCCCTTAGAGAAAATCTGGCTGCCGGCATTTTGCACCTTACGGGCTGGAAACCGGGAGAGGTACTACTCGATCCCATGTGTGGAAGCGGGACCTTTCTCCTCGAAGCCGCTCAAATATCTGGCAACATTGCTCCAGGACTTAACAGACAGTTTGCATTTGAAAAACTTTCGTGGTTTGATCGAATCATGTGGTTGAAATTAGTAAAGGAAACCCAAAACATCAGACGATCTATTCCCTCCAACACCTTATTTGGTTCTGATCATGACCCCCAAGCGCTTTCTGCAGCTCAGACCAATATACAATCTGCTGGATTTCCCAATGACATTATTTTGGACCATGCAGATATACTTAACCTACAACCACCTCGTCCGCATGGCCTGCTGGTTACTAATCCTCCATACGGGGTTCGAACAGGAGGTGACGGAAAGTTAGCCGAGTGGTACCCTCAACTTGGCGATGCACTCAAAAGTCATTTTTACGGATGGCGTACGTTTTTCTTTACTTCGGATTTACAATTACCAAAACATATCCGGCTTGCTGCTACACGTCGAACGCCCCTCTTTAACGGTGGACTTGAGTGCCGACTATTTGAATATCCTATTGTTCAAGGCAGTCATCGCCGGAACTCCTCTAGGCCAGCATTAAGGGCATAAACTTTCATTTTCCCTATGGCTAATATTTTTAAAAGCGGCGCGTTTCTCCAACAATGCTTTTCAGTCCATCCGCTATCACTTAGCGTGAAAATGATTACACTTCCAGATATCATTGGGATTGCATGCGCGAATTGTAAATCACGACACCGCCTGACATTTTCCACGATCACACGTCTCATTGGAGATTCCGAGCACATAAAACATGAGCAAGCTCAAATCCTAAAATCATGCGTCACAGAACATCACAATGCATTGCACGTCACAGATGTTAGTGTCGAGAGAGACATAGTTCAATTTCGATGCCGCCTTTGCAAGATCGGCTTTCAGATGACCGTTTCAATCTACGATACGTATCAACCATAAGTAAAAACGTCAGCTATTTCTTATTTTTCACGATGAAAAGACGAAAACCATGCTTAGAGAAACAAACTACTAAGAGGTTGACCTTTTAGAATAAAAAAAGAGCCGCCCTGAGGAGCGACTCTTTTTAAAAAAAAGAAAGCTCGTGAAAAGATCTTACTTGTTGGGCTGTGGCGTATACCGCAAATAAGGCTTCACGGCCCGGTGACCCTTGGGAAATTTTGAAGGAATTTCTTCGTCTTTGACGGCAGGAACAATAATACAATCTTCCCCGTCCTTCCAATTTGCGGGGGTGGCCACCTGATGCTTGGCCGTCAATTGTAATGAGTCCACTACACGAAGAATTTCATCAAAGTTCCTCCCTGTCGAAGCAGGGTACGTCAGCGTCAGTTTGACCTTCTTATCAGGCCCAATCACAAACACAGACCGCACGGTCATATTATCTAATGCATTCGGATGAATCATATCGTACAAGTTGGCAACTGTCCGATTTGGATCCGCAATGATTGGATAGTTTACCGTGCAACTTTGAGTTTCATTGATATCGCTAATCCAACCCTTATGAGAATCAAGGGGATCGACGCTTACCGCAAGCACTTTCACATTTCGTTTCTTAAACTCTTCCGTAACCTTCGCAACTGTCCCCAATTCCGTCGTACAGACTGGCGTAAAATCTTTAGGATGTGAAAACAAAATGCCCCATCCACTACCCAGCCATTCATGAAAATTGATCGTACCCTCAGTAGTCTCTGCCGTAAAATCTGGAGCCTCGTCACCTAAACGAATTGCCATGATTTATTCCTCCTCTATTAATGAATTCATAAGATTGCTTCTTTAAAATTTTACCTCTAATTTCTTTCAAGGAGACAGTTTATTCTCTCACCAAGAAAAGTACTACGCGGCCATGAACTCAGTATACGCTTCCCTCAAAAATTTCGTCAACAGAACATGGATTCCAGATCCAACCCTACCTTCTAAGAAAGGCAGAGCAGGTAACTCCTTGATTCAAGATAATGGAAGGAAAGAAGACGGTCCCTCGATAGAAAGCCATCAAACATCAAGGAAACTGTCTAGACTTGGGAAAACCCTTAGGGTTAGCTATTTGAGAATTGAAATAGATTGGAGGTGCAAAAAAAGAAAAGGAGGCAAAGCCTCCTTTTCTTTTTTTTCAAGTTTTAACTTCAAGTTGTAACTTTTCGAGCAATTCAAACTTTTTATTGTCGTCCTCCAGGCAATATCTTAAATCATTCTGCTGCTGACTGTTGAGCCGCTGCAGTTTTAACTACATTAGCGGCTTGCGGACCTTTTGCCCCTTCAACCAAATCAAACTCAACAGGTTCGCCTTCTTTCAGGGTCTTAAATCCCTCACCTTGCAAAGCTGAATAGTGGACAAAAACATCTTGCTCATCATCGACTCGAATAAAGCCAAAACCTTTCCGGTCATTAAACCATTTCACCGTGCCAGTTTTACGTTCACTCACAGTTTCCTCCTTTTCTCTGACCTTCCCAATCCTTTTCCAGTTCAAAAGGCCCTAAAAAAAAGAAGCCGCAAAAGAGGGCACCATCGCCTCCTGCGGCATCTCTTAGATAAAAATTAACATTTCAAAATATAAAGATATAAAGACCCCAAAAAACTGGCATACGTCTACCACAGTTCACATGATAAGTCAATAACAGTCGTGAGATAAGAAGACGAAAGCGGCCACTGTATTCAGGGCCTCAAAGGTTAAACAGTTTCCTTAGTTTATCCCACACTGACCAAAACCCAAACCCATTTTATTGTTGCAACAACCATTTTGGCCTGGCCCGGTCCATGAAAAACAACAAGCACTTTAACGCGATGGACCAGTGAGGCCTCGGCATTCTCGATCCTCTCCCATATCTATTTCGTCGAGTCTGCCTCATTAAATAGCCCATGAGAGGAAAACTCAAACACCCCTTTCTTAAATTGTACAGAATAAAAATAAATACCTAAAGCACTATTCAAAGATAGATTGGCTAAAATAATTTGGTTTTGCAATTTTCCAACGACTGCTTTTCACATTTACAAACTATACTGCAAACTGTGCTTCATAGAGTGTTCGATACAATCCTTTTTTCTCTATGAGACTTGCATGCTTACCATCCTCAATCAGTTCCCCTCTATTTAAAACTAGGATGCGATCCACTTGTTGTAAAGTAGAAAGGCGATGGGCAATCACAAGCGTGGTTCGACCTTGAGTCAGCACTTCAAGAGCTTCACGAATTTTTACTTCTGTTTCCGTGTCAATATTCGATGTGGCTTCATCAAAGATGACTACCGCAGGATCTTTTAGAAGGACACGAGCAATTGCAACCCGCTGCTTTTGCCCAACTGAAAGTTTAACTCCTCGCTCACCGATCCAGGTATCGTATTTTTCTGGTAACTCCTCTATAAACTCATCGGCCCGTGCAGCAATGGCCACACCTTCAATCTCTGACTGAGTGGCGTCAGGATTACTGTAGGCAATATTATCTCGGACCGTACCATTAAATAAAAATGGTTCTTGTTGTACGAGGCCAATTTGACCTCGCACAAAATCCAGCGGCAAGTTCCTGACATCAACGCCTCCTAACGATAGACTTCCAGTTTTTACATCATAAAAGCGCATCGCGAGTTTAATCAGAGTGCTTTTTCCGGCTCCACTTGGGCCAACTAACGCCACACGTTGGCCTGAAGGAATGTGAAGACTCACCTTACGTAATACAGGTAAATTGGGGCGATAAGAAAATTCTACATCCTTTAATGTCACCGTCCCTTCAAGCCTTTTCACTCGAGTAGAAATACCAGGAGGATCAACTATTTCAGGTTCAGTATCTAGAATATCAAAAATTCGCTCGCTGGCAGCCAAAGCATGCTGTAACAT
>CAZGFV010000020.1:0-13572 GCA_964524575.1 uncultured Nitrospiraceae bacterium
GAACGTTTAAAAAAGTTTAGCCGAGATCGTGGACTCTCTGATGAAGAGACCGAACGTCAAATTGCACTGTGTGAATGTACACGATCAAGAGTAGATGCTTTAATAGAAAAAGCTGAACGCGCCAAGGAAATCGTTCGAACGCAAGACTTTTATGATATTGAGAAGCTCGAATGGGCGATCGCTGTCTTTCGGGAAGTGACGTCAACAATTTCTTTGGTATATGCGCCGGCTCGTATTTGCATGCCACCTATGGAGACAGATCTTTCCTATAAGATTTTCATGTCTTCAGAAGTATTGCAGGCTGTAGAAGATACTCAAGTTAATATTTATAGGGATGTATTTGAACATATTTTGAAGCCAGCCATTGTTGCAGAGCAACCTGACATTATTGGTATTTCCATTGTTTTACGTCAGCAATTATTTTCGACCATGACTTTCTGTGCCATGATTAAGGAACAATTTCCCAACATCCATGTGACCATTGGCGGTAATACCGTGACCCGGTTGCGTGATGTGTTACCGGACACGCCGAAGCTGTTCAAGCATTTTGATAGTGCTGTAGTGTATGAAGGGGAGACGGCATTTTTACAATTAGTTGAAGCTGTCGGTACGGATAAGGATTTCAACGAATATCCTAATTTGTTGTGGCGTGACGATTTGGGTATTCATGTCTCACCTGTGACCTCATCTGAAAGTATGTCGGATTTACCACCCCCGGACTTTGACGGCCTACCCATGGAAAAATATTTTGTTCCTGAGCCTGTGCTTCCCTATCTCGCCACACGCGGATGTTACTGGGGGCGATGTGAGTTTTGCGATCATGGTGAAGGCTATACAGCTGGATATCGGACAAAGAAAATTCAAGAGATCATTGAAGAGGTGAAATTCCTTCGAGACAAATATAGTACCTATCACTTCCATTTCACGGATGAATCTTATCCCCCTGCCTTGTTTCGGAAACTCACGCGTGCCTTAAAAGAGGAAAAGATGGGAATTGCTTGGACCACGCACATTCGCTTCGAAAAAAGTTTGTTGGATGATGAGGTGTGGCAAGATGCTCAAGATTCAGGGTGCAAATTTTTGCATTTCGGTTATGAGTCTGGCAGTGAGCGTGTGCTGAAACTCATGGATAAGGCTACTACTCTTGATGTAATTCAGCGAAGCATGGAACTCTCATCCACCCATGGAGTATGGAATCATGTCATGGGTTTCTTTGGTTTTCCTGGTGAGCGGTACGAAGACGCAAAAGTATCCATGCAAGTATTGGAAGACAACAAGGAACATGTGCATTCTATTGGATTCGGCACTTTTGATTTGAGTAAGCATACGCCAGTGGCGCAGAATGCGGAAAAATGGGGAGTAACCTATTACAAGAATCCAGAGTGGGATCTGGCGTTGGATTATTATTTTACGGTGAAGGATGGCTTAGGTGTCGAAGATGCTGAACGGGTCTTCGAAGAGTTCGAGCAAAATCATTATTCAGGTTGGGATTTGAAAATTTTCATTCGCGAATATGTCTTCATGTATGTTGCCCACTTTGGAACGAATAAAATCCCGGCTCTTCAGTTCCGCATTTCTCCGGAGGAAAGTGCGGAAGAATTGGCGAAAGTCTAGCTACTATGTCTTCTTCCTTTATAGAAATTGATACAAAAAGTTCAAAGCCAAAAAGTGGTCGTAAGTTAAAGACCATGCTGCTCTTTCCACCGGAATGGGTGCCCACCGCTCCTTACCTTGCACTTCCCAGCCTTACTGCGGTGCTTCGTGAAAATGGCCATGAGGTTATTCAACGAGACATCAATATTGAAATGTACGAACTGTTCTTTAGCGATATGTTTCTCATTTGGGTGAATGCTCGGATGACCCAACAACTTCGAGAGTTGAAAGCCGCGGAAACTAGTCGAGAGTTAACAGAAAAGGAAGTCAATCAAAAAGCCTGCCTGGAGGAAGTTCTATCCTTGGATGTTATGGAATTGGCTGCCAATGCGGAAGAAGCCAAGCGTATTAATCGAAGCGAGGAGTTTTATGACGCAAGCAAACTTGAATGGGCTTTGAATATCTTTCGTGATGTTATGCGCTATATCTCGGCAGCCTATTATCCAGCTTCGCTTGTTTATTACCCGATGGAAAGCAACCTCGGGTATCGTCCTGGTGTGTCTAGTGAAGTATATGCGTGTTTGAATGATCCACAGGTAAATGTCTACCGTGATGTCTGCCAACAATTGGTGCTGCCCTTGGTGGCTAAAGAACGGCCTGAAGTTGTGGGCATTTCCATTGGAACGCAAATGCAGCTTATTGCAGGGTTGACCTTTGGAAAAATGATCAAAGAGGCGTATCCGGATGTTCATATCACTGTTGGGGGAAATGTTATCACTAGGTTGCAAGAGGATTTAGCCAAGCAAGAACCGTTTTTTACTGAGATTTTTGACTCGGCTATTATGTACGAGGGTGAACATGCATTGCTGTGGTTACTTGAAGCGTTAGTGGGTGATCGTGAATGGACATCAGTGCCGAATTTGATGTATCGAGAGCAAGGGCATGTTCGAATAAATTCAGAAATTTATACAGAAAAAACAACGAGCCTTCCCTTACCAGATTTTGAAGGCTTTCCGTTGGACTCTTATTTTGTGCCAACTAGAATTCTTCCGTATCTTGCGACCCGAGGATGTTATTGGGGCAAATGTACCTTCTGTGATCATGGACAGGGGTATTTTGATCAATATCGAGGTAAGCCTGCGAATGATGTGGTTCGCGAAGTTAATGCATTGAAGGAAAAATATCATGCAGACCACTTTTTGTTTGCGGATGAATCCTATCCCCCTGCGCTTTTCAAGAAGGTCTCGCAATTGCTAATTGAAGAAAACGTCGATATCAAATGGACAACATTGATTCGGTTTGAAGAATCTCTTCAGGATCCCGAACTATGGGATCTTGCAGCCAAATCAGGCTGTAAGACGCTCTATTATGGCATGGAATCTGCCAACGAACGGGTTTTAGAACTTATGGATAAACACGCTCTAAAGAGCGTTATCGAGAATAATTTAAAGGAAGCGGCCAGGGTTGGCATTTGGAATCATGTGATGGCGTTTTACGGATTTCCAGGAGAAACTCGTGAGGAAGCTGAAGATACCCGACAGTTTTTACTGAATAACAAGTCCAATATTCATTCTGTGGAGCTGTTTTACTTTGTAGCCTACCGGCATACCCCAATGGTCAGAAATCCAGAAAAGTTTGGAATTACGATTCACAAGCAAGAGGAATACGACATGCCCTTGGATTATTATTACACCCTCAATAAACCAGGTGGCGTGAATTGTCTTGATGCAATGCAATTGTGCGAAGAGTTTTATCAAAATGATTTTGAACCCTGGGCGGTCCGCATTAATGCACGCGAACAGATCTTTCTCTATATTTCTAAATTCGGCACGAATCGGTTGCCACAAATTTATGCTACCAACCATGTGCCCGCTGAAGCTAAGCCAGATACTGTTGCAGGTTTGATTACTTGGCCTGTAGCCAAGGCTGACCCAGAGGGAGGGAAAGACGGAGAGCCTGGGATGACCAGAGTGGTCAGCCACTCTGCGAAGTAAATTTTGACTAGACTAGTCAGATCGTCGAAGTCGCGTTTCCTTGGTTATCTAGCCACTCCTTTAACATTGTATACGCTGTCCGGACTTCCTTGGTCATAGCCTGACCCTTTTTGTACATTTGCATGTATTTAGAGGGGTTGTTCGTCATATTTGCATATCGGTGAGGATGCCAGGTCACCAGCAGTTCTTGATAACGTTGATATAAGGTTGTCGGATCAAGAGGTAAAGGAAGTTTGAACAGTTCTAGTGCTTTTTTGATGGATTCATCAGGTGGAGATTGTGGAATTTCTTTTGACGTAGTTGGTGAATTCATGGAGTATGCCGTTTTAATATCTTCGTGATGAGTAAAAGTCTTGCAGAAAGTTTGATGATTTGTCAAAGATCCTAAAGATACCTGAAGAGAATCGTGAAGTCTTATTTCGAATGGCTCTTATACCTGTTGATGAAATTTTTCAAGGAAGGAAGGTAAGGATCAAAAGTTATGGGACGTGATCTTCCAATTCTCGAACCAAAGTTAGTTCTTCAAGGTAAAGATTATCGAGAAGTGCTGAAGCGCGAGATGGATGCGGGAAAGATTCCACTGAGTCTCGGGAAAAAATGTCCTGTCGAATGTGATTTTTGTTATGAACTCGATCATTCATACCGTGAAACCCTTGATCCGCCAAAAACCACGCAGGATGATTGGGAGTTTATTCTTAATTATATTAATTCCAAACCAACTAATCCCATGCAGTTTTGGTGTTTGGGTGGGAATGAATATATGGAATGGACAGACCTGTTCCTTCATCCCAAAGCGATGGAATGGGTTGAAGATTTTTTGAAGCACACAGATAAGAATGTCACGTTTTTTACCGTGGGGTTTGTGCATGTCCCAAAAATTCATCAACTCGTTGCGCAATATCCTGGGCGTATTAACTTCGAATTGTCTGTTATAACTTTGAGTAAATACCGTGAAAAACTCATGCCTCATGCACCTTCTGAGCGGCATCTTATGAAGGTGTTGGATGGGCCGGCTGTCAACTCTGCCAATTTTTACTCGTTTGATGAACATACGATGTCCAAGGACGCGGAAATGATTTCGCGCATCAATCAAAAATGTATTTTATGGATGGGCTGTCTTACCCCAGTTCGAGGTCTTAAAGAAGATACTACTGCAATCATGCGGCAGGGTAGGAAGTATCTTCCGGTGGAGGCAGAGAGAATTTATGATGCGGGTCTTCCTAATGAAACTACGATTCATACAGAGGCGTATGTCACGGCCTTTCTGAATCGGAAGCGAATTGTAAGTATGTTTGATTCGCTTGAATTGGAGAAGAAAGACACGGTGGTGATGGCAGGAAGCGTGTATAAGATACTGAATATGCACCGAAGGAAGCGAGCGCGATTTCTGTACGTGCCTAATGCTATGCTACAAGGGGACTCGGATTGTACCGTGCTGCTTACATTTGACGATATTCGGCAACGTTTGACGAATGAAAAGCGAATTCATATTCCTAAAAGTGTCATGGAATCGGGGCGTGGATCTTACATGGATATTATGGGTGTGACCTTAGAGGAATTTATTAAAAAGACTGGAGTGAAGGTCAAAGTGCTGCATAAGATCGATACCAAGTTTGCGAATACACGCCTTTACCGAAACGGAAACCTGAAAAATTTTGTGGAGGATTACGTTCGAAATCCGTCAGCCTCGAGTTATGAAGCCTTGCCTTTAAGTGCTTAACATGTTTTACTACCCGCCTGTTCACGATGGTTAATAGTTTTTACTGACATGTCCAGGCCTAAAATCTTTTGTTTCCAAGGGTCGGAGAAGATTTTGGGATGCCTCCATGTTATTCAGCCATTCTTGTTTTTTCTAGTCTCTACGTATGACAACTCCTACCCGACGCCTTCAATTTTACAAAGCCGATGTGTTCGCAGCTGAAGCTTTTGGTGGGAATCCCGTTGCTGTGATTCCAAATGGTGAAGATTTAAGCGATCGAGAATTTCAGCAAATTGCTAGAGAGATGAATCTCTCTGAGACTGTCTTTGTGGTTCCCCCTACCGATCCTGCCGCTATTGTTAAGCTTCGTATATTTACACCAATCCAAGAACTTCCATTTGCTGGCCATCCCGTTATTGGAACGTTTTTTGTGCTGAGTCTATTGAATAAATTCCACCTGCAAGAGCCAGTTACCCGGTTCATGTTTGAATGCAATATTGGTCTCTTTCCCGTAGAGTTGGGAGTTTTTAAGGGGGCTGTTGAACAAGTGATTATGTCTCAGCCAGAACCGCAATTTTTGGGAACGGTTGATAGTCTTCAAGACCTTTATGAAATTAGTCGAGCGCTAGGATTGAATAAATCTAATATAGTGGATACCCATTTACCGATTGAAATTGTTTCTACGGGGTTGCCTGTGGTTATCGTCCCGGTTCGGACACTTACAGCAGTGAAGTCGATTCAAGTCGATTTAACTGGAATGATGGCAGTTTGTGACCGGCTTGGAGTCAATGGAATGATGGTGTTTACTCCGATGACCGTCGAAGATTGGGCTCATGTTCATACCCGTATGTTTGCTGCACCCATTGGGATTATTGAAGATCCGGCTACAGGAAGTGCCAGCGGTGCACTCGGGGCCTATTTGGTGAAAAATGGGGTGGTCGATGTAGGCCCGACCACGGAAATAATGACAGAACAAGGATATGAAATTGATCGACCTTCCCGTATTCTCGTTCAAGTTTTTTCTGATGATGATAAGATTCAAGAAATAAAAGTGGGAGGACAAGCGGTGATGGTAGCCGAGGGCAAGTTGTTGTTCTAGCCTCACTTGTGAAAAGCAAAGATATGAAAGCCGTTACCTTCCATGAGCACGGTGGTCCTGAGAAGTTGATCTATGAAGAAGTTCCTTTCCCGCAGGTTGGCCATGAGGAAATTTTGGTTCGCGTCAAAGCTTGCGCGCTTAATCATCTCGACATTTGGCTTCGACAAGGGATTCCCAGCTATAAGATTGCTCTTCCTCATATTTCTGGTTGCGATGTGAGTGGTGTGATTGAAAAGGTAGGGGCTGCATATGCAGGGCATTTAACACCAGGCCAATCTGTTTTCGTGATGCCTGGCATGAGTTGCGGAAATTGTAGTGAATGTTTAGTGGGAAAAGATAATCAATGCCCGGACTATCAGATTATTGGCGCGCAAAGAAATGGTGGATATGCAGAATATGTGAACGTGCCGTCTTTAAACGTCTTTCCCCTTCCCAAAAACTTAACCTTCGTGCAGGGTGCGGCGTTTCCTTTGGTTTCTGTTACAGCCTGGCACATGGTGAAGACCTTGGGCGATGTTCAGTCAGGTGACACTGTGCTCGTCACAGGGGCAGGGAGTGGGGTTGGATCTATGGCCATACAAATGGCGAATTTGTTAGGGGCTCGGGTCATTACCACTGTTGGTGTTGCCGACAAAGTAGAGAAAGCAAGAATGTTAGGTGCGGATGAAGTCTTGAATCATTCCGAGGAAAATATTGCTGAGCGAACAGCGGCCTTGACGCAGGGTCGTGGCGTTAATGTCGTAATTGATAATATTGGGCAAAAGGTATGGGAGGATTGCCTGCGCTCACTTGGGCGGGGCGGACGCTTAGTTACATGTGGAGCCACTTCAGGGGGGACAGCCTCATTTGATTTGCGCTATCTGTATTCGCGCCAGCTTACAATCATTGGGGCTTACATGGGTGTGCGGGACGAGTTTGTCGAAACAGTCAGACTTGCTGAAACGAATAAGCTTCGTCCTATTATTGACTCCACTTATTCATTGGAGGATGCGCGCGCTGCGCAAGAGCGAATGCTTGCTCGGAAAAACTTCGGTAAAATTGTGTTGACCGTCGAAAAGCCTGAAGCATAAAATTTCAGAGTCAGGCCCACGGAATTTATTTTTGTATTTCCCCAACAATGTGTGATAGCTCAGGAATGATCAAGGCTTCCATGGCTAATCGAACGGCTCCGCTGGATCCAGGAATCGAAAATATCACTTTCCCCTGATACAAACCCGCAGTGGCTCGACTAAGAATTGCGGAGGAACCAATATCTTTGTAGGAGAGATAACGAAATATTTCTCCAAACCCGACCAGCCGTTTTTCTAACAATCCATCGATGGCTTCAAAGGTTGAATCTCGCTCAGAAATACCGGTTCCGCCATTAATGATGATCGCCGCAAGTGCTTGTTCTTTGCTCAAATTCTGGACGAGTTTTTGAACGCTGGCGGGTTCGTCTTTGACAACATGGTAGGCATCAATTTGATGCCCCTCCTTAGTCAACAATTCTCTAAGTAGTTGTCCGCTTTTGTCGGTTTCTGGTGTTCGAGTATCACTACAAGTGATTATTCCACAACGAATGGACGCGGGCCCCTTGGCTTTATGCTCTGCAGGGGCGGAGGCGTCATGACGATGTCCTGACCCATGGGAGTGAGAATCGCGTTGTTTCGACATAATAAAAAGCTGTAATGAGGTGTCAGGTTAGGTCCAGACTGAATCGGGGTTCAACTGCGCGACGGGTACTCCCTTCTTGATATGTTCGTCTAAAATTAACGCTACGTGTTCGTCCTTTACTTGTGAATACCACGTACCATCGGGATAGACGACCACTGTGGGACCTTGTTCACAGGGGCCTAAGCACGAGCTGCCCGACACCAAGACTTCGCCGGGCTGAAAGCCTCGTTCCATTAATCCCATGTTCAAGGCCATTAATAAGTTTTGTGACCCTGCGGATCCGCAAGATGGCTTTGGATGGCCTGGTGGGCGTGTATTGGTACATACCACAATATGATACTTAGGCTTTGGCATGATCACTCCTTTCAAGAAAGCTAGATTAGTCGTAGAGTCGTGATTTGGTTTCTATAGCAGGCAGGGGGCATCATAGTATCCAGAGAGTGGGTTCGATGTGTTCTGTGGTGCTAGTCCACTAACGAGAACGAAGTAATTCCCACATTCCAAGACACTCATCGGGTAGTTCCCAATGTCTGATCCCTTTCACCACGAAATCCAAATAGTGGTCTTTAGCTTTGAATTTTCCAATGCTCTGGGTAACATGCGTTGTGACTAATTCTTTTTGATCGTCTTCCGTCATAACATTGACTTCGAGATGGCGGTATGCGCCTTCGGGAACCTCTCCATCAAAAGTATCTAAGAGTTTTAGATCTTCGTCAGTAATCTCAAGCACCACACCCCAAACCCGTTCTCCCTGGGAGGGCACAATGTTCGCAAGGCCGCATCGCCATTGGGAGGAAAATCGAGACAGTCCAATCGTGTGGTCTTGGAGATAAGCCTTAAATAAAAATTTGTGTTCGGGTGCGCGTCGTTTTAATTGAGTAGGGTTAAGATTGTCGGCATAAAAAAAGAATCGCATTCGTCAAAACCTTGGTTTAAGTGAAAAACATCAGGGTGCTACTTGTACCATAATGTCTCGGCGGATTGTCAAGGTTGTTAATATAGGAACATGGTGGGAGGGTGGGTATAGTGTAAGTGAGCGGGAGAAGGGATTTCTAAAAGATATATTCTTTTTGTATGGGAGTTTGACATGGGCTGCCAATCGGTCTGAAAGGAAGGAAGAACTGGAAAGATTTAACTCCTACGCAATCGTATTTGGAATTATTCTCGTTCAAGCTCAGCAGCTACTACAGTAATTTTTTAAAAAACTCACGCCGGGAAAGCCATTTCCGTTTTCAAGTGAGTGAAATTAAATAGAAATGAAAAAATAATCATCTTGCCATACGGAGTAAGATTTGCTTATCCTACCTCCCGTGGCGGATACGATTTTTCAAAAAATCATCAATGGTGAGATTCCTTGTCATAAGGTGTATGAGGATGACCATGTTCTTGCCTTTTTGGACCTTAATCCATTGTCTAGAGGACACACGCTCGTTATCCCCAAAGAGCAGGCGGAAACCCTGGATCAATTGTCCGATGAATCCTCTGCGGCCATTGGCTTGGTACTTCCGCGTTTGTGTCGAGCAATTCTCAAAGCTACAGGGACGAAAAATTATAATATACTTCAAAACAACGGTGCTCCTGCCCATCAAGCTGTGTTTCATGTACATTTCCATATTATTCCTAAAGAAGAAGCCGGGGCGGGTCTTGGTGTTGGGTGGAAAACCACGGCTTTGACCTCAGGCGCTTATCTAGCTGCCGCTATCTCCTCTTTTGTAGGAAAATAATCCGTTTCTTTGGGTTTATAGGCTTTTTTTAAGACCACGGGTGACCCTTAATCCTTTTATTATTAAGGAAAATGGCCCACACATTTTGAGCTTGGCCAAATCTTTTATTGCAAATTAATTGCAACTATTGACTTGCAATAACGTGCTTGGTAGGATTTCTGGCAAGCATATGAACATATTTCAATTTCAAAGACGAACATCTTGTGCGCAAAGCACGATAGCCATTTTTGTTGGGTTGCTTTTTTTCAGCCTTCTGCCCTTTGCTAGCGCGTTAGAAATACATCACATTTTCTCGGAAGTTGATTATGATGGGCATGAGCATTCTGATTTTGACTTATGCCAGTGGGTACAGGTCAACAATGGCAATGGGTCGATTGATTTTGGTTATATTGATAGCAATGTTGCTCTTCAATTTGATCGAGGGCGATGGTTTGCATCAAAGACTGCCTATTATTCTGTAGTTTGTACCTCCCAAGAGTCCCGCGGTCCACCCCTCTTCTCCTAATCTTATCGTTGCCTTTTTTGTTTCAGGTTTGTTTGTGATGACCTGTTCCTCTGCACATGTATTGGGACATGATCATCTACTGCGTGTAGCCTGAAAAGCTTTTCAAAACCTTACTCTTAGTTGGAATAAAGGCCTATGATGTGCATACAGAAATTTCTAATGAAAAGAGAAACTCGAAAATGGCT
The DNA here is from genome assembly GCA_964524575.1 of uncultured Nitrospiraceae bacterium. GTDB lineage: Bacteria > Nitrospirota > Nitrospiria > Nitrospirales > UBA8639 > Nitronereus. Next base: position 10,453 of record CAZGFV010000020.1, read on the forward strand.
TTGGTGCTTTGTTTTTTTTGCGACTTTTAGCTGTTTAGAGGACTCTCAGGCTGGTTCTAGGTATCATCGGATTACCGGTCATGTGCAAAACGAAGATTTACGCCGTGTGGCTCAAGCAACTGTGGAATTGCGTGATCAAAAAGGTGCATTGCTCATGTCCGAGTCGACTGATGAGGCGGGGGAGTTTGTCTTCATCGCACCTAAAATCGGAGTATTCTCGATACAGGCGATTCAAGAGACCTATCGAAGCGAGTACGAAATCATTGAGGTTGGAAAAGAGACATTAAGTCCTGTGGTTTTGACTATGACCGTGACCCAGGACATTGCATTGGAGGTTGTTGCACCTTTCCTACCAATTCAGCCCAAATCATCGAGTCAAACCTATTCGCTCAGTCGAACAGAAATCGAAGCGCTCCCGTTTGGTAACAATATTGAATTTAATGATATGTTGCTTACCATTCCCGGTGCAGTTAATGGCAGCCTGAAGCAAACTCACATTCGTCAGGATCATGCGAATTTTCAAGTGCGAATCGATGGGGTGCCAATTCCCGACACAGTATCGTCTACTTTTACAGATGTGATCTCACCGCGTTCCTGGGAACGAGCAGATATAATTTTAGGGGGCATGGAGGCCCAGTATGGCAATCGTACTGCCGCGGTGATTGATATCACAAGTAAAAGTGGAACGAGGCCGGGATTTGGGGCGGTACAACTCTTTGGTGGATCGAATGAAACCGTGAATCCTTCCTTTGAATACGGTGGAACAGTTGGGGACCGATTCCGTTTTTACGTGCAGAATAGTTCTGCCACGACGAATCGTGGCATTGAGCCCCCGACGCTAGGAAAATCCATTTTTCATGATCAGAGCAGTCGCAATCAGACCTTTTTACGGGGAGATTATCAATTTAATAATCACAATAACTTGACGTTGCTCTTTTTGAATTCTATCGCAAAATTTGAAATTCCTACTACACCAAACCAAAAAGAAAATTCCACTGTTGTTTCGCTAATTTCAGGATTTACGCCAGTCACTTCCCAAGATATTAATGAAACGCAAAAAGAAACTAACCAATACACGCATGTGGTATGGCGACATGATGTGAATGCTAATCAGTATTTTAGCCTGGCTGGGTATCTGCGCCATACCCGTGCCACGTTTGAGACGGATCCCTTGAATGTATTGGCGTATACCAGTGATACAGATGAACCGTTTTCTGCCGGGAGTCAGGATCGCTTTGCGTATTCAGGTGGTATGCGGTTTGATTATACCAATGTGCTTAACAGCCGTCATTTGATGAAGGCTGGGTTTCAATTCGACCGCACGCAGGCTGTCAATAAAACACGATTATCTGTCTTTGATCGAGATGGGGTAGGTGATCCCACCGGATCTGTGTTGGCACGCAATGCGGATAATCGGACGATTGGGTATCGAGAAGAATTCTGGGTACAAGATCAATATACGCCCACTGATCAGTGGACGTTTAACTTAGGTGTACGGGTGGATAACATTCATGGGTTTATTGAGGCCATGCAAGTAAGTCCACGTATGGGTGTGACTTTTAAAGCCAATAACAATCATGCGCTTCACGCATTCTATGGACGATTGTTTACCCCACCGAATCTTGAAGCTATTCGATTCGTTCAGTTAAATACTGTTGGTACAACCGCTGAACCAGAAAACTTGACTAATAACACAGTGAAGCCTGAACGTTCACACTACTTTGAAGTTGGTTCCACGCACGCCATTGGTCAAACTGCCGTAGTGCAACTCACTGGCTATTACAAATTAAGTAAGAATTTGTCTGATGCAGGACAATTTGGCACAACACCGTTGTTAAATTTCTTTGCGTTTAAGAATGGGTGGCAAAGGGGGATTGAGGGGAGCGTCAAGATAAAGCTTACGGACAATTTTTCTGCACGGGGTAATGTGGCTTGGGGGCAATGCAAGGGCCAGGGATTGCAGTCAGGTCATTTTCTCTTGGAACAAACCGAGATCAATGATATCGAAACCAGCGAAGGTGTGTTTTGTGATCATATGCAAGAGGTAACAAGCTCGGCTATACTGACTTATCGAATTTTAAAAAATACGACAGTGACTGGCCAAATACTATTCGGGTCTGGGCTCCGTACGGCTGCGGCTGGAGAGAAAACCAACTCTCAGAGTGCGGATTCGGTCACAACCTATAATTTGTCCATTGCAAACGTAGTTTCTCTATTCAACGAACAGAAACTATTGTTTGGATTTGATATGATAAACATATTTGATCAGCAGGAATTCCTCAACATTGGTGAGCAAAGCATTGGACTTGGCGTTTCTCACGTCAATATGCCACGTTCTTTTTTCTTCCGAACACAATGGTTTTTTGATACTTGAAAAACATGTAGTAAATTAAGAAGAAATTTTCCATCTTTATCAGCCGGCTTTACCTCTTGGCCCTCTCTACTCCAACGGAAGAGGGTTGGGGGAGGGGATTTTTATGAAAAATAAATTCATGGCTGCTGGGTTAGCAAGTTTTTTAATTATTGGAGTGTATCTCCCAGTTCTTGCCCAATTCGATCGTTCCACTCATGAATCTGATCATTTTGAAGACGAAGAAGTGGAGGTCTTAGAAACCGTTCACGTTCATGGACTCAAACTCAACAAAGACCAGCAATTGGGGCCAGTCCCCAAATACACGCCTTGGCCCAGGATGCCTACTTCCTTAAATGGGAAAGAAATTGATGACTGGATGAAAATCCGAATTCTGGTTAGTAAGACAGCGAAAACCACTGTCGTGGTATTGCAATCAGCCCAACACCGCCAGTTAAATCTTGCAGGTCTTTATGCTCTTAAAGAATGGACTTTCGATCCACAAATGAATGGCGATAATTTAGTCGATGGTGAATTAACTGTTCGAATTCATTTTCGTACTAAATAAAGAAAATATTTACAAGAGATAGGATAGCTCACTTTCATGAATCTTATTCGCTGCTTTGTGATATAAGGGGTTCTACTATTGGGCAAAAAAAAACGGCGCAGCTTGCATACCCTGCAAACTGCGCCGCTCATGCTATGGACTACGTGATGACGTTTAGAATCGGCTTCGTCTTCCTCGGTTTCCATCTCCTCCTCGGCCACCA
>CAZGFV010000021.1:0-2648 GCA_964524575.1 uncultured Nitrospiraceae bacterium
GCGGAATACGGCAAGCCACCTACGTACACTTTTGAACCCATGTGGTTCCTCCTTTGAAATTCGTGACATTGTCTTGTACTGGAGAGAATCAAACTATTGGAAGATATGTTCCGAGGGCGCAAACTTGAGGCGACTCTGGGGCGACTTCCGCAATGAACTCTTCGGCAAAACAACATCGGTTACGGGTCTTATTCACGATTCTTTAACTGCCAGACCCACAGAAGAAAAAGATACTACACTTTTACCATAGTTGCCAAGTAAAAGATAGTCAGATTTGCAAATATAGGCTAATAATGTTTCAAAAGTCTAGAAAACGCCATGTGCGTTCATGTTCTGAATATTGTGAAAATCATGGATCTATTTTGTTTATATTAGGGGAGAGCTATACTAATTTGGAAATATTCGAGTTTGGAGTGTGCACGATGTGTTAGTCCGGCGTGCGCAAATAAGATTTTGGTCTATGTATATGACATGAGAGTAAACTGCTTGAATCAATTGACTTCTACTATGGGAGCGCAACCCTTTCCCGTTCTGTGCCCCCTGGTCATTCAGGAGAGAGCCTTATTGTGAATATTTCTTTCCGGGATCGCGTGGCGGGCTGCTTTCAGCACGTGCTCGTGCACTTAGTTGATCTTTGTCGTCGATGGGCTATGTGGGCAGTGATTGGTTTGCTGAGCATTTCTGGATTACTCCTCGTGTATACCGTGAAGAATCTCACACTCGATACCAATCCGTTGAATTTGTTGGATCCTAACTTGCCGTTTCGACAATTAGATGAGGATTTTATTTCCGCGTTTCCGCAACTCGACAAATTAATCATTATTGTCATTGACCAAGCGGATACGGACACGGTCCGAGATGCGTTTCAACTATTGTCAGTTGCCATAAAAGAGCAACCTTCCCTTTTTTCGTTTGTCTATGATCCCAGGCAAGGGGAGTTTTTCGATACGTATGGGCTACTCTATCTCAGTCCCGATGAACTGTGGAAGCTGGATGAACGGCTAAGTAAGTGGGAACCTTTTTTGGGGACGTTGGTGCATGATCCTAGTTTGCGAGGGCTATTTTCCATGCTGACCCTAGCTTTGGAGGAAAAGCCTGGTGCTGACGAACAGGTGGTGTTGGCCAAGGTCTTTAAGCTGTTAAGTGAAGCGATTGAGTCTCAGGTAGCAGGTAAACCTAACCCTAGTTCTTGGAAGGAGGTGATGCTTGACGATGTGACCAAGAAAGGTGATCCCAAACGCCGGTTTTTATTAGTCAAACCTCATTTGGACTATTCAACTCTGGAGGGGGCTCGGGGACCAATACGATTTATTCGACAACAGAGTAAAGTCTTAGAGGAAAGGCTAGGGGTTCGTGTGCGGATGACGGGATCGATTCCAATAGAAACAGAGGAGCGTGAGACTCTCTCTCAGGGAGCCAGCGTTGCGGCCATGCTGTCTTTTTCCTTGGTCTGTATAATTTTGCTTTTGGGGCTACGAACGTTCCGTTTAGTCGGCGCGATGTTAGTCACCCTCATCATGGGATTAATTTGGACAGGCGCTTTTGCGGTGTTTGCCATAGGCTCCTTGAATTTCATTTCCGCATCGGTTCCGGTCCTTTTTATTGGGCTTGGAGTGGATTTTGGCATCCAGTTTGGGATGAGGTATCGCGAGGCTTTTGATCGATTAGGTGTTCACGATGTGGCTCTTCGTGAGGCGGCTGGGGGTGTGGGTGGTGCTCTTACGTTGGCAGCCATAGCTGCGGCTTTGAGTTTTTTCTCGTTCTTGCCAATGGCGTACCGAGGATTCGCGGAATTGGGATTGATTGCTGGAGGGGGAATGTTTTTAGCTTTATTGGCCAATGTGACCTTCTTCCCGGCACTATTAACGGTTTTGCCGATTTCAAAGAAACAACAAAAGAGAGTTTTAGATTCATCTGTTGGTGAGTCAGCTGATCAGATGCCAGTGGTACTTCGGTGGCGAAGACTTATATTATTGCTCACTGTGTTCTTGACCGTGGCTGCAATGTTTGTGATGCCTATGCTGCAGTTTGATTTTAATCCCCTGCATCTTCGAGACCCTTCCACGGAAGGAGTTGCGACGTTCCAAGAACTTCTTGAGGATCCAGGGACCTCACCCTATGTCATTCAGATTGTCACTCCGAACCTGATGGACGCCAATGAACTTGCTGGTGATTTAAAGCAACTCAACGTTGTGGATCGCGTGCTTACTTTGTCAAAATTTATTCCGGGAGATCAGGAAGAAAAATTGGATATAATTGAGGAAATGTCTTTGGTGCTTGATCCCATTCTTATGCCGGGTGACCCCCTCTTATCTCCTTCATCTGCTGAAGAAACCCAAGCAGTGCAGGAGTTTCGTCAAAAGCTGGTTGCTGGGAACCCTCCGACTTGGGAGCCGGAGTTTGCCAACAGCATTCTTGCTCTTTCTGAAGGGTTTAATCGATTTGAAGGCCAATTCCATTGGACTCCTGAATCTTTGGCAGAACTTCGAAATAGACTGATTGGCAATTTCCCAAAATGGCTGGATCGGTTACGAAAACTTATGAGTACGAGTGAGGTGAGATTTGAAAATTTGCCTCAGGGGTTACGAGATCATTACTTGGCAAAGGATGGTCGGGCCCGAGTGGAGGTGATTCCGATCTTCAATGGG
>CAZGFV010000021.1:2658-9061 GCA_964524575.1 uncultured Nitrospiraceae bacterium
GTGTACAGCAGGTCGAACCCCGGGCTATTGGGTCCCCCGTGGCTATTGTGGAAGGGGGACAAGCCATTATTGATTCCTGCATGCAAGCGGTTTGGGTTGCTCTCTTGGCCTCGACGGTTCTACTCTTCATTGTTCTTCGTCATCCTGGAGATGTCTTGCTAGTTCTCTTGCCCTTGTTGCTGACCATGGTGCTCACGGTGGCGGCCTCGATCGTCCTTCATGTGCCGCTGAATTTGGCGAATGTGGTGGCACTGCCATTAGTTTTGGGCCTTGGTATTGCATTTGGGATTTATTTGGTTTTGCGCAGACGCGAAGGAAAGTCTATAGCTCAGGTTCTTTATAGCAGTACATCAAAGGCCGTGTTCTTCAGTGCGTTGACCACTATGGCATCATTTGGTGCCTTGGGATTTTCCCGTCACCAAGGCATGGCGAGTCTAGGAATTTTGTTGGTATTGACTTTAACCTTGGCGTTGTTTTGTGCCTTAGTGGTGTTGCCAGCCTTAATAGCGGAGCTAGAAAATCGAGGGAGGTGGAAGGGAGCCTGACGAAAAACTCCCGAAGGGCTGTTTATCGAACGGTGATGGTCAGTGACGAGGGCTCTGAGACCGCGTGGGTATTTTTGGCCTGAGGAAAAACTGGCTGGTTTTGAATAGACGGCTCTTTTTCTGATTGGGCTGTTTTGGGGGGATCTTCCTCTAATTTCAATTCAGCAAATGATTCATCAAGGAATAAGTCATCATCTTCAATTGGGGGATTTCCATCATGAATAAGGAAATTTCGCCGTTGGAGGTAGGCTTCTCGTGTAAAGAGGTACGGCTCGACGGCAGTCTCATTTCGGAATCGAATCGCCTGATCAAACCGCGATCGGTTATCGACAAGACCTAGAATTGCGAATGGAACCGCCACTGGATTGGTGACATAAAAGAGAATATTAGTTACCACGCTAACTCCAAGATCCGGGATGTCTCGAATGGTGTTTGGACCAATAAAGGGGAGCACCAAGTAAGGACCTTGTCCCACACCCCATACAGCCAGAGTTTGCCCAAAATCTTCGTTGTGGGCTTTTAATCCCAGTGGGGTAGCAACATCGAAGAACCCGAGTGCGCCGAATGTCGTGTTAATGAGAAAACGGCTAGAATCTTCGAGTCCTTGCTCGCCTTTGCCTTGTAAAAAAGAATTCAATACGACATTTGGGTATGTTATGTGGTCAAAAAAATTGGAAATGCTTAAGCGAATAAGTTCAGGAGTATAGCTAATATAGATTCGGGAAACTGGTTCGCCCACGTATTCATCAATAATATCATTGGCATGATAAATTGGCCGATTCAGGATCTCAATGGGGTCGTTTTGATCATCTCCAGCCCAAGTCAGTCCAGTTCCCAGGGTCAGTACAAAAACCAGGCCCATAGCTAGGCGATAGAGGAAAACTTCGAAGGTATGTGTTGAAACTATCCTCATGATTTTCGAAAAACCTTGAATTAACCGCTCACTAGTTAAAATTATCCTATCAGCAAATGGTACTATAGTCCATCTGCGTTTTCTTTAATCTGTAGGCGTAACTTTTCTATGAGGATTGGGTACCCATATTTTTTTAAAATGCTCCCGTATTCAGTTCGCTTGAGAGCCAAGTCGCTGATCCCATTGATTATAATATTGATGATTTTCCATTGGTCATTGGCTTGGTGGAGGACATAGTTAAATCGGATCTCTTCTCCGTCAGCTTTAACAAACCGGGTTTGTACGAGTTTCCGATCCCGTCTCATGGATTTTTCAGAAATAAGTGAAAATTGTTGCCCGGAATAACTGTTAAATCTTCCCGCATAGGTTGAATGACTCAATTCGCTGAATGTGTCCGTAAATTTGGCCTGTTGCTCAGGTGTCAGTTTCTTCCAATATCTTCCTGTCACAATACGGGCAATAACTGGAAGATCATGGGTTTGTTCAACCGCCGGGGTAATAATGTCGTACCGTCCTTTATATCCCCATCTCTCCCCACCTTTCATGATTTTTAAAATTTCTTATTGCAGATGGGTCACAGTATCGCTGGCTTCTCCAGCAAAAGCTGAAGGCACAGGAACCAGAAGGAGACAAAAAGAGAGAATAAATCGAATTTTACGTTGTGAAAGGATCAAGGACATATCAGGTAAATATACCAAAACTCAAGGGATTTTCAGGTTTCGTTTTTAGTTATTTAACCTTGATGGATTTTTATGGTTTAGCATGCCAAGTTATGAATAGTAAAGGATGGTCATGAGGCATCCAGTTTGTATCGGTCGATATAGGATTTAAAGTTAGAAGATATTTCAGCTTCGCTCAGCCCGTAGTGTGACAAGGAATATCGATGTTCTCCATGCTTGTGCTTAGGGTTCTTTTTTAAGAACTCTATCATGTTTTGTTCTGCCCTGTTTAGTAGCGGTAATCCAAAATGATCGTACATTTTGCGAATGGCGTCTATAGGGTCACGGGAGAGACTTGTGTACAGCATATCATAAAATTGCCCATTGTTTGTTGCTTGAGAATCTCGAAAGTTCATAGCTGACTGAACAGCTTCTGACCATTGTAGTAAAGCTTCTTGGCCTATGTGTTGTGGGTTAACTGATCGACTGAAGGTTTGCCGAAGAATGACATCAAAACTAGCCACTGAGCCTAGAACAGTATGAGGCGATCGGTGGGTTTGAATAACTTTGGCATCAGGGTATACGGACAGCAGGGATTTAAGGGCAAAGATATGCGGTGGCGCTTTGAGTACCCATTGTTGAGGTTGATGGGTCCATTGGAGATGTTGGAGAAATTGTCTATGTTCAACATAGGCCTGACGCAGGTCGGCATTTTCCAACCATTTTTGATACGAAGGAATGTAGTAGGTACTTTGGAATTGAGCACTCATGAAACTGTGGGTCATAATGGTTACGCATTCCGCTGGATCCAAGGCTGTCATGGGGTAAACGACTTTGAATTTAGGTGCAGCCAAATAAAATCCCTTGAGGAGTTTGTTTGTATGCTGTATGCGCGGTTTTGCTAACGACTGTGGGTGCCCAGGAGGTGGAGAAGGTGTCATGGTCTCCCATAATCGAGGTACACGATTTGTTGGGTCTTGCGATAAAAGATTGTGCAATAAAGTTGATCCCGTTCGGGGAAGTCCAAGAATAATGAGGGGCGATTTAATGTGTTCTTTTTTAATCCCACGGTACGTTTTTCGGTCCTGAGTGAGTTTTAAGCGATTGATAAGGAGTCGAATAGTCTCGCTTTTCACAGCCAGTCGACCCACCATCGATAGGTTTGCTTCCTGCTCGCAAGCTTCCAAAAGGATATGTAAAGGTTCCAGGAAGGTCATGTCCCCAAAATCCTGAAGCCCCGTTTTTCTTTGGGCTTCAGCTATAAAAGAATGCGTATTGAATTCGACCAAAGGTAAGCCAAGCTCACGCAATCGTGCTCCGCTGGCATTAAACAACTGGATGAGGGGAAAGATGTTCAAGGTTTTTTTTAGATAGAATATTTGTAAATATGATTTCTTTAGAAGGGAACGCAAGTGAAGCGTTCCCTTATTTTATTCAGCCTATTCGTGTAGCTTAGTGTTGGCATCATGAGATCGATCTTACAGGTACTCTGTTCCTTGCCATTGTGCTTCAATCGCAATAGTATGTGGAGATATTCAAGTATGAGGAGTTTTGTCGCTACTTAGTCTTTACGGTTGCAAATTTGACTTCTTCAGCAACTAACTTGCCTTTAATTTTAGCTGCCTCTGCAATCAGACGATTTCCTACTTTGGGGCGGGCCTCATTGAGGGTGATCCCATTTTGCTGAAAAATCGTATCGGCACCAAAATAAATGGTCACAATTTCTCCCTTTGGAGTTTTGACGGTGACTTGATCATTTGTTGCCTCGGTGACAGTTCCGAGAACATGGCTAGCTTTGCCATGGGCTTCCACAAAGAGAGGAAGTAAAAGAATAGCGGTGATTATAATGAATGCAAGAAATCGTTCCATGAAATATCTCTTATGGTTAATGATTATGTTCTGATAGGGGTTCAAAATCTTTCCCTGCTAAGAATGCCTCCATGGCTTCTTGTGTAGCGCGTTCTTGTATGGTCATTGGATTGAAATCTTTCATCTGAGTAATTTCTTCCGGCGTAATGTTCGGGAGGTGCCGAACGAAATGGACAAGTTGCCAACTTTCCGTATCCTTTTCGGGTTTTCCCTCGCCCCAAGCTGGCATGCCAGTAAAGCGAATACCGAAATGAATCACGTAAAACAATTCCCCGTCTGACATTGACTGAATGGCCTCGGATCGGAGATCTGGGACCGGAGGGTAAAAATTTTGTACCATCGGGTTTTTCCCGCTACCGTCGTTGGCATGGCACGTGGCGCAATGATTCGCGAAGTGATGGAGTGCATTAGCCATGACTTCTGGAGTAGTCGCCACAGGATTGGCGGCATCGTGCCATTGACTAGGAATTGCCAAGTGTCTAGCAAACCTAGCTATTGAGACTTCCCATTCCGGCGGTTTCCCTTTGGCACTAAAAGCACCGGGTAATAACCACAAAAGCCCAATCAAAAGGCCAGCTACTATGACTAGTCCAATGATGAGATAATTTTTCATTTATGTCCAATTCGATCAAAAACTCCGAGTAGCAAGGTAGGCGATCGTTTAGAGAATATATTGTGCAGAAGAGCGAGGCAATAAAATGATTTTGACTATCGTGGTTTTGGTTTGGTTGCTATCGCCATGTTCAAAATGCCTGCTTCCCTCACAGCATCCATAACCTCAATTACGCGTCCGTGAGAAACGGCCTCATCGGCATTGATGACGACCGAAATATGTCGACGATTTTGTAGCAGACTTTGCAGGCGAGGTTCAAGTTCCAAGACTACAATGGGTTCTTTGTTAAAGAAGACCTCCCCTTTTTTTGTAAGGGTGAGAGATACTTGTTTAGGAATGTGATCCGTGGACGAACCTGCTATTGGTAGGTTGACCTTCATCCCTTTTTGGATGGTCATTGAGAGCGTTGCAATCATGAAGAACACCAACAGAAAAAACATGGTGTCGATCATGGGAATGATCTCAATTCTGGCTTTCTTTTTTGTAGCGTAAGGTAGGCGCACTGAGTATTTTTATCCTGATTTATTTAGCGCTGATTCAATGCGAGTGGCATAGTACTCAATTAATTCAGTTTGTTGCTCAATGCGGGAGAGAAAGTAATTATAAGGTACTAGGGCAATCACTGCGACAAAAATCCCAGCAGCGGTACATATTAAGGCTTCTGCCACGCCACCAGTCACCGCGTGAGGCTGGCCGATTCCTTGATCCGCCATAATGCCGAACGAATCGATCATGCCAATGATCGTACCAAGGAGGCCAAGCAGAGGGGCTAACGTAATAATTGTATCTAGCGCAGACATTCCGCGTTTCATGTTCGCTAGTTCTCTAATTCCAGCAGCTTCCATCGCTTTTTCAGGATCAGAGGATCGTGCATGAATACCTGCTGTTAAGACGTGTACAATGGAATTGGCCTCTTGTTCATTCAACGCTAACGCGTCCGAGAATTTTCCCTCCATGGTTAGTCGGATCATACGGTCGGCATTGCCATTGTTTGGTATGTGGTAAAAGTACCAGCTACGCTCCAAGACGATGGCTAGTGCCACGAATGAGCATAGGATAATGGGAATCATCATCCATCCACCGGCGATAAGCATTTGAATCATGATCGTGTGACTTTCGTATAAGTGGTTACGTTGGACTTTTTAAATCAAATTTAATGTGAATCTAAACAATGCTTATATAAGGAATGTTGCCATCTTTGGCCGGAATAAAGCGAGTCTTTCGAATTGCCTCGATAGCTGCATTATCTAACACCCTGTGGCCGCTAGTTTTTTTGATGCTAATCATTTCTGGGAATCCGCTCGATTGAACCACAACTCGTATTCTGACGGTGCCTTGCCATTCATTTTTTTTAGCAATTAAGGGATAGACCAGGGGAATGGCTCCTCCGAACTCGGCTTTTGACTTAGAAAACCCAGTGGAGTTGGATGGTTTTGCCAAAAGGACAGTGGGTTTAATCGTACTTCGGATACCCTTTTTAGAATGGAGGGTGGTCGGGCGCCGGATTTCCATGGGTATACTGGGCAGAGACATAGTGGACGCTATGGTAAGGCTGTTTGACGCAACTTGTGCCTGAACTGTAGGACGTTGAACCGTTTGCCGCTGGGCAACTTTCAGGTAATTCCTGAGATTTAAATGGTCAGTGGCGCGGCGATCTTGTAGAACCCGACGCGGCGTAGGATTTGCTCTTTCTTGCGATTTCACAGGTGTTGTAATTTGTGTCAGGGTGGTTCGTACCACTGGAGTCTTGAGCGCCTGAGGAGTGGGGATTATTTGTGGGGCCACAGAGGGAATTGGTCGTCGG
>CAZGFV010000021.1:9071-10672 GCA_964524575.1 uncultured Nitrospiraceae bacterium
GAAGTTGCTTTGACTAATGTTACTTGCACGGTAGAGTTGGTGAGCTCAACCTTATCCGTAAAATGAATGAAACTAGATAGCGTAACGCCTCCAATATGAACAAGCATGGACGATGCCCAGAATGGCAAAAATGGTGGAACTGTGTGGATTATGCTGCTATCAGTGGTAGGCACGAAAGTCATTGACCGGTTTTCTTTAGTAGGTTTCTTACTCGTTTGTCTTTGCCCCCAAGTTCAGCATAATTTCGATATTGAGCCAATGCGCGGCCTGTATCTTTTCGGTAGAATTCATAGAACACGCCAAGGTTATAATACGCCTCGACCAATCTAGGATTAAGGGAAATTGCAGACTGGTATTCTTTCTCGGCTTGGTCCAATTTTTCTAAGTTTGCATAGAGGACCCCAAGGTTTAAGTGAGCTTCCGCATGTTTCGAATCGAGTTGGATAACTCGTTTAAAATGTTCTGCAGCCCGTTGGGATTGGTCTTGCGCCTGAAACAAAAATCCTAGAGCGTAGTGGGCCTCGAGCAAATTATTGTTAGCACGCAATGCACGTTGGTAGGCCTGAATAGCTTGGTTGTTTTGGTTTTGCTTCTCTGCCAATTGTGCCAAAGTTAACCAGGCATTTGCATGATTAGGGTCAATTTGAGTCAACTTTTTCAAATATTGTTTAGCTTGCTTGATGTTTCCCTGGCTATCATGAAGGGTGGCAAGGTTATAGAGCGCTGTCGGTTGATCGGGATTCAGTTTCAGTGTTGCCTGATAGGCTCCTATGGCTTCTTGAGTGGTGTGCATTTGGTCAAAGACAAACGCTAAATTGAGTTGGGCTTCTACATAGTGCGGATAAATTTCCATGGCTTTTTGTAGTGCGAGTTTAGCCTTTGGGAAATTGCCGGCATGTTGATGGACCAACCCAAGATCAAGGTAGGCGCGGGCAAAATTGGGATGCAGTGAAACAGCTTGCTCTAAATGTTTAATGGCTTTATCAGATTGCTCAAGTCCGTTGAACAATACGACGCCTAATAAATGATGTGCATTTGCAAAGCCAGGAAACTCTTTAAGCGCTTGTCGTAAGAATTGCGCGGCTTCTGAAAAATTCTGCTGCTGAACCTGTGAAAGTGCTTGATTGTAAAGGGTTTGAGCATCGTGTGCTGGACTTGTGGTCGGCCAATAAACTCCTAGCAACACGGAAAGTAGCACGACTCGAAAAGTATGAAGGAAAGATAATCGTGGATTCATAGTGCCTCTACAAGTAAATAGATCAATAAAAATTATTGCTCATCGAGATCAAAGCGAATAGGAAGGTCCACTGTGACTGGGATGGGAAATTCCCCATCCTTGGCCGGTTCAAATCTCCAGGTTTTAACCGATTGGACCGCGCTTTCATCAAGGATAGGAAAACCGGAACTTTTCCGAGTTCTGACGGAATCTACAGCGCCTGCCTGATTGACTTTAATGCGAAGAACCACGGTGCCTTCCCACCCTTGCGCCCGAGCAAATTGGGGATAGGGTGGGTGTTCGGCTTTGGTAGGCTGGACAGGTTTTCGTTTTCCTTTAATGTCGGCAATGGGATCACGTACGACCTTAATTAGATTAATCATGT
>CAZGFV010000021.1:10682-12961 GCA_964524575.1 uncultured Nitrospiraceae bacterium
GATTATTGTGTTGAATCGGATCACGTCGAATTTGATATCCAGTTAGAAGAGGGACTAAATCCTTCATTGTAGGAAACGGGATTGAAATGTCTCGTTTTTCTTGAATAACAGCCGTAGCAGGTACTTCAATTGTTTCAAGTGTCTCGACAGAATCCTCGAAGATTTCTTCTGCTTGGCCGGATGGTATGATCAAGCAAAAGTTTCCCACCAATAAGCAGATCAGAATAATCGGAATTCGTGAGTGATTCCAAACTTTTAAAAAAGGTGTCATGAGACTATAGACAGCTTAGAGAATCAAAAACCTGCTAGCTGACATCAATTTAGAATTACGGGAAAACGCATGCGTACAGTGTCCTTCGGACATTTTGTTAAGGAAGATCTACAAAGGCGCAAGAGACTCGTCTGCTAATTGAGAAAATAGTGCCGAAAATTTTCCCTGTCTTAGCCAGACAAACAAACGGATAGGCAACACCCCACAAACCATTACCCTACCACAGGATTCAATGTCCCAGCAAACGTTTAGAGGTTGACTAGATGTGATTTTTTGGCTCCGTTCACCCTAGATATTCGGTTGATTCAAGATTCCATTCAGGTATACTACTATGGCGGAAGATTATACGAGACAAATCGCCTATTTTCATTTCTAAACCGAACCCCTGGAAAAATCTATGTTTGTTCGACTCCTTAGTCTGATTTTTGGCAGTAAAAATGAACGCGAGCTGAAAGTCTTAGAGCCGCTTATTGCTCAAATCAATGATATGGAGTCCTCACTCCAGTCTCTGTCCAACGAAGCGTTGGCTGATAAAACTCAAACCTTTAAGAAACGATTCGAGGCTGGTGAAACTCTAGACGGTATACTACCTGAAGCGTTTGCTGTGTGTCGGGAAGCCTCTCGGCGCAAATTAGGTATGCGCCATTTCGACGTGCAGCTTTTAGGCGGAATGGTTCTTAACCAAGGCAAAATCTCTGAAATGAAAACAGGTGAAGGGAAAACCTTGGTAGCCACGTTGCCAGTGTACCTCACCTCGCTCACCGGAAAAGGCGTCCATTTGGTGACGGTCAATGATTATTTAGCCAAGCGTGATGCACAATGGATGGGAGCAGTCTATCATTCATTGGGCTGTTCTGTTGGCGTCATTCAGCATGAAGCATCATTTCTATATGACCCCAACTACGAAGCCGCGGATAAAAGGTTGAATAGCCTGCGGCCTTGCACCAGACCGGAGGCTTATTGCGCCGATATCACCTATGGAACCAACAATGAGTTCGGGTTTGATTACCTTCGGGATAATTTGGTGGTAACGGATCTGAGGCAGCGTGTGCAACGGGAACTGCACTACGCCATTGTCGATGAGGTCGATAGTATTCTCATTGATGAAGCACGGACTCCGCTCATCATTTCCGGACCTACCGAGGAAAATACCAATTTGTACCACCAGATCAATCGCATCATTCCTCAGTTAAAGTCCGAACAAGATTACACCATCGAAGAGAAGTCAAAGACTGCTGCCTTGACTGAAGAGGGAAATGCGCGTGTTGAGAAGTTATTGGGGATTGAAAATCTCTATGACATGCGGAATCTTAGCTTGGTCCATCATGTGGTGAAGGCATTGCAAGCACATGCGATCTATAAGCGTGATGTGGATTACGTGGTCAAAGATGGCGAAGTGCAGATTGTTGATGAGTTTACTGGGCGTCTTATGCCGGGACGTCGATGGAGCGATGGTCTGCATCTAGCGGTTGAGGCCAAAGAAGGCGTCAAGATTGCCAATGAGAACCAAACCTTGGCATCGGTTACCTTCCAAAATTATTTCCGAATGTATGAAAAACTGGCTGGCATGACAGGTACAGCTGATACTGAGGCAGCGGAATTTGCCAAGATCTATAACTTAGATGTGAATGTCGTTCCCACGAACCAGCCCATGATTCGTGCTGATAATGCCGATGTTGTCTATCGTACGGAAAAAGAAAAGTTCAATGCGATTGCTGAGGAAATCAAAGAATACAACGACCGCGGACAACCCGTTTTGGTTGGGACCATTTCCATTGAAAAGTCTGAGCGATTGGCCACTATGTTGAAACAGCAGGGCGTAAAGCACCACGTGTTGAATGCCAAGTTCCATGAAAAGGAAGCCGAAATTATTGCCTTGGCTGGACAAAAAGGTGCGGTCACCCTGGCCACGAATATGGCTGGCCGTGGGACAGACATTGTCCTTGGAGGAAGTGCAGAAGCCTTGTATAAGCAGCAAGTGATTTATCGCGGGGAGGATCTTACAGAG
>CAZGFV010000022.1:0-3911 GCA_964524575.1 uncultured Nitrospiraceae bacterium
GAATCTAGGTCTTCAATCAGTCGATCAGCATAAGCGGTAATCCGAAGCATCCATTGGCGCATAGGCACTCGAACCACCGGATGTCCACCGCGTTCACTTTTACCATCGATCACTTCTTCGTTGGCCAAAACCGTGCCCAACGCCGGACACCAATTCACCGGCACTTCAGCCAAGTAGGCAAGACCCTTTTCATGCAATTTACGAAAAATCCATTGCGTCCAACGCACGTATTTGGGATCAGTCGTATCGATTTCGCGTGACCAATCGTAATCCATCCCCAACGCCTGAAACTGACGCTTGAAATTCTCAATGTTCTTTTTTGTGGTTTCTCGTGGATGAGTCCCCGTTTCGATGGCATATTGCTCAGCCGGCAAACCAAACGCATCCCACCCCATGGGATGCAAAACGTTGAACCCACACATCCGCTTATAGCGAGAAATAATGTCGGTAGCGATGTATCCTTTTGGGTGCCCGACATGGAGCCCCGCTCCTGAGGGATAGGGAAACATATCAAGAACATAAAATTTAGGCTTTGAGGTATCTATTGTGGAAGAAAAAATAGCGTGTTCACGCCAGTAGCTTTGCCATTTTGCTTCAATGGCTTGGTAGTCGTAGATTTTGGCCATGAAATGGGAAGAAGGTCGTATAGCAGTCTCGAGCCTGGAAGAATATCAGCAAAGAGAAAATCTATCACAGACCTGAATGCGCGACAAGGCGAACTTGACCCAAAGGTCCTTTAAGGCCATTTCATCAAACAATAGCTGAAATCGATTTCGATTTCATTGTCCGTTTGGATTGACTAGATTTTGAAGGTACTACTAATGCTTGGCCACGGAGTTTCCTATGATAAGTGATGGCAAAACGATGAGCTTCATCGCGAATGCGTTGCACAAGATGGGAAGCTAGGGAAGACGGATTTAGAACCATGGGGTATCGACTGCCAAGGTAAAAGATTCGTTCTTCTATTTAGCCTATGGCTTTAGCTAATCCAATAATTGGAACATGCTTGAGTCCCAACTCCATAAGCGCCTCGGTAGCTGCTCGCAGTTGGCCAATACCACCATCGATCAAAATGAGATCCGGAAGAGGAAGACCTTTCTTGCTATTGGCATTAAGTGATCCACCATATCGTCGCTTAACGATTTCGTACATACTGGCAAAATCATTGGCGCCTTTAACAGTCTTCACCTTGAAGCGACGATAGTCGGACTTCTTCATCTTTCCGTCTTCCCATACAACTACAGACGCCGCGGAATTTGTTCCCATGGTATTGGAAATATCGAACCCTTCAATTCGCCCCAATTCATTGGGTAGGCGGAGAATTTTCTGCAATTCTTTGGCCTCCTTTTCTTCGACTGCGCCTTTTCGAATATGCTCCGCTATCGCCGCCGCCGCATTTTCCTGGGCAAGTCGCAACAAATGATGTTTGGCTCCACGCTCCGGAGTGAGGATCCGAACAGCGTCTCCCCTTTTATCGGCTAACCATTGTTCGACCAATTCTCGTTCACTTAATGTCGTAGGAATCAACACCTCATTTGGTGGCAATATTTCCTTATTATAGAATTGTTCAATCACCGAACGAATAAGCTCTTGCTCCGAAGCCTCTTTGGTATCACTCCAATAAAAGTCTTTCCGACCTATCAATTGTCCACCACGAACAAACAGAAGTTGCAAGTCTGCTGCCGGCCCCATACGCGCCAAACCCATCACATCCTGATCCACTGAGCTGATTTGGGCAATGCGTTGTTTTTCTAGAGTCTTGGTGACTTTGGTAATTCGATCGCGTACACGTGCAGCTTTTTCAAACTCTTCTTTGTCTGCAGCAATCTCCATCTCAGCTCGCATGCCTTCGAGTAGTTCTTTATCCCGTCCCTCTAAAAAACACTGCACTTGCTTGACGATCCGATGATAGTCTTCTTGAGATTGATTACCTGTACATGGTGCCATGCAACGTTTGATCTCAAACTCAATGCAGGCTCGCTCGGCAGTGCCATCGATATCGATCTTACAGGTGGCCAAGGGAAAAACTTTCTTGATAATTTTCAATGTTTCGCGCAAAGCACCGGTCGGCACGTAGGGACCAAAATACAATGCGCCATCCTGCTTCACTCGCCGTACAATTGATAAACGCGGAAAGTTGTCTTTGATCGGAAGCCGAAGATACGGATAGTATTTGTCATCCCGAAGTACCAAATTGAACCGTGGCCGATGCCGTTTAATCAAATTACTTTCGAGCAAGAGCGCTTCGAGCTCAGATTTGGTTACAATGGTTTCAATATCGCTTATCAATCCGACTAGAACTCGCGTCTTAGGGCTCTGATCCCCTCCCTTTTGGAAATACGATCGTATCCGATCGGTTAACAACCGCGCTTTGCCAATATAGAGGATTTCGCCTTTCTTCCCTTTCATCAGGTACACGCCCGGCTGTTTAGGAAGGTGATCTAGCGTGGATTGGAAAGAAGTTATCTGTTGAGACATTGGCTTGATGATGCAATGAATCCTCTCATTATGAAAGGAAGGGCGAAGTGAAAGTTAAAAGCACCAAACAGCTATTAACATTGATTGTTCATGCTCGCATACAATTATTTCGGAAGACCCTACGCTTTCCTTTACTCTCCTTACAAAGAGAAGCAAAAATTAATTAGTGTTTGTTTGAAGAATAATCCAGTGAGTCCGTATTTCCTATGGAGCTTTGGGTAGAACAAAAGAAAGGTCTTTTCTTGCTTATGCTTTACACTTTACAAATGACCCTTCGCATCTTTTACACAATAGCCGTACCTGTGGGCCGCTCAATTAATTCAACTTCATAGCCATCTGGAGCATCAATAAAAATAAATCGGCTGCCAGAGGAAGTCTGAGTTGGGCCGTCAGTAATTGGTATATTTTTCTCGTTTAAAGCACTTATGGCTTGATCGAGATTATCGACTTGAAAAGCAAGGTGGATGAGGTCTTCTTGAACTTTCACTGGCCCACTCGCAGGAAAGCTACAGAGTTCAATCAGTTCCTCACTATGTGGAACCGCTAAAAAGGCGAGGTGCGACCCTCGCGGTGAAACTTTACGCTCGACCACTTCGAGGCCCAGCACCTCCTGATAAAATGCAATGGTTTGATCCATATCGCTAACCCGCATACGAGTATGCAACAACTTTTTCACCATCTCTCAGTCACCATTCTTTCTCTATCCCAGACTGGGATTTATTGTACGTGAGCCTTTGCCTTGCGACAAGAAACGGCTTCTTCGGCCAGACATGACGAGATCTAAGTCGGTAAAGCTATATTGCACGACCTCTGCTGTTGGCGTAGACTGATCCACTTACTTAGGGTCTAACCATAGGCAGAAGGCCATTTTATATCGGCTCGACTTACTTTCTCTCGACCCTGACGGAACAAATACGTAAATGGTGCAATCACGTCAAAGAATCAGTTCTCCATTGTATTCTCCCGCGACCGTGCCGACACCGTGATTACATAGCTCCCATTGAGTTTCAGGAAGCGGGCATGTGATAACCATCTACGTGTTTTTCAATGTGAACGCATCAAGATCTGTTAATTGTTTAGAAGAGAAATTTTTGAACATGAACATCAATGCGCAAACCCAACTCTGTGGTGTACTTGGTAATCCCGTGGAACATTCACTTTCTCCGGCTATTCACAATGCCGCTTTTCAACATCTTGGGCTGAACTATGTGTATCTGGCCTTTCAAGTGGAAACAGTTAAAGAGGCAGTAGAAGGCATTCGGGCCTTAGGCAACATCCGAGGATTCAGCGTCACAATTCCCCACAAAGTCTCAACCATGTCCTATTTGGATACAATCGATGGCACCGCCCGACATATTGGTGCAATTAACACTATTGTCAAAACAGACGATAGATTAACCGGCTATAATACTGACGCCTCCGGCGCACTCGAA
>CAZGFV010000022.1:4011-12527 GCA_964524575.1 uncultured Nitrospiraceae bacterium
CTCAGGTCCTCATCCATTGCACACCATTGGGGATGCACCCTAAGGTCGATGACACGTGCGTCCCGAAACATCTGCTTAAGGCTAACTTGACGGTTATGGATATTGTCTACAATCCTCGTGAAACCCGTTTACTCCGTGAAGCCAAAGAAATTGGATGCTCAACGATTCCTGGCCTGGAAATGTTTCTGAACCAAGCAATAGCTCAATTTGAACTGTGGACTGGCCAATCCGCGCCTACTAATTTAATGCGGGAAATTTTAGAGGCTCAGTTTTCATGAATTTGATTCTTATCGGATATCGAGGAACAGGAAAAAGTACCGTGGCCCAGTTACTGGCTTCCCGCTTAGAACGAGAAATCCTATCCACAGATGCCATGGTCATCGAGAAAGCCCAAATGCTCATTCCCGAGATTGTGGAGAAATTGGGTTGGGATCATTTTCGAGATTTGGAATCTACAATCTGCCAGGATCTTCGAGAAAGTGATAATTTAGTAGTCGATACTGGAGGCGGGGTAATTATCCGAAGTGCGAACGTAGAGGCCTTGAAACCAGCCGGCTTAATTTTCTGGTTAACGGCCACTGTCGACACTATTAGTCACAGGATCGCGGACGATACCCAACGGCCTTCTCTAACAACAGGGAAAACGTTTACTGAAGAAATAGAAGAAGTCTTGAAGGAACGAACACCTAAATATGAAGCTGCTGCCGACTTCGTCGTGGAAACGGATGCGTGTTCAGCAAACCAGGTAGCAAATCAGGTACTGACTTTTTTTCAAGAAGCCCAGGGACTGGAAACGTAACCTTTAGCCTACCAATCTTGGAGATCTTTAACCATTTTTGTCGACGGCTATTGGTTCTTTGAAATAAGACCGTGAAATTTGACTCTAACCAAGGTAACCCTGCTTGGCTTAAAAACCCTCTCCTTTCTTGGATTCAAATGCTCCTGAACAGTTACGTACACTGGACCCAGACAGAGTTGATTGACCGCCATGGAACCCCACTTGAACAAGCCCAACACCTCTTTGCTGCACCGTTTGTGGTAGCCTCGCATGGAGGTGAAGCGGAACCCAAATTGAACTATGGCAATGCCCAGGCCCTCAAGCTCTGGGAGATGAATTGGGAAGAATTCATCACCACTCCCTCGCGTCTTACCGCCGAGCCTGTCAACCAGGCGGAGCGAACCCGCATGCTCCAGGAGACAGCCCGTGATGGAATGATTCGAAATTATCGGGGAGCACGCATTTCTAAATCTGGCAACCGTTTTTTAGTAGAAAAGGCCACAGTGTGGAATGTGATCGATCAGGACAAAGACAAAATTGGGCAGGCTGTGACCTTTGGTACCTGGACACCCTATTGAAAAAGTAGAAAGTTTAGACACTAGTCACTGGAAATTTTTTACTGCCACCTTTGGACTAATCTTTCATTTTTAAACCAACTTTTTTAAATCCGTGCCCATCCACATATTTTTTCTGCCTACAGGTTACTTAGCTGTGCCCTCGATCGTTGCAAACCCATATGCCCTTCTTTTATGGTGGTACCGTGGGTTGCATACGACAGACACTGAGGAACCACCCCGTTCGCGCTATCCTTTTCCCATGGTTCAAAGAAAGGTAGTATATGATTTTAGCTGGTGACGTCGGCAGGACAAGAACGTACCTCGCCCTTTATGATTGGAAAGAAAATCGCGTTGAACCCACGCGTAAAGAAGATTTTTATAACTCCGACTTTGAGTCTTTCGAAGAAATATTAAGTGAGTTCCTTGAACCTCCTGAGGATCAATATGATCTGGACGAAACAGAAGACGAACACGATCCGGATTCACCCACTAAAACCGTTACTGATGGGAATGAACCCATCGAAGCCGCTTGCTTGGGAGTGGCCGGTCCCGTTACTGATAATCGATGCCGTGCCACGAATATTCCCTGGGATCTTGATGGTCAAAAATTAGCTCAGTACTCCGATATCCCAAAGATTCAGTTATTAAATGATGTTGAGGCCATGGCTTATGGAATTCTAACGCTTCAGCCTGAAGAAACCGAACTACTCAATGGGCAGCCTCAACAAAGCGGAACCAAGGCCTTGCTAGCCCCCGGGACTGGATTAGGAGAAGCGATTATGTATTGGGATGGAAATCGTTTTCATCCCATGCCTACGGAAGGCGGTCATGCCAGCTTTGCCCCAAACAGCGATATTGAAATTGCTTTACTCCGCTATATCCGCACGAGTTTTCTTCATGTCAGTGTGGAACGTGTGCTATCCGGAGACGGGTTACATACAATTTATCAGTTTTTCCGAGATACCAAGAAAAACGAGCCAACCTGGTTTGCAGAACTCCTCGCCACCAGCGATCCAGCGGATCTTATCGTAGAAGCTGCCCTCAAAGGCAAACCTGATATTTGCGTGCAAACCCTGGATTTATTCTTGTCGATTTTAGGCGCGGAGGCTGGCAACCTGGCACTCAAAACCCTCGCGCGAGGAGGAGTGTACTTAGGCGGTGGGATTGTCCCACATGTCATCCAAGCCCTTAAAGGCGAACGATTCGTTCAATCCTTTATTGCCAAAGGTCGATATAAACGGCTATTAAGCTCATTTCCGGTTCATGCAATTCTTCATGATCAAACTGGGCTCCTCGGCGCGGCATCGGTTGCTGCTCGAATGGCCCGTACTCCCTAAATTCTAAGGAATCTCCACATGACTCACGTACAAGAAATTGGTAAGCGCGCGGCAGGCGAAGCAGCTTTACAATATGTTCGAGACGGGGACCTTGTGGGTCTGGGTACAGGCTCCACGGTAAAGTACTTTTTATTGGCACTTGGAGAAAAGGTGAAATCAGGATTTCGGGTTCAAGGGATTCCGTCTTCACTGGAAACAGCTCGCATAGCTCATGGATTGCATATTCCGCTTTTACCCTACGAAGGCGAATGGGAACTTGACGTTGCAGTGGACGGAGCAGACCAAGTGGATCCCCAGTCCCAGCTCATAAAAGGTGGTGGTGGTGCGCTGTTGCGAGAAAAAATTGTAGCTTCTGCCGCGCGTCAATTCATTGTCATTGTTGACCAAACTAAATGTGTGCCGGTGTTGGGCAAGACGACGCCAGTACCCGTCGAGGTTGTACCTTTTGGATGGCCTAATGCGCAAAGGCAAATTCAAGCGTTGGGTTGGTCTTCGCATCTTAGACAAAAAAACAACCATGTATTCAAGACAGATGAAGGAAATGTCATATTGGATGTTGATGTAGGTCAAATTGAAGATCCGGCTACCTTGGAGAACCAACTCAACAGTATTCCAGGGGTGGCAGAAAATGGTTTATTTGTCGACCGAGTTTCTCAGGTAATTATCGGTGGAACAGAGGGAGTTGAAATCCGAAAACGATCAATCATGTGAGCGCAGCTTTTTTCTTCGCTGTTCTTGTTCTGAATTCCGAATAGGTTTCCCTCGTTTCTCTCTTTGTGATTCTGGCGTGACATCCCCGGTTATAATCTTTCAAAACTCAACACATGAAGAAAGTTTTTTTGATCATGGGCTTCATACAAGAAACACTGAATGCTAACAGGCCGGACCCCCTACGGGTCCGTTCCACTCCAAAATGGATTCTGAGTCTGGCGGCCTTCTTCATCTTGACATTAACAGTCCAGTGTTCTGAAAACCCAGAAGGGGCACAACCTATTGCGGCCACTGGGGTGCAACCCACACTTCAAACGTCATCACAAGATCCCATGCCCACAGCTCAACCCGTTGGAGTTCCGTTTCCTGCCAACGAGACCTTTATTCGAGTATCCAAGGATGCCATGGCTTCCGTGGTCAATATTTCCTCAACACGTAAACGCGAAGAAACCAACCCAAATAATCCCATACCATTTTTTGACGATCCATTCTTCCGAAGATTCTTTGGCGAAGAGTTCGAACATCGATTCCGTCGAGAACAGCCACGCCGTCAAAAGCAAGGGCTAGGCTCAGGAGTCATTGTCTCCCCGGATGGCTATATTGTTACAAACAATCACGTTGTAGAACAGGCCGATAAACTAACCGTGCTCTTAGGTAATAAGCGAAAGTTTCCGGCAAGATTAATTGGTACTGACCCTAAGACTGACCTAGCCGTTATTAAAATCGATGAAACTAATTTGCCGACTTTGCGTTGGGGTGACTCCCAAAGTCTTCAGGTTGGGGAACTCGTGCTCGCCGTAGGAAACCCCTTTGGCCTGAATCAGACGGTTACCATGGGTATTATAAGTGCGATTGGTCGGGCTAATATGGGAATCGTCGATTACGAAGATTTCATTCAAACTGATGCCGCCATTAATCCGGGGAATTCTGGGGGAGCATTGGTCAATCTTCGAGGTGAGTTGATTGGGATCAATACCGCGATCTTTTCACGAACCGGTGGATATATGGGTATCGGCTTTTCTATTCCCAGCAATATGGTCAAGAACGTCATGAATAATCTGGTTGACCATGGTAAAGTCATTCGTGGATGGCTCGGCGTGTCGATTCAACAACTCACGCCAGAATTAGCCGACCAGTTTGGCACACCGGATGCCTTAGGCGCTTTAGTTGGCAATGTGGTAGCGAACAGTCCTGCTGAAGAAGCTGGCGTCGAACGGGGCGACATCATTCGAGGCTACAATGGGGTAAACGTCAAAGATCCAACACATCTTCGTTCTCTCGTAGCCGAAACCAGTCCAGGGGGTACAGCATCAGTCTCCGTGTTCCGCGATAGCAAAAATGTTGAGCTTTCGGTAGCAATTCGAGAACTGCCCAAAGATTTGACTGCTACAAGGAATCTAGGTCGTCAACAGCAGAAGGAGCACGCACTGGCAGGAATCATCGTTGAACCGCTTTCGCCTGGACACCTGCCACACAATAAAGGGGTAGTAATTCGTCAGGTTCAATCGGATAGTACGGCTGGACGTGCGGGGCTTCGGCGGGGTGACATTATCCTAGAGATCAATCGAAGTTCAGTTCGAAACATCGAAGATTTCCAGCAGCTCACAGAGGATCTTGCCCCTCAAACCCCAGTATTGCTTCTGTTGAAACGCGAGAATCGCACACTCTATCTCTCCCTCAAACCATAACAAATACCCATTGGCTGGCCACCCAGCCATAGAGTCCCATTTCCCCTTTCCACAGCAGCACTCCTTGACGTCTTGTTCATTGCACTTCACTTTGGATGAATGGTAAAGTCCATCGCCTAAAGGTATAGGGTTGGGATCGTTGTGGGCCCTATCCGGTCTATCTAAATTCGACTATGCCCAAAGGAGGTCCCATCGTCTAGCTTGGCCCAGGACGGTACCCTCTCAAGGTACAGACACGGGTTCAAATCCCGTTGGGACCACCAGCCTGCGTGCTTCGGTTGGCAAACCAAGAAAAAGCCAAGTCAAACCTTAAACTGTTCACACGTTTTCGTTTGTTCTTCAAAAAATCTACCTTCCGGCATGATGAACAATTTTACTCGGCGTTCCTTTCCATTCAGAATTCAGCCCTGTGTGGGTTATTAACTTCCGAACTCACTAATGAAATTTTTTATTAAGGATACCTGACCATGAGATCATTTCATGATGGCGCTAAAGACGGACTCGAAGCACTCGAAGCTTTGGATCCATTAACAATTCAATCCTTTTCGGATCTGCTAGCGGCAATGAAGAAAACCGCGTTTGGAGGTCGTCGACTCGGGGAAGCCTTCGAAATTTTACAAGCCATGATCAAGGATCCAGACTGCTTTGTGATCATGACCCTTTCGGGAGCCATGACCATCGCCAAGATGGGCAAAATAGTCTGTACGATGATCGATCGAGGCATGGTACAAGCCGTGATCTCCACTGGCGCACTCATTGCCCATGGCATGAGCGAGGCCGTGGGGCAAACCCATTATAAATATCACCCGTCAATGAATGACGTGGATTTGTTCAACAAGGGATACAACCGGGTATATGACACCTTAGAAATGGAATTAAATCTCAATCATGTTGAACACGTTGTAGGAGAAACCCTGAATCGGCTCAGTCCCAACCAATCGCTTTCATCTGAATTGCTGACCCGGGAACTCGGCAAGACACTCGCCGATCAATTTGAAGGACCAGGCATTCTGAAGAGTGCATTCTTAAAAAAAGTACCAGTCTATATTCCAGCATTTACTGATTCAGAGCTTGGGCTAGATGTTTCCATTTGGGCTATGGGTAAACATCGTCAACCTAACTCACCACTTGGGGATAAGAGTGCAAACGGACAAGAAGTGTGGAATACCCTACAGCAACATTGGCCAGCCTTTAACCCGTTTAGGGATCTCAACAGCTACACGGAGAAATTATTAGGCGCCAAGCGACTCGGCATTTTCACAATTGGTGGTGGGGTCCCTCGCAATTGGGCACAACAAATTCCCCCATATATCGAAATTCTGAACTTGCGGCTTAACACTGAAATCACACCGCCACGGTTTCATTATGGGGTTCGTATCTGTCCGGAGCCAGACTATTGGGGAGGCTTAAGCGGGTGTACCTATCAAGAGGGTATTTCCTGGGGGAAATTCGTGCCGCAAGAAGAAGGTGGCCGTTTTGCCGAAGTCTTGAGTGATGCCACTGTCGTCTGGCCTCTATTGGTTATGGGATTGCTCGAAGACCAACAGCCGAAGCAGCCTTCATCATGAAAGGGGCTTTCAAAAAATCGATGCCCACAAATTTGACAGATTTCACGCATTCAGCACACTATATAATAATAAATGGATAGATCAAAAACATAGGAAACACTATGCTTGGAACATATAAAAAATCGTATTGCAGGATGGTTCGGTCATTGAAAACATCAACTCGGTTCCTTTCCATGTTAGTCATTACCACCCTGCTTTTCCTCAGCGGACTCCCCGCCAGTAGTCAAGATAGCACGTTCCTCCTTCGCAAAGATGATCGAATCCGTGGAGATCAACGAGCTCCGGTGACCCTCCTGGAATATTCTGATTATACTTGCGGATATTGCGAAAAATTTTTTGAAGAAACTTGGCCCCTGTTGTATTCAGATTATATTCAAACGGGAAAGGTTCGTTTAATTTATCGAGACTTCCCAAGGGCTATCAGCGGACCGAGTGTGGATACTGCTATGGCTGCACGATGCGCTGGGGAACAGGGACAGTATTGGTCCATGCATGATCGGTTGTTTGCCAGCCATCGAAAGTTTTCCCATGACCAATTGCAAAAACAAGCTGAAGATCTGCGGCTCAACATCCAACAATTTAACGAGTGCTTCCAAGAAGAACGATACATGGAAGCGATTTATCAAGATCGCATGGAGGGAGGCAGCATTGGTGTACGGGGGACACCACATTTTATCTTGTTCTTAACGCATAATCCCGAAGCTGGTCCATTTCTGGTAATCCCAGGCGCCTTCCCCTATACGACGTTTGAGGAACAGATAGAGAATTTGTTAAGTAAATTATCCGCGCCAACCAATTCTAATCCCTTATAAGCAAAGAGGAAGACTAAGTAATGAAAATTTCAAACCGATTTCTTTCAACATTACTATTACTTACTTTCGCCATATTTCTCCTGATCGGATTGGCGGCAAGCGGGGAACAGCTAGGGAGCTTTAGCCAACTCTATCAGCAACAGCAGACCCAAGGCGGATCATTGAAAGGACAGCAGAGCCCTGCCCCGGCAATGCAGCCCAGTTCTGGACAACTGTCTATAGGCGGCTTTAGTACGCCTAAAGCGCCCTACACTCAACAGGGTGCACTCTCCCTAAGCTTAGGAGGTTTCCAAGTCAAGGGAAAGTCAACAGCTCCAGTGACCTTGGTGGAATATTCTGATTTCACTTGTTACTTCTGTGGAAGATTTTATAGAGAGACTTTGCCCGATCTAGTGAAAAATTATATTGATACGGGAAAAATCTATTTCATGTATCGAGACTACCCAAGAGGTCTCTCAGGAACAAGCTTGAATACTTCCATGGCTGCACGATGCGCCGGAGAACAGGGACAGTATTGGCCCATGCATGGCAAAAACTACGACGGGAAAAGGCAATGGGGTGCTACCGCTTTAAAAAACGTAGCGAAGGGTCTGGGGGTTGATACCAAAAATTTTGACGACTGCTTCTATAGTCAAAAGTACAAGAAGGAGATTACTATCGACTACAATGAATGAAAGAAGGCTGGCTTACGGGGGGTGCCACATTTTGTCATGTTCGACACAAACAAGCCCAACGCCCCATATACGGTAATCCCAGGCGCGTATCCCTATGCGAAGTTTGCAGCAGAAGCAGACAAATTGCTAGCGAAGGGCGGCGGGAAAAAACCTGGGCCACCTTCAAAACCGAAAAAACCTTCACCACCAGGGAAAAAGACTCCATCAGGTAAAATAGGTCAAGATATCAAGGACGGCAGGGACCGGACTCCGCAAGACCCACTCAAAAAAACACCATAAGAATACTATCCCTGTTAACGTTGTTCCTGATCACTGTTCACCAGGACAGTGATCAGGAACATAAGTTTGCTTAGTTTATCCGTTTATGGATAAACTGAGCACTCGTAATTAT
>CAZGFV010000023.1:0-9956 GCA_964524575.1 uncultured Nitrospiraceae bacterium
ATCAACACGCCACAGAACAAGCTCTACGCGAAAAAGGCCTGATCCGTTCAGAAGGAAAAGAATACGTTATGCAAGACGGCGACGTCTGCCACTTCAAGTTCAACGTTTAACTTTCCCTTCTTCAAAACAAAATTTGCTAAAATTCCTATCAACTAATTGTCCCATTCAGATAGTATCTAATAGCAAACGATACCCTTCGGTTGAATGTCTAAATTGAGCGAAAGGGAATCAGGAAACTATTACTCCCGGCAATCATGGGCACACTCTATTATCCATTTCATTTGTGTCATGAACGCACGCTTCATCGTCTTCTTCAAGACCATGATATCATACACTTTCGAGATTTCATGGCCCTTCAGCTAACGCCGATGGTCGGGATAACCGCATTTCCTGATCAAATGGGGCAATATCATCCTGAATTGCTTAAGGCAGGCCGCATTGTGCAAGGACATAATGTTAGTGGATCCATGCCCACTCAGATCCACGAGGCTGTGAACCGTGACCTATCAGACCAATTCTGGCGCTGCCTTTTTCATGAAGTATTTTTGAATGACTATCGATTCCAACGAGGCTTATTTCACGAATCATATCTGCCACCGTCTAAACAAGCAAAAACTGACAATACTCGCATATTTTCCCATTTTTCTGAGTCTGATTGGATTACAAAACCTTTTCAAGTTGAGACGGTCAAAACCATCAGCGACTGGCCTTTGATCAAAGAAAATGAACAAATGTTTGAATATGGTTGGGCCTTGATTAAAACAAGCGCCGCATTGATGTATACCATTCGGCTATGTCAAACTCTAGGCGTGGAAGCGGTAACGGACTCAATATCCCACTATAAGCTTTTGGAGAGAACTTGCGATCGTGATGGTATTAAATTAAAAAACTCATCTGTTAGAAGAGAGGGTTATTGACTAAGAGATTTTTGATCTAAAAAATTTGCCGACCCTACAGTTTCAGGCGGAGATCCAATATCTTTCAATGTTTTGGTGAGAAAAAAAGATAGATTCTCAGCAACAAATATCGGGAATGCCAGATAAAGATGACAAGGATCTAAAATACTTGAAATTCAATCGGCTCATAACATGCAAACATTTAGTACCTATAACACTTCCTCGTGGCCTTTTGATCTCCAATTTCGCGCTAGGGCTTTCGCTTCCTCAATCTGTTCCAATGTCATCACTTTTTCCAACATGGATAAGCCTTGTATAGCTTGATCCTGGCCTTGATTAGCCGAGAGATACGCCCATTTATAAGATTGCACATAGTCCTGGGCTACACCCTTTCCTTCAAAATACATCAACCCTAAATGGCTCTGCCCAGCCGCATTCCCTTGCTCAGCAGCTCGAAGAAACCAGTGAAAAGCCCGTTTATGATCCTTGGAAACACCTAACCCATACCAATACACTAAACCTAGATTACTTTGTGCGGTAGGATTTCCCTGATCTGCAGATCTCCTATACCATCCTCGCGCCGTCTCAAAATCCTGCTGGACCCCTTGCCCCCAACGATACATAAATCCCAGCATGTTTTGTGCATCTGCATCCCCCCTTTTGGCTAAAGGCTCCCATTCTTGGAATGCAGTTTTGAAATCCTCACTAATATAAGCATTATGGCCATCATTAAAATCCGCCCAAGCAGGAAGACCTAATAAAATAAATGTTCCAAAAACCACCCCAATAGCCCATTTTATTTTCTTTTCCATAAATCCCCGCTTAGGAAATGTTCAGACTGCGTCCTATCATCATAAGGTATTATTTCTCTAACGATTCCATATCTATTACAAATCGAAAGCGAACATCGCCTTTCACAGTCCGATCATAGGCCTCGTTAACTTTTTCAAAAGGAATGACCTCAACATCAGAAGGAATATTATGCTCCGCACAAAAATTTAGCATTTCTTGAGTTTCTTGAATTCCGCCAATCAATGACCCTACCAATCGACGCCGCTTGAGTACAATGTTAAAGCCTGCAAACGATAGCGGTTCACTCGGCGCTCCTACTAAAATCATTGTCCCATCTCGTGCCAATAATTCCAAATACACATTGTAATCGTGATTGCCTGAAACCGTATCAACAAGAAAATCAAACTTTCCAGCAAATCCGGTTAAAGCCTCTTCCTTCTCGGTTGCCACGTATCCAACAGCTCCTAATCGTTTAGCGTCTTGTCGTTTGGATTCGGAACGGCTAAATACTGTCACTTCTGCGCCCAATGCATTCCCAATCTTGACAGCCATGTGACCAAGCCCCCCCAACCCCACAACACCGAGCCGATGGCCTTTCCCCACTCCCCAAAGTCTCAGGGGTGAATAGGTCGTAATTCCTGCACACAACAACGGAGCAGCTCCCTCCAAAGCGAGGGCCGAAGGAATTCGCAGTACATAATTTTCATCCACGACGACTTGTTGAGAATATCCTCCATACGTTGGCTTCCCTTCCTTATCAAGTCCATTGTAGGTGAACACCATCCCTTCTTCGCAATATTGTTCCAATCCATCTTTGCACGACATGCACGTCCGACAAGAATCCACGAAACATCCAACCCCAACCGTGTCACCCTCTTTAAACTTTGTAACATCAGACCCAATCTGAACAGCAACCCCAACAATTTCATGGCCTGGAACCATGGGAAATATGGATCCGCCCCATTCATCACGAGCTTGGTGAATATCGGAATGGCAAATACCACAATATCGAATTTTGATTAAGACATCATTGGGACCAACTTCGCGACGCTCAAAACTAAAAGGTCTCAATGCCTCCCCAGCGGTTATGGCCGCATACCCCTTCGTCAATAACATAGACACACTCCTTACAATCTTAATGGTGCTCAATAAATGGGAAATACAAAGTATTTTTTATCACGATTCATCATGACACATTGAAGGCATCTAGAGGGTATGTTTTATTCCAGCCATAAGAAAAGTTGGAGAAATTTTCTCGCCCAAGGTGTCATCTCAAAAATGGTGCCAATTAAGGAGGTGATTTTATTTTTCAGGCTTTCGGCGCTACCAACGATCCTTCTACCGCGGCCTGTAATCGACTCAACCCACTTTCCACATCAGCACCAAGATGGATGCGAATGACACGGCGGTTACGTGAATTGAGGCTTTTCATGTCTCCTAAGGCTTGAGCTGCGGCCAAGACTCCAAAGGAATAGGACTCTCCAGTAAAAGCAAAATCCTGAGCTGCGTCTGAGGTCACCTGAATAAAAACTCCAGAATTTTTGCCACCCTTGTGAAGTTGTCCAGTGGAATGCAGTAATCGTGGACCATACCCTAGTGTTGTCGCCACACGTTTGGCGTTACGGACCATGGTCCGAATGTTTTGGAAACTATCATGGACCGAAGGGGTCCGTTCAACGTAGGCATTGATAGCCACATAATCTCCTGACCGAACGCGATTTAGTTGAGCTAAAATGATCTGTTCTAAAGTCGAAGCTCCTTCAAAAACTTGCCTATTCGCCCTATCAACAAAAATGCGAATATCTCCATCAGTAACGACTGGGAATTCTTCCGGCAATTGTCCACTCTTTTTAAATTCTTCAAGATACGATATCGTGTAATCTTTACTTTCTTGAACATTAGGTTGGTCGAATGCGTTTATACCCATAAGTGACCCTGCCGTTGCTGTGGCAATTTCCCATCGGAAGAATTCTTGCCCTAGATTTATGAGGTCGGCCACATCAATTTGGATAACAGGATAGCCTGCCTCTTTTAACGCTTCGACCCTATCATCCTGCTTGAGATCAGCACCATCTGTATAACGAATGTATGCAAAAAATCGGTCATCACCATAGGAAACTATCTCTCCCAATGGTTCATCATGAATGGGAACAATACCCTTGTCTTCCTTGCCTGTGCTTTCAGCAATTAATTGCTCAAGCCAGGCGCCCAAATCGCTAAGAGCCGGAGAAGTGATAAGCGTGACTTTATCACGATTAGCCTTGGCTAAGGTTCCCAATACTACACCCAGTTCAATACCTGGATTCTCCGCTACAGGCACGGTCGAGTCACAACTATGCCGCATACGTTCAGCACGTTGAATAAAATGCTCAATGTTCACTCCCATAAGCGCTGCGGGTACAAGACCAAAGTTAGACAGGGCTGAATAACGTCCCCCAATCTCCAACGCACCAGGGAAAATATGGCGAAATTTTAATTCCTTTGCTACTTGCTCTAAGAAGGAACCAGGATCTGTGATGGCGATAAAATTTTCGCCGGCCCGCTCGCCCTTGATCTGCCGCATGCGTTCAAAGAAGTATTTTTGAAAAACCAAGGGCTCGGTGGTTGCTCCAGACTTACTCACCACAATACAAAGAGTACGTTCAAGATCTACGCGCTCCTCAAAGTTTTTCACTTGAGAAGGAACTGTGCTATCCAGCACATGCAACTTGGGATAACCTGGTACGACACCAAAAGTCATCCGGCACGCCTCAGGACATAAGCTACTGCCTCCAACACCCAACAATAAAAGGTATTTGAACCCCGCATTTTTGATTTCTTCGGCGACAGATTTTAATCGTGGGATGTGTTGAACCTGTTGTTTAGAGATATTCAACCATCCTAGGGCATTTCGAATAATCTTTTGATGCCCAGGCTCTGAATGCCACAATGATGCA
Source organism: uncultured Nitrospiraceae bacterium (assembly GCA_964524575.1). Classification (GTDB taxonomy): domain Bacteria; phylum Nitrospirota; class Nitrospiria; order Nitrospirales; family UBA8639; genus Nitronereus. The sequence continues at coordinate 4,625 of CAZGFV010000023.1, forward strand.
TCCTTGGCCCACAATCTTCTAACGAAATCTTGAGACTGGAGATTTTTCATTGTCTCTTGAACCTCTGACTTATAGGTGCCAAGGCTCATGGTTTGGCAATTGATCTTAGAACCCAATAATTCACTGCGCTTCCTGGCAATCGACCCCATGAGAGCATCAAAGGATTCAACAAACAACCGCGCACCATCTTTGAGCAAGGTCTCTGTGATATCATCAATAGACAAGCCACAATCTGCGAGATTTCGCATCATGGCCTTAGCTTCATCTTGGTCTTCAAGCAGAGTTTCTCTGACTGTTCCATGATCACGAAACGCACTAAAGGTGGCTGCGGGAATTGTATTCACAGTATCGGGGCCAATTAATGTATCCATGTAATAGGTATCCGGATATTGGGGATTTTTTGTTCCTGTGCTAGCCCATAAAAGACGCTGAACCTTTGCACCTTTTATTCTCAACGCCTGAAACGGCGCACTCGAAAATATTTCCTGATAAGCCAGATAGGCAATTTTGGCATTAGCAATGGCAACTTTTCCTTTCAGACTTTCAAGGATCAGGCGTTTAGTCCCATCGGTCTCGTCTTTGAGTTTGGCATCTAGTTGCTTGTCAACTACCGTATCAATGCGACTCACAAAAAAGCTGGCAACCGAAGCAATCTTGGACACATCCCCCCCATTGGCCAAGAATTTTTCTAAACCACGAATATAAGCCTTTGCGACTTCCTCATATACCTTTACGCTAAACAACAGAGTAATGTTGATGTTCACTCCCTGGCTCAATAACTGCTCGACTGCAGGCAATCCTTGGGGGGTTCCAGGCACTTTGATCATTACGTTAGGACGATTGACAGCTTTCCACAGACGCAAGGCTTCTTCAATCGTGGCTTTTGTATTGAACGCCAAATCAGGTGACACCTCGAGACTTACATATCCATCTCGCCCATCGCTTGACTTGTACACAGAAACCATGACATCCGTCGCATCTTGAATATCTCGAATCGCGAGAGTTTCATATACATCTTTAACGCTGGTAACTTGGGCCGCGACGCGCTCTAATTCCTCATCATAATCGGCACTTCCAGTAATCGCCTTTTGGAAAATAGATGGATTCGAAGTCACCCCCATCAAACCATCGTTATCAATCATAGCCTGTAATTGGCCGGAGGTGATCAGCCCTCGTTTAATATAGTCATACCATGGGCTTTGCCCGACTGTTCGAAGCTTTTCGAGGGGATTCATATCTCAGCCTCCGTGATGTTCAATCTGGTAATGACAATTTCAGGCTATAGTTACATTCGAACTGCGAGTTCGAGTTGTTGCTTGGCAGCAGCCATAACATTCTCAACTGTAAATCCAAAATGTTTGATCAAATCTTTTATTGGAGCCGAAGCACCGAAGGTTTCCATTCCAATACTGGACCCAGTGGACCCCACATACTTACTCCACCCGAAAGTTGTAGCTTGCTCAACGGAAACGCGAGCCGTAACATTTGGGGGGATAACAAAATCCCTATAATCATGGCTTTGTTTTTCAAACAGTTCCCAGGAGGGCATGCTAACTACCCGCGCTTTTATTCCTTCAATTTTAAGTTGTTCATAGGCTTGCACACAGAGCGCCACTTCGCTCCCAGAGGCGAGCAATAAGACCTCTGGTTTGCCATCATCAGCATCAGCCAATACATACGCCCCTTGAGCAACTCCCAAGGCCGACCGATATTGAGTCCTGTCCAAGATCGGCAGGGCTTGTCGCGTCAAGGCCAGCACTACGGGCTGATGCTGCATTTGCATAATCACACGCCAAGCCTCAACGACCTCATTCGCATCGCAAGGACGAAACGTGATCAACCCGGGAATCGCTCGTAAGGAGGCAAGATGCTCAATCGGCTGGTGTGTTGGACCATCTTCGCCAACACCAATGGAGTCGTGGGTAAAAACATAAATCACTGGAACTTCCATCATGGCAGCGAGACGAATCGCAGGCCGGCCATAATCGCTAAAGATCAAAAATCCAGAACCGTAGGCGCGAAGCTTAGACAAAGCCATGCCACTCATGACCGCGCACATGGCATGTTCTCGAACGCCAAAATGCAGGTTTCGTCCGCTTTGGGTCTCAGCTTCAAAGTCCCCCGCCCCCTCGAAGGTCAACCGCGTTTTCGTGGAGGGCGCGAGATCGGCAGCCCCTCCGATTAACCAGGGAACTTCCTTCGCAATGGCATTCAGAACTTTCCCAGACGATTCCCGAGTGGCCACCCCCTTCGGGTCAGCAGGAAATTCCGTCAACCCTCGATCCCATTGTTCTGGAAGTTGTCGATGCTGCATTTTGTGCAAATGTTCAGCCAATTCTGGGTATTGTGCTTTGTATTCTTGAAACTTTTCCATCCACACTTTGCGATTCACTTTTCCTCGTTGACCCATTCCACCTTGGAAATGTTCAATAACTTCATTAGGAACCAAGAACTTCGCCTCTTCAGGCCACCCATAATTTTTCTTGGTCAGTCGAATTTCCTCTTCGCCCAATGGCTCCCCATGTGCTCCGTGGGTATCTTGTTTATTGGGTGCGCCAAACGCGATATGACTATTTACGATTATAATAGTGGGCTTTGTGGTTTCTTCTTGAAATGCGCGGAAAGCATCTGACAATTTTTCTTGATTATTGGCGTCGTCCACATTCAACACGTTCCATCCGTAGGCTCGAAATCGCACGCCAACATCTTCACTAAAGGCCAGGGCCGTTTCTCCCTCAATTGTGATTTTATTGTTATCATAAATCCAACACAGATTCGATAATTTCAAATGTCCGGCCAGGGAGGCTGCCTCACTGGATACTCCTTCCATTAGACACCCATCTCCGCAGAGGGCATACACATCATAGTTAATAACATCGAACCCCGGGCGATTAAAATAATTAGCCATCCAACGTTGGGCGATGGCCATGCCGACGCTATTACCTGCTCCCTGACCAAGCGGCCCGGTAGTCGTCTCAACTCCCGATGTCCAATGATATTCAGGATGTCCAGGACACTTACTTTCTAATTGTCGAAACCGTTTGATTTCATCAAGCGGCATGGCCAACTCATTGTTACCCTCATAATTATCGTTGAGTCGCTTGACTTGAGTCAGATGCAACATGGCATAAAGCAACATCGAGGCGTGTCCAACAGATAGCACAAACCGATCACGGTTGGGCCACGCAGGTTCAGCCGGGTCAAATTGCAGAAAGTCATTCCACAGACAATAGGTCACAGGTGCCAGAGCCATCGGCGTTCCTGGGTGCCCAGACTTGGCTGCTTGTACAGCATCCATGGCCAAGGTCCGAATGGTATTAATGCTTAATTGTTTGATCGATACTTGATCAGCCACAGTCTTACCCTTCCCTAAAGCATTATCTAAAAAGTGAGAGGCTATGGGATTGATGAATCAGCAATCTAGCAATGCCTTGAACACCAACAAAACCCTGAAACACCATAGCAAAATCCACACAACCCTAACAGCACTAGTTCTTGAAAAATTGGCAAAATCCTATCATTTTTATCGGTTTTTCCATACTCATAATTAAAGAAATTTTTGGAAAATATATATGATAAATTGAAACAAAGATAGATTTTTGCAAAGTTCTTATAAGAAATCATGAAAATAATAAAGGGAAACCAACCCCCCACTATGAGGCCAGAACCCTTGCATTATTGACCCAAGGCTATTGACTATGCCAAATTCGTCCTTCTCCTCTTTGGAATACCATCAAATTTTGAAGCCAATTTTGGAGGATTCGTAATGGTACCTGATCTTAAACACAAAAGTCGTAAGTTAACCGAAGGCCCAGATCGAGCACCCGCCCGAGCTATGCTCAGAGCTGTAGGACTTCAGGATGAGGATTTTTCAAAACCTCTCATAGGCGTGGCTAATACGTGGTCAGAAGTCACACCTTGCAATTACCATTTACGCGATTTGGCAAAGAACATCAAAGAAGGAATTCGTAAGGCTGGTGGCGTACCGATAGAATTTAATACTGTGGTTGTCTCTGACGGCATCAGTATGGGCACCGAGGGTATGAAAGCCTCATTAGTCAGCCGTGAGGTCATCGCTGATTCTATTGAATTGGTCGTACGTGGCCACCTCTTTGATGCCGTCGTGGCATTATCGGGGTGTGACAAAACAATACCTGGCACTGTCATGGCCCTAGCACGCCTAAATCTCCCATCACTCATGTTATATGGTGGATCGATTATGCCAGGGCAATTCCAAGGGCATAATGTTTCGATTCAGGAAGTCTTTGAGGCCGTTGGAGCCCATGCCCATAGCAAAATATCTGATGCTGAACTCCATGACTTAGAAACGCATGCCTGTCCAGGAGCTGGCTCATGCGGAGGACAATTTACGGCGAATACCATGTCCATTGCTTTTGAATTTTTAGGCATTTCCCCAATGGGTTTTAATGGCATTCCCGCCCTGGATCCCCAAAAAAAATCCGTGTCTACCCAGTGTGGAAATTTTATTATTGATCTTCTCAAACGTGACCTTCGTCCAAAACAAATTATTACTCGGGATGCTCTGGAAAACGCTATTGCAGCTGTTGCCTCTACAGGTGGCTCTACAAATGCAGTACTTCACTTCCTAGCGCTTGCACATGAGATTGGAGTGGAACTCAACATAGATGATTTCGATACGATTAACCAACGTATCCCCCTGATTACAGATTTAAAGCCCAGTGGAAAATATCTTGCTGCTGATCTCTATCAAGCCGGAGGTACACGCTTAGTAGCCAAACGTTTAATTGAGGCAGGTCTTCTCAAGGGCGACTGTATTACAGTCACAGGACGGACTCTCAATGAAGAAACCGAGACTGCTTCGGAAACGCCAGGACAAAAAGTGCTCTACCCTGTAGAGTCACCCATTAAATCTACTGGTGGTTTAGTGATTTTGCATGGCAATTTGGCACCTGAAGGATGCGTAGTCAAAGTGGCTGGGAATAAAAAATTAACTCATAGTGGGCCTGCCAAAGTCTTTAATTGCGAAGAAGATGCATTTACTGCAGTGCAACAAGGTCAAATTGTTAGTGGCGATGTCGTAGTCATTCGATATGAAGGTCCACAAGGCGGACCAGGAATGCGAGAAATGCTTGGAGTCACCAGCGCAATTGTTGGAGCGGGGCTTGGTGAAAGTGTGGCCTTACTAACTGATGGACGTTTCTCAGGTGCAACTCATGGATTGATGGCAGGACACGTTGCACCAGAGGCCTCTAAAGGTGGACCTATTGCCGCTGTAGAAACTGGAGATATTGTTACCATGGATATTCCATCACGACGTTTGGATGTCGACATTACTCCAGAAGAACTAAAG
>CAZGFV010000023.1:10056-12075 GCA_964524575.1 uncultured Nitrospiraceae bacterium
TTAAACTTATTTTTTTACTTTTAGTGGAACATTTTCCTTAAATTGAACAATTTGAACAGGCTTAAAAGCACGATCTTTTTTACCCCGAGCAGCTCGCATCTCTACTTCCTTAACAAAATCTTCTGGCCCATGAATAGGTGCATACGTCATGGTCACAATCACGTCCATAGACGGTGCGTTCTTTGGTGTTGGGAACTTGAACGTTTCAGTACGCTTTTCTTCTGGCTTAAGAACATTTTCCTTCAACACCTTAACCGCTTTAAAGTCAAAGACAGTGGCTTTACCATTTTCATCACCAAATACTCGCTCGTAGTACCGTTGCTCACGGTAAGATTTTCGCAAATTCTTTCCAAGAATCGTTAAATCGATCTCGACTCGTGACCAGCCAGGATGTGGCAAAGGCAAATTGTGAGGCACCAAGCTTTGAATGGTGACCTTAACCTCTGATTCCTTACCTTTGACTTCCGTCTCGACTTCCAACTTGACTGCATCGGCCCGAACTTTTCCAAACCGACCTGGAAAACTGTGATTGGCAATTTTTCGATTCCGCTCTCCATTAGCTGATTCACCGAAAGCCTCAGGCATGTGACACGATTGACAATTTTTCCCTGCTTTTTGTGTTTTCGATTCCTGCCACGGCCCAAGCAAGTCAGGAAGTTTTTCGTAACCAGGAAGATTTTCATGACAGGTCACACAGTATTGAGATTGACTATACAACGGAATCGGGACAGACTGGTGCGCTAAATTTTCTTTAGGGTTTTTGTAACTTCCAAATACAGTTCGTGCTAGTTGGTACGTCGGATGGGGAGGGTGTTGGTTTGAGTCTACTTCTTTGATTAAATGACACTGAGAACACCCAACACCATCCAAACTCGGATCACCCGATTCGATTTCCTTGATATACACCCCAGAATGGTCTGGATATTCGAGCACGCTGGGTGCATGGCACCTGAAACACATGGCACCCTCTTTATCTTTGATTGTAGCCCGATATCGCTCCAACGATACGCGGAAAGGCGCACTTAATATCGACCGCGATTGAGCAGAAGCTTCCCATTCTTCAAATACACGCAAGTGACAACGCTTACATTTTTGTGAGTGTGGATAGGCTTTTCCTAAAGGCTTTTCTATCCCTTTTTTCGCTGCAAGAGTTTCGGTGACTGGGAGCTCGATGATCATGGACAACAGAGTTGTCACCACAAAGAAAGGCGCGACCCAACATATGACATGGAATAGTTTTCGCATGAAGCCACCCTCAATTCATCATGTTGGCATTAGTGAACAGGTAGTTAGAGATTAGTTGAATGATTTTATGCGGAATGTTAAAAGTCGCTGTGATGAATAATCCGCAATAATCTTTTTGGCTGTTTCCTTCTCTCGGTCAGTTGCTAGTGTAGCCAAATATTGGTCAATAAGTAGTTGCCCAGGAGCGGGAATGAGGGCATAACTCAATACGGTTTCAACATAATTTGGTTGATCACCGTTTTTCATTGAAATAGAGAAAGGAATCCTTCGCGTGGTTCCACCATTCACCAGAGGATTGGGGATAGGACCTCGAAGCAATTGCTCAAAGTCCAACCCAAACCGCTCTTGTTTGGTCCCTAAAATGTGACCTTCCTTATTCTTTACGGTCACAGTCACAAAAAACTGTTTTAGTACTGGATCGCCACCGGGAAACACATGTGGCAGACTTCCGTTTCGGATAAGCACCGTTCCTTGAACATTGCTCGACCCTTTTTCCAGTTCAACATCTACTCGGGGGAACCATTCTGCCTGCAAGTTGCGGTTACTCAACATGATCCCAGGAATCACGATCCCTTGAAACCAATGCCGGCCAATGGGACGAGTGAGAGAACCCCGTTTCGATGTTGAACTGCCAGTCGACCGTTCCATATGACAATCCTGACAAATCGTTCCCTGTAAAATTTGTCCTGGCAATTCAGCCTTGGTCACGTCTTTGACCTTACTAAAATGACAGGAGGCACAGCGAAGAAAGCCATTTGCGGGGCGATGAAAGAT
>CAZGFV010000024.1:0-10723 GCA_964524575.1 uncultured Nitrospiraceae bacterium
TATTTTGTCAGAATTTAAAAGAGTTGAGAAAAGGAGGCTGGGTATGGCCGAGATCCAATGTTTGCGGTGCGAGCAAGCTGCTGAGATGATAACAGAGCCTATGTTTATGGGAAAATTGGAGGAAGAATTAAAGAATAATGTCTGCGGAGTTTGTTGGAACGAATGGAACAAACCGGGGGGAGTCAAGACCATGGTCATCAACGAATACCAACTCAACCTCGGAGATGAAAACGGACGGGCGGCCCTAAAAAAACAAATGCGGGCATTTTTTAAATTGCCTGATGCAGAAGTGGAATTTAAGGATTACCGAACCTAAGGATAGAGGATAAAGAAGCACACCCTCAAAGATTTAAGATTTTTCTGACACCTCTTTAAGAAAGCCAGGCAGTTTTCTAAAGAGCAAAAGCAGGCAGCAGATACACCATGGTGTTGAGGTTTTCAACTTATGAACGCTCCCCTTGAAAAAGGTATTTTTCTTGTCGCTACTCCTAATCTTCGCGACCCCCATTTTCGACAAGCAGTGATTCTTCTTTGTGAACATGGAGAAGAGGGAGCGCTAGGAGTGGTAGTAAACCGCCCCACAAAAATGAATATCACTGAAGTGCTCCCTCAAATCCCAATACTGGAGGGCCAGAAACACATGGTATTTTCGGGTGGCCCTGTTCAACGCAATCATCTCCTAATTTTATATCAGACTCCGGAAGAACCAGAAAATACGCATCATGTGTTCGATGGGGTTTATCTTGGCGGAAATATGGCCACACTGGAAGAAATCGTGAAAAACCCCTTCAGTCTCGATAATTTTCGGACGTTCATGGGGTATTCGGGATGGGCTCCCGGGCAACTAGAAAATGAAATGGAAAGCGGTTCCTGGCTCACGTTGTCAGTTGATTCTTCTTTTATGTTTGACCGAGATCATACTCGAATCTGGGCAGATAGCTTACAGACGCTAGGAACTCAATATGAGATTTACCGAGACATGCCCATTGATCCACAGATGAATTAGCTTGCTCGTCACGCTACTTTTTCCGTCCCTTTAAGTTTGTTAGATTCCAACATAAGCCCTACCCAATCCGACCGAGCATATCGCCCAACCATACCGCAACCAGCCCAAAGAACACTTGCAAGAAAATATTACCTATAGCCCGAAACACTTCGGCATCTCTGATAAGCACGAGCGTCTCAGAGCCAAAAGCTGAAAAGGTCGTAAAACCACCTAGCATCCCAATCATCAAAAACAATCGAAGTTCCGGACCAATTGCTTGCCTGGTTTCGGCTAAACCATTTAACAAGCCGATGAGCAAACACCCTGCAACATTCACAGCAAGAGTGCCGAACGGAAATTCTGACAATGGTACTAATCTAGATACAAACCCCGAAAGCAGGAGTCGAAACACCGATCCGATAAACCCTCCAATGCCGACTAAGATAATTTGAGACGCCATCTATCTACCAGAGAATATTTTAAGTCTCGTTGTAGCTATTAAGTGCTGGAAATTGCTCAAGAGTGCATTTCCTTCATGAAAGGTAAAGCGCTTTTATTAATTTTCCAAAATCCGATTCCGTAAAGAGGACCAGTAACAATAGAAATGAACACCAGATTTTTTGGAAATTCGAACGTGACTTTCTTAGCGCTGACTCCACCAATATAGAAGCGATTATCATTAAGCAACATCGCAAGAGGTTGAATGGCAAATTCTACACACTTATTCCACTGATCTTCAAAAATAGGAAGGGAAATGGCTTCAAAATCCTCAAAATGAGAAAGAAAATGGTTTCCAGCATGGATTCAGACAAATTTGAACATTCTTAAAATGAGGGGTATGTTATTAACCACAATGGATGTATGGTCATGAACAATCTGCTTATCGGCATGCTTCATGGGCATTTCACGAATGCCCCATGCAATATGGTCACGTTTCTACTGCAGTAGCAAGTGATTACAAAACTGCAAGCATGGTTCACAATTAGGAAAAACGACGCATTGCAAATTTTCTGACAAGCAAAAATGCAGAAAGCTATATGATTTCCAAACCCACTACATCAATATCTCAACAGTTCAAAAACCTACTTTTGTCTGAACAGCTGGAGTTCATTTGTGAAGCCCATAACGGCCTCAGCGCTAAGATAGTAGAGGAGGCAGGCTTTAAGGGGATTTGGGCTAGCGGTCTGACTATTTCTGCACAATTTGGGGTACGGGATAATAATGAGGCCAGCTGGACACAAATTCTAGACAACCTTGAATTCATGTCTGACGCCACGAAGATTCCCATCTTGCTGGATGGGGATACAGGCTATGGAAATTTCAACAATATGCAGCGTCTCATTCGTAAGCTTGAGCAACGCCAGATCGCGGCGGTCTGTATCGAGGATAAACAGTTCCCCAAGACCAATAGCTTCCTCAAGGGGGATGTGCAACCCATGGCCAACATTGATGAATTTTGCGGGAAGATTAAAGCTGGGAAAGATGCACAAACGGATGATGATTTCTGCATTATTGCTCGGGTCGAGGCCTTTATTTGCGGATGGGGACTCATCGAAGCCTTACGGCGCGCCGAAGCCTATCATCAAGCTGGGGCTGATGGCATTTTGATTCATAGCGCCCTGGCTGTTCCTGATGAAATTCTTGCCTTTAAAAAAGAATGGGGCGGTCGCTGCCCAGTAGCCATTGTCCCAACAAAATATTACGCCACCCCCACGGAAGTGTTCCGGCAAGCGGGATTCTCAATCGTGATTTGGGCCAACCACCTTCTTCGAGCAACTGTCACAATCATGCAAAAGACTGCCTACATCTTGAAAGAAAAAGAAAACTTGCTTTCCGTCGAAGACCGCATAGCACCGGTATCCGAAGTATTTCGACTTCAAGGAGCTGCGGAACTGCAAGAGGCAGAAAAGCGGTATCTTCCTCAGAGTTCCGAGAACATGGCCGCAATTGTTCTCGCCGCCTCCCGAGGAGATGAGTTAGGTGAGCTCACAGAAGACAAACCCAAAACCATGGTCCATATTCAAGGAACGCCTATCCTTTCACATATTGTGGATGCCTACAATGCCGTATCTATTAAAAACATCACTGTGGTTCGGGGTTATAAAAAAGAAGCTGTGAATTTGCCAAATCTCACTTATGTAGATAATGAGGAGTTTGCCGACACTGGAGAACTAAATTCACTGCTCAAAGCACTTCGCTCAAAAAATGGGAAGTTTCAAGATACAATCATTTCCTACGGCGATGTATTGTTTCATCAATACATTCCTCAAGCCCTGTTTCAAGAACCTGATGACTTAGTCATATTCGTGGATAGCCAATGGGAGGAAAGGAAAAGCTACGCACGCTTGAATGGATTCGCGGAGTGCACTCTCCCTAATTCTCGACAAGCCTTTTATTCAAAAGTCTATTTAAAACAAATCGGAGACGATGTTCCGAAGGATTCCATTCACGGGGTTTGCATGGGATTTCTCAAAGTATCCTCTAAAACCTGTGAACAAGTTCAAGAAATCCTAGAATACCTTTTAGCCGATCCTGCAAATGGTAAAGCCATCATGTCCCAGTTGTATCAGGAACTTCTGCGAAGGAACTTTTCCATAAGAGTCTTGTATACGATAGGACATTGGCTAGACATCAATAGTCTCGATGACGTCATTCAGGCCGGAGAATTTTAAAACTGATAATAGCCACATGAAGCTCCTCTTAATCTTCACAACCCTCCAGTCCATTCACCGGGAATCCATCCATGCTTGACCCCACCAAAATTTTTCGCTGCCTCCAAAAACATGATGTCTTATTTTTCACGGGTGTCCCAGACTCCTTATTGAAGGATTTTTGTGCCTGCGTTGCCCAAAATACTCCGAAAGACCAACATGTCATCGCGGCCAACGAAGGGGGGGCCGTAGCCTTGGCGGTTGGTTACCATCTTGCAACTGGAAAGGTTCCTCTTATCTATTTACAAAACTCTGGAGTGGGCAATATTGTCAATCCTCTTCTCTCTTTAGCCGATCCAGAAGTGTATGCCACCCCCCTGCTGTTTGTCATTGGATGGCGCGGGGAACCCGAAATCGACGATGAACCCCAGCATAAAAAACAAGGGCGAGTTATGCTTTCCATGTTGGACTCGATGGAGATTCCCTATACCATTGTGAGCCCGGACATGGAACAAGCTGAATCAAGCATCAGACAGGCGCTACGTACAGCTCGAGACAGCAACAGACCCGTTGCCTTAATTATTCGAAAAGGTACGTTTAATTCGTACCGACTTCAACAAATCCAATCTGCCTCTATGAAATTAACGAGAGAACAGGCCATTCAACAGATTCTGGATGAACTAAGTCCTAATGATATTGTGGTTTCAACAACAGGCATGGCCTCTCGCGAGGTTTTTGAGTCCAGAGTTCGGAATAATCAAGGACATCAGCAGGATTTTTTAACCGTGGGCGGGATGGGACATGCCTCACAAATTGCGCTGGGGATCGCGCTTCAAAAAACCGATAGGCAAGTGTGGTGTTTAGATGGTGATGGAGCTGCACTCATGCATTTAGGGAGCATCGCCATCAATGGGTCTCTTCAACCAAAAAACTTGAAACACATCATCCTCAACAACGGAGCACATGATTCAGTGGGTGGTCAGCCCACTGTTGGATTTCAGGTAGACTTTTTGAAAATAGCCCAAGCTTCCGGGTACCAACATACCACCCAAGCCGAAACAACCCAAGAGATAAAAAACAAACTTGCAAAAATTCGTGAGTTGCCAGGACTGAGTTTACTAGAAATACGAATAAAAAAGGGAGCAAGGAAAAACCTAGGAAGACCAACGTTAACTCCAGTCCAAAACAAAGAGAAGTTTATGAAATTTCTTACTCCCTAATTTGTTTTAGGAAAATACTCTTTCATGAATACCTTGACGGCATATAACGATGTTCCAATTCCAGCTTTCATGTATGGAACTGCTTGGAAAAAAGAAAGGACTGGAGACCTTGTCCAACTAGCAGTCAACTCTGGATTTAGGGCCATCGATACCGCAAATCAACTCATTCATTACAATGAGGCTCTAGTGGGCCAAGCTTTGCACAAGTTAGTACAACAGGGAATCCCCAGAAAATCTTTATTCCTTCAGACAAAATTCACGCCTGTTTCTGGACAAGATCATCGCACACCCTACGATCCTATTGCACCCATCACTCAACAAGTGGAGCAATCATTCCAAAGTTCACTTGAACATCTGCAAACTGATTATTTGGATTCATACGTCTTACATGGACCCTATGCACGACACGGATTAGGAAAAGAAGATTGGGAAGTATGGGCAACCCTTGAAACTCTGTACCAATCAGGACAAACCAAAATGATTGGAATCAGTAATGTCACAGCAGAACAATTACGGATACTCTGCGAAAAGGCCAACGTGAGGCCGATGATCGTCCAAAATCGTTGTTATGCGATGCTTAAATGGGATCAAGAGGTTAGAGAAATTTGCAAGGCTCAAGGTGTGATCTATCAAGGCTTCTCACTTCTTACAGCTAACCCAGAAGTCATAAGGGATCCAGGAGTTGGGAAAATTGCTGAACGCGTAGGGACCAGCCCCTTACAGGTCATATTCCGATTCGCCCAGCAAATCGGCATGCTACCTCTTACTGGTACTACAAACCTCCAACACATGAAAGAAGATTTAGCCATCGAGGGATTTGACCTTACTCTCCAAGAGATCAACTACCTGGAAAAAATGGGATCAGACCTCTGACCCTTTTACAGCTCTCTCAGTCAAAATTGCCTAACTGGCCTCAGGTGAAGCCGCCTCCGCTGACTTTACAGTTTCTGTAATCGATTCATTCTTCTCAACGATCTCAGTTACTGACTTTTTGCTATTTTCCTGTGCAGAATTATCATGGCCAACGGATGGACCCATAGAAATTTTTCCATTAAAGATCACTCCATTATCCATGGAAAGTCTCGGAGTGGTAATCGACGCATCAATGACCGCTGGAGATTTAAGCTCAACGAGTTGACTTGCCGTAATATTCCCAGCAATACGCCCGCTAGCGATTACTGCTCCTGCGCGAATCACAGCTTTGACATTGGCTTGCTCCCCAATGAATAAGGTGTCATCCGTTTCAATTTCTCCATCAAAGGTGCCATCAAATCTGACATTTCCTTTGTAGGTGAGGACACCGGAAAATTGGACCTCGTGCCCAACGAAAGCCACGATATCCCCAATCTCTGGAAAAGTCTTTCCGGTGGCTTGACTCGAGAATTCGTCGTTTTCTTGATTCATGGTGTCACTCCTTCATACTGAATAATCCACTCATTCCTCCCAATGCCGTAACAGACTACAAGAAAACCGCATTTGCTTCAATGGACAAACTTACAGAAATTTTTACCCCACACGTTTCAATGTATTGTCCATCCCCAAACCCAGGGGAAATTTGGTTTCTCTTTCGCGGGGTGCGTCTCTCTGCTCCACCCGTGTAAAATGAACATGTGAACAGTGATTCCCCTACCCCAGGAATTCCTAGGATAAAAAGATTGTTACGTCTTCTAGCAATGGGATTTTGGTTTCTTATGAGCAGTACTGGCCCAATGGCTTTTGGTGGAGAGGGCCACCCAATTCCTGGTATTTCTTTTAAGATATTCGTGGAACAAGGAAAAAACCAACAGTCTGAACAGACTGTCGATGCAGACACGATCAACGCAACAATTAAAGCCTTTGCTTCATTAGCCAAGCACCGAGCCCAACACCATCGATTTAATCAAGCCTTAATCCACGATATGCTTCAAAAAGTGGTGATTGAACCGAAGGTTTTTAATCGTGACGGCAAAGAATTCCCATTCCTCGTTGCCAGAACTAAACAAAATGGCAAAGTTAAACTGCTCATTAATGCATCGCGGCTTAAAGAAGATGGGTACCTGAATAAACCTGATCAACTTGCCCTAAGACTCGCCAAAGAATTTCAATGGGTGATTAGTAAGGCCTTAACCAAACCAAAACCCAAAGGAAGGAAGATTCAGCGCGACCTCAAACATGTTCGGATCTTTACCAACGCCCAAATTAAAAACATGCCTCCGGAAAAGAGAGGTCAAGCCCTAGAGGAACTCTTTCAGAATTACCTTTTAACGATAGACCCGTTCGGTAGTCTATCCCATCAACCTTTCTATAAATTGGGCGAGACTACCTTGATACAACCGGATCAATGGGACTCGACAACCAAGTTATACGATATTCGAATTCGAGAGGCACTCGCACTCATTGTCCAGGATCCATATTTTTTGCAAAATACACCAAAAGCTGTTCGCAGTTTGTTAAATGGCTAAAATCGACGAAAGAGATTGGACCACCAGAACACGGGTCGTTCCAAAAGATAAGGCCCTAGCAGTTGGAGGCAAGGGAAGATTAATACAACCAGCAAAGATCTTGGTCAACTATCATCGTGTGTTGGAATTTGAAGAAGACTTGCATGCCGAGACACAAGGACTTCCCATGGGAGCCTTATCAGCCAAACAACTTGCACGCGTGCTTGCCTGGGAAATTCAAAGTCAGATCACAGAAAAGTCCATGCGCGGCCACGTGTCACAAGATGAAGAATCCGCTCCTACCAATAAATAAGTTACTCGCGGGCCCACAGACAAAAATGGTTTTAACACATTCCCCGAAACAAATGGATCCCATCGTGTGGAGACGATATTCCATTATAATAAATCCTAGTCTCCCCATTAAACACGTCGGGAATGACGGAGTATTTTTCTTGTTGGTGAGGAACGTCCCTCAATTTAGAAGAAAGTCAAATTCCTCTTTAGTAATTGATGCACCCGCACCACGTTTCGTAGCACCTTCGAAAACCGCTTCGTAGAGAGCATATTTCTGCTTTTTTAGGACCATCATTTTTTCTTCAACGGAATGCCGCATGAGGATTCGAAAAATCGAAACCTTTTGCGTTTGGCCTATACGATGGGCTCGATCGGAAGCCTGATTTTCAACAGCCGGATTCCACCAAGGGTCCAGGTGAAAAACGTAAGATGCCTTGGTTAAATTCAAGCCTTGTCCTCCGGCTTTTAAGCTAAGTAAAAATACTGATGCCTCTTTACCGTCTTGAAATTTTTTGATAAGCGCTTTGCGTTTTTCCGTAGGAGTCGATCCATCTAATCGGCAATATGGAATATGACGGCTTGCCAATGCGGCTTCAACCAAATCGAGAAAGGAAGTGAATTGAGAAAATACGAGTGCGCTATGACCGGCTTCCATCAACTCACTTAGACGTTCGATGACAAAGGTGATCTTTGGTGAAGAATCGTGGGAATCTGGAAAAAGTAATCTGGGTGACAAGCACAATTGACGTAATTTCAAAATTGCAGTGAGCGCAATAATGCGAGCCTGTGCTTTGGTTTTATTGCAATAGGCATCCTCGATAGTCGGACGAATTTGTCTAATCGTTTGTTGATAAAGATATTTTTGTCTTTCGGTTAAATCCAAGTAGACATCGGTTTCAATCTTGGCCGGCAACTCTTTGAGAATTTGTTCCTTGGTCCGGCGGACTACAAAGGGCTTGGTTCGCTGCGTGAGCGTATCAAGAAAATCCGTACTAGCAGACGTGATATTTGATTTTATTTTGTCATAGTCACCAAGCAAACCTGGCAGACAGAGATCAATAAGTGAAAAATATTCGCCAATATGATTTTCTAAAGGCGTGCCGGTCATTACCATTTTAAACGCGGCTTGCAACCGTCGAACCGCACTAGTGGTTTTCGCATACATATTCTTTACAGCCTGCGCTTCATCAAATACAATTAGATTAAAGGGAATAGATTCCAAGTTTTCGATATCCCGCCTAACCACACCATAGGTGGTCAATACCACATCGAAGCCTTCAAACTTTGGCGACCGGTCCACACCAACATACAAGTACACCCGCAAGGATGGGTAAAACTTTTGGATCTCTTGCTCCCAATTGAAGAGCAAACTGGGAGGCAGTACGATTAAATGTGGGACAGGTTGGTTTGTTAACGCAGGAATAATACCTTCCTTGATGCCACCCAATAGACTAATGGCCTGCACCGTTTTACCGAGTCCCATATCGTCTGCCAAACACGCACCAAAACGATGCTGATATAAAAACGCCAACCAGGCGTACCCGTTTTTTTGATAGCCGCGAAGTTTGGCATGCAGACGGTGCGGGAGTGGAGGAACCTCAACGTGTTCTAAGTGAAGCAAGCGATCTAGTATCACTTCATCTTCGGGTGATAAAGTAACCTTAACCCCCTGCTTCCGAAGTGTAATCCAATCTAAAATCTGTAGGCGTGGCACGCGCACCCATTTTTTTTCCCTCCCTGATTCAACCAATTCCTGTTGGTACACAGAGGAAAAAGCCCGAAACGATTCTTGCGCTTTAACGGAAAAAATGTGAACAATATCATCCTTTTCCACCACCCCGCTTCCCTGCATGACTTCATGGACGTCGGCCTCAGTCATCAATTGACCGTCGCATCGAATTTCGGGACGCAGTTCAAACCAATCAATGCCTCCAGATCGTTGGGCGTCCAGAGAAAATTCCCACTGGGGCAAAACCACGGGTTTGGCCTGATAAAACAATTCAATACCTTCCGCCTGGCACGCGTCATATAAACCCGGAAAACCCTGCTGAAGCACGTCTAAGGGCAGTCGCATTTCATCGTGTCGCATCATTCCTTCGAATATCTGAGGACCAAATTGTTCGTAAGGTAGGCGATACATCTTCGCTTCTTGGGATTTCTCTACAGACAACAATTGCCATCGGCCATAGTGAAACTGAAGCCGGACGTCATTATTCCAATACACTGAGAAAAATTGTTTTAATATATGCCTAGCCGCTCGCCTAGTATCGAACTGCTGAAAATCTTTTCCCGAAAGGGCGGACCGCACGACGCTTTCGGCATCCATAGGATTCGACACGGTCAAGAATTTCAGGAAGGTGTCTCTCAGAACATTTTTGCGTCTTTTCGTTCGAAGCGAGACAGGCAAAATACGGTATCGATCCAAATTCAGAAAAAAACTAAACACGGGTTCAAACGGTGGCGCACAACATTCACCCCACCAGCACTCAGCCCGAATTACAGCCATCGACTGACCAGACGCCGGTGGTTCAACATCCTCCTGTATGGGATACACAACGAGACGATGACGAGGCACGTGAAGCGGAAGTTTTTCGTTTTTCCGCAAAAAGGGTGTCGCGATCCCATTGACTTTCAACACTAACCGTTGACACGTAGCCTCCAGATGCAGTGTAGGAATATATGCCGACACGGATTGCGCTCTGTGCAACGGCAAAGACATGGGGCGTCGTTCAAAAGTTTCCGCTTTCAACTGATCCCAAGACGATTCATTCTGATTCATGAGTCGTTCCCAGAACCGATAGGCTCGAGACAAGGAAAACGTATGTTCATCATCAAGGG
This sequence comes from uncultured Nitrospiraceae bacterium, assembly GCA_964524575.1. Lineage (GTDB taxonomy): Bacteria > Nitrospirota > Nitrospiria > Nitrospirales > UBA8639 > Nitronereus. The sequence continues at coordinate 10,409 of CAZGFV010000024.1, forward strand.
CTTCTAGGCCAAATATCCATTCATCGTAGAGTTTGGCCTGCACATCCCATTCATTTCGTTCCTCCACCCTCACCAAAATCTGCTGATCCAAATCCACAGCATAATCCCAAAATAATTTCACACGTTTTCGCACTACTCCCTCGATGAAATGCAACGGTCGAAGCATAGTTTTCCCTTCAATCACGTCCAATTCCGTATGCATTTCGCACCGATGGAACGATTCCCACTTTACTCGTATGTACTCACCATCACATTCAAAAATAATGGGATATCGATTACCCTCGATCTGAAGGTAACGGGCAAACCGATCGCGAT
>CAZGFV010000024.1:10733-11982 GCA_964524575.1 uncultured Nitrospiraceae bacterium
AGTTGAATCACAAGCTCGAAATTATCAGGTTCTGAATGAGCCGAAGATTCTGATAAACTTAGTCCTCGAAATTTTTGAAAGCTTCCACCACCATCGTACAACAAGGCCGCTCGTAGCTTTTCCAACCGACGCGGGTGATGTTTCGTCACTCTAAAATGAAGTGGCGAAAGCAAATTTATAACTGTGAGTAACGCGCAAACCACATGCTTGCATTGCTTCTCATGATGCCAAATTGGACAGTTGCATGCGTATTCTAATCGGCCATCGACAACGGAAATATCTACAAAGTAGCCAGCAGGAGAACTCTTTGAATCCCTCACCGCAGCCGTTAATCGGGAACGGTTAGGTTCCCATCGAAATGATTCCAGCCGTTCCTCATAGAAGTAGTCATAGCCCCGCATCACAGAAACTATTGAGGCAATCGTGTATACAATATTGGGTGGCAAGGCCTTCAGATAATTAATCATAAAAAAAATTCTAGAGATTGAGTGTCTCGAAATAGCTAAAAAAAGGTCAAACAGCAATTTATAGCACATTCGCAGGAAGATGGAAGAGGGAAAGGAAAAAGGGTATATTTTTGTAAAATTTTACTTTACTTGTCATTCCCATTGTCTTTAGGCGAAAAACGACTACTTTTCTTTCTTCTTGTTTTGGATTAAGATTTTTTGAAAGGATTCTTACAGCGTGGCTTAACCACTGCCATAAGAGCTCTTAAAATTCGTCTGCCTTTCAAATCTTGAATCCTACGGGAAAGAAAGCCTGGAATGCCGATAACTAACACCGAAAATGACGGAGTTAGAACTCGAGGGAAATGGTAATCCACCCCCTGATCCCTTGAAAAACTATTAACTCCTCCCTAGGATGCACCAACTTCTCAAATTTTTATGCCAAAAATGCTAAAAACTATTTCATAATTTTGGGTTGGAATTTTTTCTCATGATATTTTCGTTCGACCTGCCTATTCTCTCTGCCCTTCCTTTTCCGGAAATTAGTCCGGTGTTTTTCAGTCTTGGGCCATTGAAATTTCGGTGGTATGGGCTGATGTACTTGATAGGGCTAGTGGGCGCGTATTTTTTGATTCGCTCCCGTGCACAAGCCAAGCAAGTCCCCCTGAGCAAGGACCAATTGTATGACCTCATCGTGTATGCAGCACTTGGCGTGTTTCTTGGTGGTCGGATTGGATATACCCTGTTTTACAATGCTGCCTATTATGTCGAACATCCCTTAAGTATTCTGGCGGTCTGGGAAG
>CAZGFV010000025.1:0-11958 GCA_964524575.1 uncultured Nitrospiraceae bacterium
TTGGGAAACATTTGGAAATTCCCATATCTCACAGGTGTCCATGGAGGTAGCGCTTTCGTTTTGGTCTATGTCCTGTGCGTAGCCGCCCTGGGCATTCCCATGATGATGGCCGAGGTCATGTTAGGTCGAAGGGGAAGGCAAACTCCCGTAAACTCCATGCGGGCTTTAGCGGAAGAAAACAATGCCAGCCAGGGATGGCAACTCATAGGATGGTCTGGCACCTTAGCCGGCATGCTGATACTTTCCTATTATAGCGTCATCGGTGGGTGGACGCTTGGCTATATCATCCATTCCGCAACCGGGAATTTCTCAGGACTAAGCGGGGATGGGGCCTCGGCCTTATTTGAGGAATTTGTGGGAAGCCCGTTGGTCCAAGTGGGTTGGCATACGGCTTTCATGATCATCACCATATACGTTGTTGCCCGAGGAGTACAAAGCGGGCTGGAAAAAGCAGTCACTTACCTCATGCCTGCCTTGTTCACGCTCTTATTGATACTCGTGGGTTACGCGATAAGCACGGGTTACTTTATGGAGGGACTTGCCTTTTTATTTACCCCTGACTTCAGCCACTTCTCTGGAACCAGCATGCTAACAGCCATGGGACAAGCCTTCTTCAGCCTGAGCCTCGGCATGGGCACGATCATGATTTACGGCTCCTATGTTCCCAAGGGTACATCAATCGCTACCACTTCGATGGCCATTGCAATTTCGGATACGATGGTTGCCCTCATCGCGGGCATGGCAATTTTTCCGATTGTTTTTGCCAATGCCCTCGAACTTGGTGCAGGACCAAGTTTGATTTTTGAAACCATACCTGTAGCCTTTGGCAACATGACAGGCGGGACTCTTTTTGGAACACTCTTCTTTATCTTGCTACTGATTGCAGCCTGGACATCTTCGATTTCGCTTATTGAACCGGCTGTTACCATGATGATCGAAAATTTTAACATGACGCGCAAACAAGCGGCCCTTTGGACAGGCCTGGCCACATGGCTGTTGGGGTTCGGAACAGCGTTTTCATTCAACATTTGGGCAGACGCCAAATTATTTGGGATGACCTTCTTTGATCACCTTGATTTTTTGACTTCTAACCTCATGCTGCCTCTTGGAGGAATATGCATTGCAATTTTCGCTGGCTGGCTCATGACCAAGGAAACCAGCCAAGCAGAACTTGATATAAAGAGCAAGGTGGGTTATTCCATCTGGCAAGTACTCATTCGATTTGTTGCTCCAATCGCAGTCTCGATCGTTCTCTTCCACGCTATTGGAATATTTTAGTTTTTTTCAAACCACAGTGGAACAGTCTATGCTACTAAAGGTATTCATCGATGTAATACGTAACCCCGATCAATCCAAGGGCGGCATTTATGCCGGTATTCCGATTGCCAATGTTGGCATTGGAAATATGATGTAATTTCAACGCGCCGGTCACAGCGAATTCTTGTGTTACAAAATATTCCAGGCCCGGTCCGGTTTCCAACAAAAACTCAAAGGGAGTACTTTGTTCAGAAATTCGTGGAGCCAAGTCAGTCCAGGAAACACCCATGCCAAAATCCCAGTAGGGCATCCAGCGTCCAAATTCTAAGAAGTTATACCTTCCTACGATAGAAAATCCTAAAAGAGTCGCGCTAAATGGTTCATGAAAACTTGCAACAACCGGTTCTCCCAAGACTTCAACTGCCCCACTGAATAAGCCTAAGTCAATTTTATCCGTAACCACGATTCCAATCTGAGGTACGACAAAAACTGCACTTCGATTGGAATTGCTGGAATTGCCCAAACCTTCGAATGCCTGCCAATATCCTGCTTGAATCCCAAGTTCCCCGGTGCCAAATCTGATTATATTTTGGGCTTCAACCTCAGCAAACGTTCGAGCCGGCAAAATTGCCAGCAAGTTCATCACCACCAGAGCCACAAGCACTCTTTTCCAAACCTTATTCATTAAGTTTTTCATCTGTTATCGCTACTTCTTTCAAACATTTATTTCTTGCCAATAAGCTGGAGCGGCATCTTACAGATCTTAAAAACGGCAATCAACTGTTCCCTTGCGAGAAAATTTCTGAAAGTGTTAAAAAGGCGCTCCAAAATTCTCCTTGATCTTCCATAGAAGCTTGCAACTACTTGTAGTTTCCCCTACCGCAACACGTCATGTCGAAAAAACGTGTATGGTTTTATTGTCTGCTTACCGGTGCAACGTATTCTCTCTCCGTTTCTAACCTTTTCGAAAGTTTCCAATGGGGAAGTCTTGCATGGATCGCGCTATTGCCCCTGCACCGCGTACTGCTCAATGCCACGGTTCAACAGGCTTTTTTCCGAGGATGGCTAGCAGGATTTTTTGCGTTTAGCGGAACCATGTATTGGGTTGTAGTCGCGATGTATTTGTTTGGGAAAGTTCCGCTTCCGATAAGTATCGCTATCATGTTCCTGCTGACCACCTACTTGGGTCTCTTTGCAGGGATATACGCTTGGGGATTTGTCTGGATTGAACAACGGTGGGCAACCGTGGCTTGGATTCTAGCACCATGCTTATGGGTTTCGTTGGAATTTTTACGAACTTTTGCGTTTAGCGGATTGCCATGGGGACTATTGGGTTATTCTCAGTTTAATTGGCTTCCCATCATTCAGGTCGCTAATATTACAAGCGTGTATGGTGTTTCGTTTCTAATTGTGTTGGTTAATATTGCGCTCTTTCTTTTACTTCGTTGGAGCTTAACAAAAAAACCAATCCGGGGCTCCCTTATACAGCCATGGATTCCTATTGCCACAGCAGCGGCAATTGTTCTGGTGGTTTGGTTATATGGTCTTAGCCAACTTACTACTCCCTCTTCGGAAAGCCTCAATGTGGGTATTGTCCAAGCCAATATTGATCAAACTCATAAGTGGGACACAGATTACCAGTTAGGCACTCTCGAACGATATGCTCGTCTCACAAAAACCATCATTCCAGATTCCGACTTTATCCTTTGGCCTGAGGCCGCGACGCCGTTTTTGTTTGAACGCGAAATCAGTTACCAATCGTTTGTCGTGGAGATGATTGAGCAAGCACAGATACCTTTAGTATTTGGAAGCCCAGCACTTCGTCGTCATGACGATGGCAGACCCTATTTGTTGAATAGTGCCTACGTACTCTCTCCTTCCGGGGAAATTACTGGACGATATGATAAGCAACACCTTGTACCATTTGGCGAATACATACCACTCAAAACATTTCTCTTTTTTCTGGAAAAATTAGTCGTAGGTATTGGCGACTTTCAGCCAGGTTCAGGTCCGACTTTGTTGTCTATTCCCTACGATTCCGGCCAAAAGGAAGCAAAGTTTGGCGTGGCCATTTGCTATGAGGTCATTTTTCCTAATCTTGTCCGCCAGCTAGTTAATGAAGGGACGAACTTTTTAGTGACGATTACCAACGATGCTTGGTTTGGTGACACTGTAGCTCCCTATCAGCATTTTGCCATGGTAGTATTCCGCGCTGTGGAAAATCGCATGGCCTTTGCCCGCGCAGCCATTACTGGTGGCTCCGGATTTATCGACCCAACAGGACACATTTACGCACCCGTGCCAATATTTACGGAAGAGTCTTTCTTCGGGAGCATTTCTCTTGGTGAACCAACAACTTTTTATACTCAATTTGGTGACGTGTTTGCCTGGACCTGTGTTATAATCAGCCTGTTTTTGTTATGGTTTATCAAATTTTTCCGCCACCCAACCGTGGTAGACGCTGTCTTTCAGTACCCTAAGACAGGTCAACCACCAAAGGAGTGAACCATGCTTGACGATATTCGCAGCCGCTTGCAAACAACGGGAGAGCACATCCAGGACTTACGGAGGCGTCTTTGACCTACCTCGAATTCTCAATGAGTTAGAAGAACTCGAACAGGAAAGCGCGCAGCCTGACTTTTGGCAAAACACAGAACTGGCGACCAAAGTCGGCCGCCGCAAAGCCAGTATCGAACACGATATTTCCCGCATCACCGACTTTGAACGCCAACAAACGAATTTAGAAGCTACGCTGGAATTGGTTGGTGAAGAAGACGATCCTGAACTTCAAGCCGAACTGACCCAAGGCATTCAAAAACTCGAAACCGCTCTGGACAAAATCAGTACGGAGCAATTGTTGTCTGATGAACACGATTACAATTCAGCGATTCTCGGAATCAATCCCGGCGCTGGAGGAACAGAATCACAAGACTGGGCACAAATGCTTATGCGCATGTTTGTCCGGTGGGCTGAACAACGGGGATTTAAAGTAAGCACCATTGATTTGCAACCTGGTGACGAGGCCGGCATAAAGAGTGTCACGCTCAGCATCGAGGGAGAGTATGCTTACGGATATTTGAAGTCAGAGGCAGGCGTGCATCGATTGGTTCGCATTTCGCCATTTGACGCAAACAAGCGCCGACATACATCCTTTGCTGCTGTGTCGGTGTATCCTGAGTTAGACAACAACGTGGAGGTAGTAATTGACGACAAAGACTTGAGGATTGATGTATTCCGGGCGGGAGGAGCAGGTGGTCAAAACGTCAATAAAGTCGAAACTGCAATTCGCATGACACATATCCCTACAGGTGTCGTTGTCCAATGTCAAAACGAACGTTCTCAGCTTCAAAATCGAATGGGCGCCATGCGTGTGCTTAAAGCTAAACTATTTGAATTAGAGCAACGAAAAAAAGAAGCTGAGTTTCAAAATATAGTTGGTGAAAAAAAAGATATTGCATGGGGCAGCCAGATTCGATCCTATGTATTTCAGCCTTATCAGATGGTTAAGGATCATCGAACGAATCAAGAATCAGGCAACGTCACCGCTGTCATGAACGGCGACCTCGATCAATTTATCAAGGCGTACTTAAAACAAAAAATGGCAAATGCTTAACCCAAGCAACTCTCTCTTGAGTAAGTCTCAACAAAACATGATTTTATAAATACTGGATCTACCGCATGGAAGAATTAAACGAACAACGTCTACAACGAATTCAGAAACTCAGTACATTGAAAGACATGGGCGTCCAGCCCTATGGGACTCGCTTCAATGTAACACATGACATTGAACCATTGTTGGTTGCTCATAATGGCAAAACTAAGTTGGAACTTGATGAACACAAAATCAAATGCTGTATTGCTGGCCGCATCGTGGCCCTTCGTCGATTTGGCAAAGCTGCATTTGTCTCGCTCCAAGATAGAGCGCATCGTCTGCAAGTGTACCTAAAAAAAGACATACTCGGCGATGAGGGATTCCTGCTTTCCAAAGAATTAGATTTGGGTGATTGGATTGGTGTGGAAGGTCATTTGTTCCGTACCAAAACGGACGAGCTAACCATCGAAGTGCAACAACTCACCTTTCTAACGAAAAGCCTTCGTCCACTCCCAGAAAAATGGCATGGATTGACCGATATTGAAATCCGGTACCGGCAACGATATGTGGATTTGATTGCCAATCCTGATGTCCACAAGATTTTTGAGACAAGAAGCCGATTAATCACCGGCATCCGCAATTATTTCACCGACCAAGGATTCCTCGAAGTCGAGACTCCCATGATGCATCCAATTCCTGGCGGAGCTACAGCCAAACCGTTTGTCACCCATCATAATGCCCTAAGCACTGATTTGTATTTGCGGATTGCACCGGAACTCTATCTCAAGAGGCTAATCGTCGGCGGGTTTCAGCAAGTATTTGAAATCAATCGAAATTTTCGGAATGAAGGGATCTCCACAATTCATAATCCTGAATTCACTATGCTAGAGTTTTATAAGGCGTATGCAGATTACCATGATCTTATGGCATTAACAGAAGACCTGTTCAGCAAACTAGCAAAAGACATCTGCGGAAAAACAACATTAAAATATCAAGGGCAGACTATTGATCTCACGCCCCCATGGCGCCGCCTTCCTTATTTTGAAGCCGTATTAGAATACAATCAGCTTGATCAGACGGTCCTGGATAATCGAGAAGCAGCCGAGGCTACGGCTAAAAAACTCAATTTGGATATTCCCAAAGGCGCTACACATGTCAGCATCTTGAACACAATCTTTGAAGAAACTGTAGAATCGAAATTGATTCAACCCACATTCATTACCGATTACCCAACGGAAATCTCACCACTCTCTCGACGTAAAGATTCGGACCCGACACTAACTGACCGATTCGAATTGTTTATTGCCACACGGGAACTCGCTAATGGATTTTCCGAGCTTAACGATCCAATCGATCAACGCCAACGATTTGAAGAACAAGTAGTCCAACGCAAGGCGGGTTATGACGAGGCCCATTATCTAGACGAAGATTTTGTCCGTGCGTTGGAATACGGCATGCCGCCCACAGCTGGTGAAGGCATTGGCATCGACCGAATGGTCATGCTTTTTACTAACCAAGCATCAATTCGTGATGTCATTCTCTTTCCACAGCTCAAGCCGGAGAAACATACGTGACCCTGCCCTACGAAATTTTTGTGGGCCTTCGCTATCTTCGAGCAAAGCGTCGCACTCGGACCATTTCCTTTAACACCTTCATTTCTATTACGGGAATCACTCTGGGGGTGGCCGCGCTCATAGGTACTCTGGGCATTATGACAGGCTTCAAAGAAGACATGCAGGCCAAAATTCTCGGCACAACATCCCACGTCGTAGTTCAAGGACGCGAGCGACAATCCATAGTGGAATACGACAACCTCGTGACTAAAGTCGAGGAAATACCTGGGGTCGTTGCTGCAACACCTTATATTTTCAAGCAAGTGCTACTGACTTCGAAAACCGGAGTCCAAGGTATTATCCTCCGTGGCATCGACCCAGACAAAGAACCAAAGGTTACGGAAGTCGCAGCCAATGTCAAGCACGGGCAAATTAAGGATTTGGCAAACCCGCCTATGGTCAAGAGAAAAAATGGTACAGTCGTAACAACAAAGCCAGGTATTATTTTAGGAGAGGAATTAGCATTACGCCTTGGATTATTTCTGGGAAACAATGTCAATGTTGTGTCTCCGGTTGGTCCCATTAGTGCATTGGGAATGACGCCAAAAATTCGGCCCTTTCAAGTCGTGGGTATCTTTGAATCAGGAATGTATGAATACGATTCTTCCCTTGCTTATATTTCCCTGCAAGAGGCTCAAAATTTTTTCGGTTTAGGTAATAAGGTGACTGGCATCCAAATCAAAGTTCAAGACGTGTTTACCGCCAATGAAACCGCTACCCGCATCGGAGATTCACTGGGCGTTGGTTATTCCGCAAGAGATTGGATGGACCTGAACCGTAATCTCTTTTCTGCACTCAAGCTTGAGAAAACCATGATGTTTCTTTTGCTCGTTCTTATTACCTTGGTAGCATCTTTCAATATCGTGGGCACCCTCACGATGATCGTGAACGAAAAACAACGGGAAATCGCCATCCTTAAGGCAATGGGCGCGACCCCTAAAGCCATCATGCGTATTTTCATGATAAACGGGCTGGTCATCGGTCTAACCGGAACCATTATTGGCATTCCTGTGGGATATACCTTTCTCTGGCTGATTGAAAATTACTTTACGTTTGATCAAACCGTGTATTACATCTCCCATATCCCAGTTCATGTCAAAGCCTTGGATGTGATACTGGTCGCTTGCTCCGCGATTCTTATCAGTTTCACCGCCACGATTTACCCATCCTGGCAAGCTGCAAAACTCGAGCCAGTCAGCGCCCTCCGGTACGAGTAATGGTGATGCCATCCTCTAGCACGAATAACGCATTTCTCGAGGTAAACGATGTCTACAAATCGTTCCAACTGGATAGTCAAACCGTGAACGTGTTGAACGGAATTAATCTCACCCTTCAGCGAGGAGAAATGCTTACGATGATTGGGGCATCTGGGGCAGGGAAAAGTACTTTTTTGCATATCCTAGGCACACTCAACCAGCCCACCCAAGGCACCATATTATACGAAAGACAAGATGTTTTTCGCCTATCTGAAAACGATTTGGCGAACTTCCGAAATCGCCGAATCGGATTCATATTTCAATTTCACCATCTACTGCCGGAATTCACGGCTCTTGAAAATACCTCCCTGCCCGCGCTGATACAGAAGCGATCTAAACAAGAAATGATGGAAGAAGCTGTCTCGCTTTTAGATGATGTAGGATTAGGTCACCGCCTGCATCACAAACCTGGGGAATTATCTGGTGGAGAGCAACAGCGCGTGGCCGTAGCTCGGGCATTAATTCAAAATCCTGACTTAGTCTTGGCCGACGAACCAACCGGAAACCTGGATGCTCGCACGGGAGAAACTATTTTTGAACTCTTACAAACGTTGAATCAAAAACGAGGCACGGCCTTCATCATTGTGACACACAACGAACGCCTGTACAAACAAGCAGAACGCTTGATTCGTATGGTGGATGGTAAAATCGAGAATGGAGAAGGGGCCTAAAACCTGAAGTATGAATTGAGTTGGCTCCTTCTAAATTCTTCAGGCTTTATTTTGGCGCTGCTGTAATCCTGTTTTTAATCACATCAAATGTCGCTTTTGGCACAACTTTTTTGGCAACTAGCTCTCCCCTAATACGATACGGACGGTTGGCAATAACTTTTTCAGCTGTATTTTTCGTGACCCCCAAAAACAAGACCAAATCATTCGCTGTAGCTGTATTAATATTCACGAGAGCAAGGGAGCCCTTGATGGGCTTAGAAACCACTACTGGTTTGGTTGGGGATGGAGGGTTTTTAGGAGGCACGGCTTTAGGCACCTTGACTGCCTGTTCGACCTTCGCTTTAGGCACCTTGACTGCCTGTTCGACCTTCGCTTTAGGCACCCTGCCTGCCTGCTCAATCTTCGCTTGACGCACTTCCTTTAATTCTTTTTGGTACCGACTAACCGTATTCTTGAGTGCTCTGTTTTGACTTTTGAGCTTTTGATATTCCTGCTGAAGTTTTCTGAATTTGGTTGTTAATATTTGACCTTCCTCTGCCATCCCGGCTTCCCGAGCAGACACCTCGGCTTCCCGAGCAGACAACAATTCACGCTCACTTTCTCGGCCTTCCTTAATGCGTTGAATTTCCGATTCCATCATTTCTAAATCCATGGCTACTTTATCATTTTCATTTCTCAACTTCTCATTATCTTGTTCCACGGCTTCCTGCATCATTCGGCTTTTTTCGAACTCGATCTTTGCAGACTCCATATCAGCTACCGCAGCTTCATATTTCTTTTTGGAAACAGGAAAATATTTTGAAGCCCCACAACCACTGAGCATCATGCTCACTATGACCACTAAACCGATTACCATCAGAAACTGAGTGACTCGTCCATTTTCAGTGCGAATCCTGTTCATCTTTCCCTCATTACATCAAAAAGGTTGTATTCATTAAATCACGGCCTTAGACTTGCGCAGTTAGCTATCTAAGGGTGTAGTAGCAAACTTCAAGGCAACGGCGCCAACTCCAGAGCCTTCTTTCCAGGCAGAGGATCCTAGCATGAAATGGGAATAGTCTTTTGTCAATAGCTAAGGTCTCTAACTGGAATAGACCGGAGCAACACTTTCCCCTCTAGCTTCCCAAGCAAAGTAACCGAAAGAGTGTGTGCAAATTCCTCCACCCTGAAAATATTTCATAAAATTCATCAGGAAAAACTTATTGAATGGAACAATTCGGACCAGGATTAGCCGTACTTCTCGGATTTGTAGAAGGCCTCACCGAATATTTGCCTTTCTCCTCAACAGGCCAACTCATTCTTGTGGGACATTGGCTTGGATTCAGCGGGGATATAGCCATAAGTGTAGATATCTGCATTCAAATAGGTGCAATCATGGCGGTAGTGTTCTATGAACGCGAAAAAATTCTTAGGATCCTGCACAATGGATTTCAAGAACAACAGGAATTTCGCAACGGCCTGAGAGCCACCACGGGAAGCAAACACGCACAACCATGGCAAACCTACCTTCGACAATCCGCTCAACAACACCCCAACATGTGGTTCCTGCTGGGCCTCGGTGCCGCATTTATCCCTGCAGCCATAGTTGGCCTTCTCACCCATGATTGGATTGAAGAACATCTCTTTTCAGCTAAGACCGTGGCAATGAGTTTAATAATCGGTGGGATAATCATCTTGGTGGTAGAAACCTGGCCCAAACGCGTCACCATCACTCAACTTAAACATGTTGGACTCCCGTCAGCTGTAATCATAGGAGTCGCACAATGCGTCGCATTGATACCTGGCATGTCCCGCTCTGGCTCAACCATAGTCGGAGGACTGTTGATTGGACTAGACCGAAAGGTCGCCACGGAATTTTCGTTCTTTCTTGCCATGCCCACGATGTTTGCCGCCACCGGCTACAAACTCATTCAATCATTTCACCTGTTTAGTGCAAACGATGTATTTGCCCTACTAATCGGTATGTTCGTATCGTTTGTCGTAGCGTGGGCCGTCATCGCATCCTTTCTGACCTATGTCAAAAAACACACCCTCAAAGTGTTCGGCTACTACCGAATAATCCTAGGTGCCCTCCTCCTCTTGATGCTTTAAACCCTCTCTATTCCTTAATCAGAATACCTGCATTCTTCTTGTTGATTAGTCATTAAAATTGCCCTCTCATGTATGATGGCAGAACAGACTTTGAATGCTGTCTGGATGTAGGATCTGCTTTGCCATGGACCAGTTCCAGCACATTCCCCAGTCTGCCAATTGGTATTTATACATTTGAAGTGGTGCCCTTGATAGAAATGTCAATGTCGATCCAAACGCCCGCCAGTTCGACCTTGATCATATCTTGCCTCAGCGCAAGCTATTTAGGAGGTAAACGGCAAATTGAAAGAGAGGCCTATAGGCTTTTTGTCAACAGTGGTCTGGGAGTGATAATAAGTGGCGTCAGCGTTAAAATATGCCTGATCTACTTTAAGAGACCAGTTTTATATCATTCGTTTAGTAGGGAGAAATCACATGCCTCAAAAGCTCAAAGGGAAAGTGGCGATCATCACCGGTGGAAACAGTGGAATTGGTTTGGCAACTGCGAAATTATTTCAAGCCGAAGGTGCAACGGTTATCATTACAGGACGCAGGAAAGAAGCCGTGGCTGCTGCTGCCACAGAAATTGGTGGGAATAGTATTGGCATCGTATCTGATTCAGGCAATCTGAAGGCAATACAAGCCTTGTACCAAGATGTTAAAGAAAAAGTTGGCAAAATTGATATTCTATTTCTCAATGCTGGAGTAGCGACTTTTGGTCCGTTTGCTACCATAGACGAAGCCACCTTTGATGAAATGGTGAACATCAATTTCAAGGGCTTGTTTTTCAATGTTCAGATAGCCTCTCCCCTTCTCAATGAGGGGGCTTCTATTATTTTCAACACGTCCATTGCCAACCAAAAAGGGTTTCCCAATACCAATATCTATGCAGCCACAAAAGCTGCAGTTCGGAGTTTGGCCCGCACACTGTCCACAGAACTGCTGACCAAAAAAATTAGGGTCAATGCCGTGGCTCCTGGACCAATTGATACGCCTATCTTTGAAAAGATCGGGGCACCCATGGAAGTGGTATCTGATATAAAAATCGGCTTCGCAGGCGAGAATCCTATGAAGCGAATGGGCACTTCAGAAGAAGTCGCCCAAGCGACGCTTTTTTTAGCTTCCGATGATTCCTCATATATCACAGGCATTGACCTGACTGTTGATGGCGGAATGACCCAACTTTAATCCGCAAGCTTGGATCATTCCAATGGCTTAGGAAGTCTTTAAAAAAGCCCTAGCCATCCAGAAGAGCTTTAGACCATTTTAGTGGGAAGGTAGGGTAATCCTTACTTCTTCATAAAACTAATGTGGTTCTTATATTCTTGAACCGCAGCCTTGAGCGCAGCCTTACCCAGTGGAATATTTGCTTCCAATGTATCCTCCACGTTTTCACTATCAATGACCACCTCATACTTTTCTTGGACATTGGTCATAATTAAACCTTTCTCAACCTGCCGAGGCATATAAATTTCTGTCCATACTTCCTTTTCCACCAA
>CAZGFV010000026.1:0-727 GCA_964524575.1 uncultured Nitrospiraceae bacterium
TTCCCTCACACATCGCCGCCGTAATAGCCACAACCCGCTCATCAGTTTTCGCCATATTAACTAACGTACTAACCGCGACAGAACTATATGAGGGTTTCGAGGACTTCTTAACAGGCTTCCCTGTCTTGATGTCAAACGGTGAACAGGCATGAAACCACACCGGATTTTTCATGGCTGGTTCATAACCCAAGCCTTTCTTGGTGACAACATGCAACAAGGTTGGTCCTTTCAGCTTGAGAATATTATTTAGTGTGGGGAGTAAATGCTCGAATTCATGTCCTTCCATGGGCCCAACATACCGAAATCCCAATTCTTCAAATAGTAATCCCGGCAAAATGAGGCCCTTGGCCAATTCTTCCGCCCTGCCGACCATCTTCTTGACAGGCTCCCCAATATGAGGAATGGAACCCAAGATTTGTGAAGTTTCTTCCTTCAGTTTTGAATAGAATTCGCCAGTGATGGTTCGGTTGAGATAGGCGGAAATGGCGCCAACGTTCTTAGAAATCGACATTTGATTATCATTTAGAACCACTAAAAGGTCTTTGTGCAAACCCCCTGCTTGCTGTAGCCCTTCGAATGTAAGGCCGGAGGTTAGGGCCCCATCCCCTACCACGCATACAATTTTATGGGATTGTCCCTTCTGCTCACGAGCTTCCATAAATCCAACAGCCGCCGACACACCAGTGCCCGCATGGCCGGCATTAAAAGTGTCATAAGAACTTTCTTC
>CAZGFV010000026.1:737-11907 GCA_964524575.1 uncultured Nitrospiraceae bacterium
CGAATCGTGCGAAAATGTTCTCGACGGCCGGTCAAAAGTTTAAGGGTACAGGCCTGGCTACTGGTATCCCACACGATGAGATCTTCCGGCGTATTTAGCAAATAATGCAGAGCAACCGTCAGTTCAACCACGCCAAGATTGGAGGCCAGGTGCCCACCAATATTGGCAATAACGGCAATAATCTGCTGTCGGATTTCTTCGCACAATTGGGGTAATTCTTGAGGCGTAAGTTTCTTAAGATCACTTGGCCCTTCGATCTTATTCAAAAAGGACATATCCTCTACCTCTTTTTAGGATCTTCGAACAGGAGGGAAGTACGCTATTTTTATGAGTAAAACACCCAAAACACTCAGATTCTCCCACAGGACCATTTACCTGTCAAGCAAACGAACTGGGAAGATTTTCTTAAATAGACCCGATATTTCAGGGACAACTATCGCATTTTAAACACGTATATTTTTGTCAATTTAGGATTTCTCACACTCATCAAATTCCACATTTGACAATCCTAATAACCAAGCGCAATACACAGTGCGTATCATTGACCACGAAAAAATAATTATTTCACCGAGGCTTTAGATTTTTTTTCGGCTTTGATGCGAAGTTTATCCAAAAGACCGGAGAATCCTTTGGCCTTGATGATCCGACCAAATTGACCGCGAAAATTTCTTACTAGACTGATCCCATCGATCACAACATCATATATCCACCAATGACTCGATTTTTTTACCAGCCGATAAGCAAGAGGAATTTCTAGCTTTTTGGCAATAATCTTCGTTTGGACTTCAGCAAATTTTCCTTTGCGACGCTCTTTAGTATATTGCACTTGCTCTCCAGAGTAGCTATTAACATTTCCTGTATAGGTATTTAACAAGAGCTTCTCAAACAAGCTGACAAATTCCTTCTGTTGAGCCTTATCTAACTTCTTCCACTCAAAACCAAGTGTGCGCTTCCCCATTTCCTCATAATCAAAACGTTCTCCAATAATTTTTTCCAGAGCCGCAATTCGATCCCTTGAACGATCAGGTGTTTTGAGTTGTTCATCACCCAGAATTGCCAAAACCTGATCAAGGGTTTTTTTGACTGCTGTGGTCGCAGAACCAGGCTCTACAGCCACAACAGGGGCCGAACAAAAGACTAAAGCAACAAGGGTCACTAGGAATAATACGAAGACTCCATAAACTTTTCCGGTCAAAAAAGAGGATGCATGTTCATTCCACACATGACTCATGACGTGATTCCTTCACTTATGCAAAAAATTATTGCTACATGAAAACCCATACACTTCTCACTCCACATTTCCGTGGATAAATCGGCTAATGACTTATTCGCGATCAATATCGACCTCCGTGTTATGCATTATATACCTCTACTAATAAACCAAGCCACACAAATTCTATACCTTTCGCTACCGTTGTGTTGAGACTTATCTCTGTTGTCTTAGATAGAGAAAAAACGTATCAAAAAACCTTGTTAACTGTCGGGAAGCTAACTGTGCCTGTTGTCGCAGTCGGAACAATTCAACCCAGAGTTTAGGGCAACTGATAAAGCGCCAAAAGCCCTTGACCCAAGTCGATGTGGACAGAAAAAAGTTAAAATCCTTTGGCAAATTCTCATTCATGAGATCCGAAACAGCTCTTATGGCAAGAAAGGGAATGTTGCGCTCCTTCGCCATTTGAGCAATGCCCGCGCTTTCCATATCCAAGGCACCAGCTTGAAATTGCTGTGCCAACACACGTTTCTCCATGGCCGAACACGCAATCCGGGAAACAGTGAGCAGTGAAGTTGAAATAAATTGAAAGTTTGCATCCACCACTATACGTCTGACTATTTCCCGATATTGTACACTACAAGGGAAAGAAGGCAATTTCGAGGATTGAGCAGTATCCTCAGTCCCTTGAATTACAATTTCTGGGAGAACAAGAGCGCCAATACACGTTGGAACGAGGGCTCCAGCGAATCCTGAAGAAATAGCTAAATCAAACTGTTTCTCGGAAAAGACATTAAGGCAAACAGTTTTCGCCCGTTCAAACCCAATCCCCGTCTGGACCAAGGTCACAGACAAATGCGGCCAATGGACCATATATCGTCGGCTGCCCGAGATCTTTGCACTTCGACCGCCAGGCATAACTCGTTGAATGGCTTGAAATTCCCAACGAGTGGCGACAAAAACGACTATCCTTGGCAGGGGTCACTCCAGCTATGACTTGGATATTTAGAAAAAGCGATTGTGAAAACCATGCAACCTCATGCTTGCTTCCTGACTTGTCGCACCTCACGACGCAATTGTTCGGCTCGGGTATAACCATAACTTCGAACACTCCGATACATGGCCAGCGCCCATAACGGAAAGTATTTGCTGTAGCCATGATAACGAAGATAAAACACACGAGGAAAACCCGTTCCAGTGTGAAATGGTTCAGCCCAAGTTCCATCATCCTGTTGATGACGGATAAGGTAATTAACTCCCCGCACCACGCTGAGGGAATCAGCAACCCCAGCAGATAATAAGGCCATAAGCGCCCAGGCAGTTTGGGAAGCCGTGCTTTCGCCTTCCCCGGACCAGGTATGATCCGCATAGGATAAACAGGACTCACCCCAACCACCATCTACATTCTGTTTTGATTCAAGCCAAACCACCGTTCGCTGAATCCATGGTGAGGACATATCTTCTCCAATAGCCTCAAGACCTGCCAGTACGCACCAAGTTCCATATAAATAATTGACACCCCAACGGCCATACCAACTTCCGTCAGCTTCTTGTTCATTCCGAAGAAATTGAAGAGCTGGACCAACGGCTATATGTGATTTGTCATAGCCAAGTGTTCCGAGCATTTCCAGACAACGCCCAGTCAGGTCTGCAGTCGGGGGATCAAGTAATGACTGATGGTCAGCAAACGGAATTTTATTAAAAATTAAACGATCGTTGTCTTTGTCATATGCACCCCACCCGCCATTGGAACTTTGCATCGCCAAAGCCCATTGGCTTCCACATCTAATAGCCTTATCTTCTAGATCAGCTAATTGAAGAGGAAGAAGTTTGGTGAGAGCGGTAGTGACGGCAGCCGTATCATCGACATCGGGGTACCACTCATTTTCAAATTGAAAATACCATCCTCCTGGTTTGGCTGTGGGTGAAGAAACAATCCAGTCGCCAGCCAATGATGTCTGAAAGGATCGCAACCACGATGCACCCCGCAAGAGAACTGGATGATCCAATGGTAAACCAGTTTCAATGAGTGCATTGATAGTCAATGCCGTATCCCAAATGGGCGAATGACAGGGTTGCAAATGAAGTCGATCAACAAGCTGCCCATTTTCGGTCACGGAGGTCTCAATTTCCAAAGCTTCAATTTCACGCAGGGCTTTGGCAATGAGGGGATGCGTGGTAGGATATCCAAGGGCGCACAAGGCAAATACAGAATTCGCCATGGCCGGATAAATCGCTCCTATACCACCATCGCCTTCCATATGTTCAAGCATCCAAACTTCAGCTTTTTTAATCGCCCTAGAACGCAATAAGGAAATGGGATACCGTTCATAGATCTTCAGTATTCCATCCACCCAAACGAAAAAGTTTCTCCAGCTGATAAGGGCCCGATCTTTCTGAAACGGAGGCTCAGTTCGATATTGGACTTGTTCACGAGGAGTGAGAAACAACTCGTCAATGCCCTCTTCTGGAGAAAGTTCACACTCACGTCTAAACGCGAAAATGATTAGCAGGGGAACGATAACAGCTCGAGACCAATAAGACATTGCATAGATATTAAAATAAAATCGTTTGGGCGCCAGAATAATTTCAGGTGGCATGCTTGGGAATCCTTGCCAATCATATTGAAAAAACAAGGCTAAAGTAATTTTAGTAAACACGTTGGTCAAAACTACCCCGCCATTGGCCAAAATCGCAGTTCTGGCTCGCGCCAGACAAGGATCATCTTGCGAAACACCGGAAAGTTTCAATGCAAAATACACTTTAACGGATGCACTAATATCCAACTGTCCCCCGTTATATATAGACCACCCTCCGTCTTCTAATTGGGTATGCCGTAAATACCGAACAGCCTTGGCCTCTCGCACTAAATCCGTTAGTCCAAGATAACGGCGAAGCATAAGATATTCCGAAGTCAAGGTGGCGTCAGCTTCTAATTCTTCAACCCAAAATCCCTCATCAGGATCCTGCCGACTGAGTAACCAGGCTTCTCCACGGCTCAACACCTCTTCAATGACTTCAACATGCCCGACCGTTGAATGCGCGGACCGTCCTGTCGAGGATTCTTTAAGAGAAGCAAGATGGGGATTGTCAGAAACGAGTTTCAGGGATGGGTTTTTACGTTTTCGAGATCGGGGCTTCAATCCCACGGGAACTGAAGAAAACAGACTATCAGACAAACGCCCAAGGAAATTCTTAAACAAGTTCATAGTGTGAAATGTGTTTTAGCTGAAAATGAGAGAGGGTATTTGCCTGGAACAACGAAAAATCAACCGCATGCGATCGACAAAAACGTTACAGGCTCCATGCTTCCGGCTTATAACAGAGGGGCTGAATATGTGTCAAGAAAAATGCAGGTCTATCATCAGCCATTGCGCACCTAATTCACCCATGAAATTTTTGTCGAATCATTCCGTCCACTATCCTAATTGTTAACAGACAAGGTGTTAGTTTTTGGCAAAATAATTTAAGACAAGACCTGCCAGTTAGAAGCCACATCGCTTGTGATATTGCCTAACATCTTCCGTTCATCCTTCTTCAAATTAAGATGACATCTACCATTTATTATAGCTTACAACGCAAACACACACATTAATCTACATACTGCATAACTCGGGGCTTTGACGGTGAGCCGGGCATAGATTCGAGCGGTTCCCCAAACCCCTCTTCCCGAAACCGCTCCTGGAGTTTTCCATTTCTTGGATTAAGCTCAATTGATCGTAACCAGGCCTGCTTGGCTTTATCTCGATCATTCTGTAATAAATAGATTTCACCCATATGCTCAAAAATTACGGGGTCATTTTTGACTAACTCAGCTGCTCGCTTTATTTCCGCAAGGGCTTCTTGTATCCGGCCCATTTTAAATAACGCCCACCCGAGACTATCGACATAATATCCATTGTCGGGCTTAAGCGCGACCGCACGCTGAGTCAAGGTCAAGGCTTCATCGATATTCATCCCTCGATCCGCATAACTATAGCCAAGATAATTAAGAGCATCCGCATGGTCAGAATTAAGTTCGAGAACAGCCTCCATCTCTCGGACTACATCGGGAAACCTTCCTAACTTATCGTAGGCCGTTCCCAGGTTAAACCGGAGATCCACATTTTTAGGATGGCGGTCTAGCCCTTGCTCAAACGTTTTCATAGCCATCTTGTGTTTTTGGGATTGTGTGTACGTCAAACCCAATAATAAGTGAGGTTCGGGGTTGCCAGGCTTCAACTCCAAAGAACGACGAAGATGAGGTACTGCTTCTTCATATCGTTTGAGTCGATAAAAGAGGTATCCCAAGTGAATCCGACTCTCATAAAACGTGGGATCCAAGTTGATATTAGATTTATAAACCTGAATCGCCGCTTCAAATTGATCCGCTTGTTCATGGAGCAAGCCCAAATAATCGCGAGCTC
This sequence comes from uncultured Nitrospiraceae bacterium, assembly GCA_964524575.1. Classification (GTDB taxonomy): domain Bacteria; phylum Nitrospirota; class Nitrospiria; order Nitrospirales; family UBA8639; genus Nitronereus. The sequence continues at coordinate 6,354 of CAZGFV010000026.1, forward strand.
TCACTTTAGAAGGATTCCTATCCACAATCTGGGACATTTCCTCAATGGCCCGCGGAGTATCCTTTATTTCTGCAAAAACCAACGCGTGCCGGATCTGGGCATTCAGATCCTGAGGGTCCTGGTCCATCATAAATTTCAATTCGTTTAGCGCCCGAGTGAATTCTTTTTGTCGAAGTAGTAACCGCACGAGTTCTTGCCGAAATTTTTTATGACGGGGATTGACTTCAACAAGAAATCCTTCCAAGACCCCCACAGCTGCAGCAACCCTATCATCCGCTTCAAGCAACTTGTATAACTCCTGATACCCTCGGACAAACTGAGGAGCTCGAACTATGGTCTTCCGATAGTTCGATTCGGCTTCCTCATTTTTATTTTTGGCCTGATTCACTTTTCCTAAATAAAAGTACCCCATTGGAGCTTGGGGAGCTAGCTCTACGTTTCGAGCAAACATCTGCTCCGCCCCATCAAGTTGTTTCTGGTTGAATAGAAAGATGCCTTTTTCTAGATAGCTTTCAGGCCTTTCCGGATTTCTGGCAAGAGCTTGATCGAATAGAAGTAACGACCGATCAGACTTTCCGGCACCAGCGAACATTTTAGCCATTTGCGTCAAGACCCGAGGGCTCCTGACCATAGACGGATCAATTAGTACCAGCAGATCCACTGTTTTTTGGAGGTTGCCAGAGATGAAATGCAAACTGGCTATTCGAAACCGCAAAAATGTGGAATCGGAATCGAATTGCAAGCCTGCTCGGTACTGCTCAAGGGCCTTAGGAAAATCCTCGGCTAATTCAGCTAGGTATCCCCGAAGAAAATGATAATAGGCCATCGGGGCACGGGATCGTTCAGGGGAAACTGCTTCAGAAAATGACACGTTTTTCGATTCAGGAACGGCTGCACAAGAGACCACCGCCAGAGGAATCACCAAAAAAGAGACCACAACACGTTCTCGCCATCCTCTGATGTGCCGAATTTCCCGGGTGAGGGAAAATACTCGATAGAGCATGACAGAAAGTCTCCACGGAAATTGCCGAATTCGTTACGTTACTTCCCTTCGCTCAAGATCTGCGAATTTTGCATACCGATCCTGGAAGTATAACTGACGATCACCCGTTGGTCCATTCCGATGCTTTCTCACCAGAATATCAGCAATGCCTTTCTCCTCTGTATCCGGATTATATACTTCGTCACGATAAATAAACATAACCACATCGGCGTCTTGTTCAATAGCGCCTGACTCTCGAAGGTCGGAGAGCACCGGCCGTTTGTCCGTTCGATTCTCCACCGCCCGGCTCAACTGCGAGATCGCCAGCACCGGAATATCTAATTCCTTGGCCAAGGCTTTTAGGGCCCGACTAATATCGGAAATTTCTTGCTGCCGCGACTCCGAACCACTTCGGCCCTGCATCAATTGCAAATAGTCGATGATTAATAGGTCAAGGCCCTGGTCTGCCACCAACCGTCTGGCCTTCCCACGCATTTGCTGAACCGTCAAGGCACCAGAGTCATCAATAAAGATCTTGGCCCGTTCCAATCGATCCGCTGCATCGCAAAGAGACCGCCAGTCTTTTTCGGTCAATTGACCGGTCCGCAACGCATGAGAATCTAAATGAGCCTGAGAACTTAACATGCGAAGCACTAACTGAGCCTTAGACATTTCCAAGCTAAAAATGCCAATAGACAGGCCAGCCCGAATCGCTGCATGCTCAGCCATACTGAGGGCCAAACTGGTCTTTCCCATGCTGGGCCTGCCCGCAACGATAATAAGGTCTGAAGCCTGAAGCCCCGCAGTTAAATCGTCCAATCCCCGGAAGCCTGTGGGAACCCCGGTAATTTTTTCCTTCCTATTGTATAACCGATCGACAATCTCAATGCTTTCCTTAATGATTTGGTTAAGAGGAATAAAAGAGCGGCCTAATCGGCCTTGTGCTAACTTAAAGATTTCTCGTTCCGCATATTCCAAGAGTTCGTCAGATTGCCCCACCTCATCATAGCCTCGGGCAACCACTTCAGTAGCGGTTCGAATCAAACCCCGCAAAAGCGCTTTTTCCCGGATAATTTTACAGTGATATCGAATATTCGAAGCGCTTGGAACTGCCTGAACCAATTCAGCCACATAGGCACCGCCACCTACCTGTTCAAGCTGACCCTTAGATTTTAAGATCGCTGTGAGCGTAATCTGATCTACGACTTCATTCGAATCCGCTAGTTCCATCATGGCCTCATAAATCAGGCGATGGGCCCCTCGGTAAAAGTCTTCTTCCGTGATTAATTCAAAAGCTTTGCTTAAGGAGGCATTGTCCAACAAAATGGCGCCAAGAACGGATTGCTCGGCATCAAGGTTCTGCGGCGGAAGGCGAAGATCGGTAAGATCAGATGGAGCCATGGCTTTCATTATTTATTAATTTGGGTAAATCTTCGAGTCGGACCTTCAAGACCTTACGATGGTTTTTCCCCATCCGAATGGTAATGAGTTCATGAGCTTTTAATCGGGTTTGCGCCACCAACACGAGCCATTCGACAGAAGATTCTTGGGCACGCTTTCGCGCAAGACGAATTTGGGCATCTCCTGTACCTGCCAGCGTCTCTTGAAGCACGGTCAATCCTTGAGTGCGAAGAAATTGGGCTGTTTTATATGCTACCCCATAACGATTGAGCGGTGCCACGACCAACACAGAAGAGGGAGACGAAAACTGAGCGTTTTTAACATGATCCAGAGCATGAAAAATCCGATCAATATCCAAGGCAAACCCAGTTGAGGGCAACTCTCGACCAAAGCGCCCAATCAAGTGATTATATCGACCTCCGCCACCCAATTCACAGCCAACTTTTCCGCTAAAGACATCGAAAACTAATCCATCATAATAATCAAACCCACGAAATTCTCCAAGATCCAACAAAAGATGTTCTGTAATCCCCGTGGCTTCAAGCAGTCTATACTCTTGAGTCAGTCGGCTGATGGGTTTGATTAACCGCTGATCTCGACCTGCAACCTTTTGACCCCATTCTAAAACCTCTTCCCGGCCATATCGGCCAGGTGCTTCTAGAATAGCTCGGGCCTTCGAAGATGCAATCCGTTCCGATTTGAGAATACGTTCTAAATTCGGTAAGTCTTTCCGCGCTGCGGCGATCTCCGCTTGTTTTTGCCCTTGGCTGGACATGCCCGACTTCGCAAGAAGAGCTTGATAAAATCCCACGTGGCCAAGAGAAATTTTGAAATCTGACAACCCAAGCGTTTTTAGAGATTCCACCAGAAGAGTAAGGATTTCAGCATCCATTGTTGCTTCATCCGCACCAGCAAGCTCAACACCTAACTGAAACACTTCGCGTTCTCGTCCAGCATGTTCAGGCTCATAACGAAATACGGTCGTGCGATAGCACAACCGAAGCGGAAGGCCCTGCCCAGCCATACCCATAGCCACGATCCGGGCGATTTGAGCCGTAACATCCGGGCGAAGCACGAGGATCCTCCCAGTGGTCCAATCCGCGAACTTGTAACACTTTTCCAGAGTTTCAGCTGGTAGCCCTGTTGAGAGTACATCAAGATACTCAAATGTTGGCGGAATGATTTCGTGATATCCCCATCGCGCGAAGCCATCGAAAATTGTAGACTCTAGTTGGCGGACTTGTTGGGCAGAATCAGGCAAGAGTGTGGCCATGCCCCTGGGAATTAATGACTGGGCTGATGACTCCAGGGAGAAGGTTGGGCGTTCCACGAATTTAGGTTGACGAGGTGACATGGAACGTCTCGGAGGGTTATTGCACCTGCGTCAGATCGACCAGGCGCACAGAGAGAATATCTTCTTCCTGTTTTAAAGTCTCAATAATTTTCGGAGAAGGCGAATCATCAAGACCAATGATGAGTAAAGCATTTTCACCTTTTTCCGAACGAGCGCATTGCATGCGTGCAATATTCACGTTTTGTCCTCCCAACACACGTCCTACTGTACCAATCACACCGGGGCGATCCTTGTTGTAAATCATTAGCATAAAGCCTTCGGGAATTACTTCAACAGGATAGGCATTGCTCTCTACAATTCTTGGCTCTTTTTTGTGATACAGTGTTCCAGCCAATTGATGGGATTGCTTCCCAGCTTGGATATGAATGCGAATAAGGCTGGTATATTCACCTGCATCACTGCTTTTAATTTCCTTCGCTTCAATGCCACGTTTTTTGGCAATAAAGGGTGCATTGACCGCATTCACCACACTTTCCAAAATTGGAGCGAACAAACCTTTCAATACCGCCACCGTGAGGGGTGCCGTGGATAAATTAGCAACATCCCCGCAATATTCAATAGTGATTTGTTCAATACCTGCATCAATCAGCTGAGATTGGAAGAAGCCCATTCGTTCGGCCAAACCAAGATAGGGTTGAAGTTGGGGAAGTACTTCGGGTGGAACCGAGGGAATGTTAACGGCTCCACGTGCCACACCCTTCTTGAAATAATCCACAAACTGTTCCGCAATGGCCACAGCCACGTTTTCCTGTGCTTCCTCAGTTGAAGCCCCAATGTGCGGCGAACAAATAAAATTGTCTAGTGTGAGCAATGGGTGGTCAGGTTTAACTGGTTCTTCTTCAAAAACGTCAAATGCAGCGGAAGCCACTTTACCACTTTTCAATGCCCCATAAATATCCTGCTCATTAATGATCCCGCCTCGAGCGCAATTGACGATCATCACTCCATCCTTCATCTGTTTAATCGTCTCAGCATTAATAATCCCCCGGGTTTCATTGGTAAGTGGAGTATGAACGGAAATAAAGTCAGAACGCCGAAATAGCTCTGCTAAGTCCACTGCTTCAATACCCATTTCCTTAGCCCGTTCTGACGCAAGGAAGGGATCATGCCCGATGACATTCATAGACAATCCTTGTGCCAATTTGGTCACCACCGAACCAATCTGACCAAGTCCCACAAGACCCAGGGTTTTGTTGTACAACTCAGTTCCCATGAATTTGCTTTTTTCCCACTTTCCGGATTTGGTCGAGGCCGTAGCTTGAGGGATTTTCCGGCTCATCGCTACAAGCATCGCAATCGAATGTTCTGCAGTCGTAATGGTATTTCCTCCAGGAGTATTCATGACGACAATTCCTCGACGAGTGGCCGTCTCCTTGTCCACATTATCCAAACCAGTTCCAGCCCTCCCGATAATTTTGAGTTGAGAACCGGCTTCTATAACCTCCGCCGTGACCTTTGTCGCCGAACGAACGATAATGCCGTCATAATTTTTGATTTCTTCCAACAGTTGTTCTTTCGGCAATTTAGTTTTGACATCAGCCGTATACCCAGCTTGCCGGAGTACTTCGACACCTCGAGGAGATAAGCTGTCACTAATCAGAATCTTCATTTGACATTCTCTGCACTTTTTCTAAAAACACCATAATGGATCAGACAGATAACATATAATAGTCGTATGGCAAAATATAGCCCTTAGGCCTTACGTTTTTCAAAATCCTTCATATATTCGATCAGGGCATCAACGCCAGCTTCAGGCATGGCATTATAGATACTCGCTCGCATTCCTCCAACTGAACGATGACCTTTTAGGGTGGTTA
>CAZGFV010000027.1:0-11904 GCA_964524575.1 uncultured Nitrospiraceae bacterium
TTGGATGGTGTCGGGGCGTGGCGCAGCCCGGTAGCGCACTCGCTTGGGGTGCGAGAGGTCGGCCGTTCAAATCGGCTCGCCCCGACCAAGTCTGCAAGACGCAAGATACGAAAAACGAGATATGGCTCATGCTTGCAAATCGTCCTCTTCTTCAATGAGATCTTCACTTTCCGGCATGCCATAGGCCACAAATTTGGCGTAGGAAAGATAGATTCCGCTGCTATCGTGCATGGCTTTTGTGCCCGCGGTCATGCGTTCCAGTTTCTTTTGGTCGTTTCCTGCATCGGTTTGAAGAGTTAACAAGTACTGGTTGAGAACCTCGTTGTAACGCTGCATTGAACGTTCTACATCCAAATAGGCCTGCATTATCTGTTCTTTCATTGGTTTATTCTCCTCTTTATTACCAGTTTATGACCTTGGCACAAGCTTCCTTATGTGGTCAACTGATACAAATTTCTGAGAAAATTGTTGTGTTTTAGTATGGAGAAAAACTGTTCTGACTTGTGTACAGTGAGGATAAGTAGGTTTCTAAGTTTGTGTAGACTTAATGAGTGGAAAATTTCATGGATTGGATACTTTTTCTATGGGTCTGGCTGGCCACGACCCCAATAATGATTGCATTGTGGTTGGTCTATCGGTTGTGCGATCGGAATGCGTCCCTTGCTGATGTGGGCTTTTGCTTAGGGTTTGGGCTGGCTTCCCTAAGCTTGGGGATGATGACCACAGGCGATGAGGGGCATCGGATAGTGGTAGCAGTCATGGGAGCAGGATATGCCTTCCGGCTTGGTGGATATCTGTTTAATGCACGGGTGTTGCATGCGACAGAAGATTCGCGTTACCAATTGATTCGCCAGAAATTGGGCAATCGAGCCGAATGGTCGATTTTCTTGTATTTTCTTGGTCAATCCTTGGCTGTTGCATTGCTTTCAGTTCCTCTACTGGTGCTTATGGCTAACCCGAATGATACCTGGGGTTTTTGGGAATTGGTGGGAGTCTGTATTTGGTCCATAGGAGTAGGTGGTGAAACCATTGCAGATTATCAATTGAACCACTTTCGACACCAATCGCAGAACAAAGGAAAAACTTGTCGCGAAGGGTTATGGCGATATTCTAGGCATCCCAACTATTTTTTTGAGGGAGTTCATTGGTGCGCCTATGTTGTCATGAGCGTTGGGGTAACAGATGCTTGGGTCACATTGGTTGGCCCTGTTCTCATGATTGTGGCTTTGCTAAAAGTTACCGGCATTCCTTTTTCTGAAGCACAGGCTCTGGCTTCTCGCGGTGACGATTATCGTGAATATCAGCGAACAACAAATGCCTTCATTCCATGGTTTCCCAAAGACCCAAATTGATGAGAGTACAAGATAAACTTAGGTACTTATTGGTGGGGGTCGTCTATCCATCAATTCAATGCGAGGCTTTTGGTTTTCGACAAAGGACATTCTCGCCTGTATGCGGCCTCTCCATGGACGTTCCAGGATTTTTGAATCGGGAATCTAGGTTGGCTATTATATCGATAGAAATTGCTGGAAAGAAAGAAGATCTTTGGAGAAAAATTTACACAGGGACGAAACCTCGCTAGAGACTAATTTTTACCAAACACCTGCGAGCCTGAGCCGATAACATCTTTCCTTGCTACCATCCACACGTACGGCTTCAGTATTGTTCGTTTGCTGAGGAGTGGAGTGAAACCGACGTCTTTTAGAAATTGGTGGAGATTGGCTTGAGAAAAATACCAAAGGTGGGATGGTGGTCCATACCAACGCCCCTGCTTTTTTTTGCGTTTGGATTTTGGATGGCTGGAGTCCGGGACTTCGACGACCACGAGGCCTGATGGTTTTAGCACGCGAGAAACTTCTACCAGGGTACTGCGGGGATTATGCATGTGTTCTAACACATGGGTCATGATCACGAGAGCGAACTCCTCGTCCGGAAAATTGTGGCTTTGTAAAGTGCCATGGGCTACGTTCATTTTACGAGCGAGGGCATAGCGTAGTAATCCGTTATGCAATTCCAGCCCTAGATAGTTCCATTTGTTTTTTCCCTCAACAGCAGCTCCCCAATCGCCTTCGGCGCAGCCAATGTCTAAGACTTTTCCGTGAACTTGTGCGAATTTATCAATGGTCCTGAGTCGAATTTTGTATTTGAGGGTTTTGCGAAATTGATTGAAGGTTGTGCGTTCGGCTGGGGTCTCATGTGCGTACTTATTGAGCACTGAAGTTTCTTGGGGCAAGGGGTGTGTAAAATCCAGCAGGCAGTTAAGGCACCGGTGGATATCAAAGTCATTAGCTTTGCAAAGAAACTGAGAAGAGGTGTGATGGCAAACTAAACAATTCATGCAACGCAAATGGGTTTCTGAGATTCAGGCAAAGATACTTTTCTGAAGAATTGGTTTTGAAGTAAACCAGCTTGGATCATAGGCATCATAGTTGCTGGTTCACGCGCTCTGCAAGCCAATTCGAAAAGCGGGAAAAGATCAAAAACATGACATACGTATTAAAGGAAATATTAACATGGGATATAGGCACCACGGGGAAGACCTTTTGATTGGTAGGATTTCGCAAACGTTTAAGGTAACTTCTCCTCAAACTTCTCTTTGGACCATATTAGGCCTTCTTCCAACAACACATTCGAGCTGACATATAAGCCAAACATGTTTCGTTTAATCTGATAAAGGGAAGAATTCACATCCGTGAACTCTGATGAGGAATCTGGAAATGTCTGATCTTTTTCTGGATATTGTCCATCAAGTCTTGTGCGAAAAAAAGTTTTGACTTTGAACCGATACAGCCACATGAAATCCTTATTCACGATACCAATGGCGTCATCATGGGCTCCACTAATATATGCGATGTTATTAGCCAAGCAGTTCGTATTGAGCACGCAACTCAAATCTTGTCCCAAAAAGGGCGACAATTTTGGGGTGAGATTATTCATGGCCAAAATGGTAGGACCAATGTCTACCTGGCTCGCAATATCAGTAACCAGTTCAGCCCGTGCTGGGAGTTCAGTTTCCAGAGATGGATCAATCCAAATATAAAATGGAACTAAAAAGTGGCTCCCGCGTGCAGCAGCATCACTTCCACCAATTCCTTCATGGCGGCCATGATCACCCAAAATTAAGACCATCGTGTTCTCTAGCAAGTCTTCTTTTTGCATTTTGGAGAAAAAATGTTCTAACGATAAATCTAAATACCGCAACGCAGGGACATATTGATCAGGATGTTTTTGCATGGCTTCTAAGTCCGGATGAGTTACTGGAAAGTGATAGGGATGATGGGTGCCTACGGTAAGCGTTGAGAGAAAGTACGGTTGTGCCTTTGCTCGTAGAGCTTTTACTCGCTCATAGACGAAATCAAAGAGTGATTCGTCGGTTAGGCCGAGTCCCAATGTTTTGGCATCGGGGGGAAAACTATTTTCATCTAGGAATTGTTGGATACCATTTCTGGCAAGGAACAAGGCGATGTGATCATAGTTCCGATCTCGATTTTGCCCTATAATCATTTCTGTCCGATATCCTGCTTTTCTCAATACTTCGGGGAAACATAAAAATTCATGTGTGTAGCGAGCCCGCATTACCGCCCAACCACGACGAGGATAATACGAACAGAGTGTGGAAAATAAAGCTCGTGCGGTCATATCTCCATTGGAAAAAAAGTTTTTGAAATAAATACTTTCTGTTTTGAGTCGATCTAAAAAAGGTGTCAATTGAATGTGTGAGGGTGAAGGATTCAAATCCGATTCATTTTCCTGATCTGCCGGGAGGTAATTAAAAAACCATTTTGTTAAATGGTTGGGGTTGTTCAAATCGATGGCATGACCTAAATAGCGGCGGTCTAAACCTTCAATGAAGATCAGTAACACATTGACGGGTTTGTTGAATTTAACCCCTTGCTCTTGAGGGGTCATTTTTCGAAGAAGTGGATATTGGGGATTAGGAAATTGTTCTTTGTGGCCGAGAATGTTCTGGCTGACCTGCAAGGCTTCTTCAAGAGGCATGGTTTTGACAAGGGCCGAAGTTGCCCCGCTCAATCGGTAGATTATCGAACTAATACTTACTTCTGCAGCATGCCAAATGGGGTTTTGCGCCAACATGTAATAGGTTGAATTGGTAATGTTGGCTCTTTGAATTCCCCATGGACCATATATATTGAAGCCCATGGCTCCTCCCACAAGGCAAACGGTGAGAAATATTCGTACCACTTTTGGGGAAAAAAGGTGCCATCGGGTGAACAGGGGGGAAAAAAATTTATGGAAAACAAACCACCAACCTACCGCTAACAAGATTTCCACACAAAAAAATCCAGTCACAATCCACAACCATTTACTGGTGTCATTGAGTTCTGCTTCTGTCTGTCGTAAGGCTTGGTTTGTAACTGTAGTGTTTGCTGTTACTTCTCCTAAATGCTCACGGGGGAAAAGCAGATCTTCGATATATTCAAAAAACACAAAATCCAAATGGCTGTGGGCATAGTAATAGTATCCCATATCAACTGTTAAGAGGAGCATCAGTGCGCTCCCAATTAGCCAACTTGCTGCTCGAAATACATTAATAAATCGGTCGGGGTTTCGCAGAGCGATTCTTGTGTTCGACCATCCATAGCGAAGGGAAAGGTATACCCAAGCCAGGCCTGCAGCGAACCCTGCTGCCAGGGTGGAAATAATTATATCAGCACGAAAACCGGTAATGCTGGTAGTAATGAGGGTTTCCCTCAATGGCATTTCAATGGTCAGGGCCTCAGAAAAAAGAAACAACCGTTGGCCCTGCTGGAAAAGTAAAAAGAGAATCCAGACAAAGATGAAAAGATGCCAGAAGGAACGGGAGTTATGTTCGGATTCAGAGAAACTCATCAAGTTTTTGAAATAAATTTAGTTAGCTGGCAAGGGTTTGGTTGAGACCTAAGAAGTAGATAGGCCAGAGACAACCCTATTTTTTATCTAGGCTCCGCATGAGCACGAAGAAATTCATCTTTTATTGTACGCTGAGACTTAACGGTACAACTTCGTGTTTTCTTCCTCCAAGACTGGGTTAGTGAGTTGATCAGCATTGACTTCCACTCGGAAACGGTGATCGCCAGGCTCCATTCCTTCTACAGTGACCGTGTACATCAAATTTTTTTTTGGTTTGAGCGCCGGAATTGGATCAAAATCAACAAGCTTTCCAACTACTACCAATCTGCCGGTCGAACCCGTTGAGGAAATATATTTCATGCCATCTGGAATCGTGGCGGTAACTTTAATGTTTGTGGCATTTGCCGTTCCCTGGTTGGTCACAACAATGGAATACGTGGTTTGTGTTCCAACTTCTACGAGGCCTGGTTTATCCGTGATGTCGAGGAGCAAGGTCGCAACACCTTTCACTATCGTACAGACTTCCGCGTTCTCTTGCAGACCTCGTTCGGTTTGAACAGTGGCCAGGTTACACTGTTTTCCTTCAGAGACTGCGCGACCGATCACTTGAAAAGTTTTCGTTTCTCGTGGGGCAAGGGTTCCCAAATTCCAGGACACATCATTGGTGTTAGGAAAATGATTTCCAGGAGGATTAGCGCTTTCATAAGTGAAGCCACTGGGGAGAGATTCTTGGACGACTACCCCAGTAGCTGGGGCACTTCCTGGGTTGCTAACTTCAATGGTATAAGTGGCCGTGGTTCCCAGAAATCGGTTTTCCGGTCCGGTTTGTGTGATGGCAATGCTCGATTTCTTAATTGATAGAGCACAACTGGTTTGCTTACTGAGATTGGTTCCCCCTGTGACTCTGGCCACATTGGTGGCGAAGCCCGTTTGGTCAGCTTTGAAGGTGAAGACTTCAGTTACTGTGGATCCTGCAGGAAGTACCCCAGTATCTCGTGTAACTTCTGACTGTCCAGAAGCATGACTCATTCCGCTGGGAACAACATCAGTAATCTGTACATTCGAGGCTTCTGCCGTTCCCGTATTTGTCACGCTGATGCCGAATTCAAACTTGTCGCCAACCAAAATCTTCGAAGGACAGGTCTGCGAAACAGAGAGAATAGGCTTGCCAACAGAAACTGAACACATGGACTGATTCTGTACCCCGTCGTCGGCTTGCACGAAGGCTTTATGTACATGGATTCCACTGACACCGGCTTTCATGCGAATAATGATTTGTCTGCTGGTTTGCGCAGGCAAATCCATCAGATCCCAGGCAAGAGTGTTTCTGGACAGTTGGGCTTGCGGACTTGCCTCAGCGAATTCCATGCCCTCTGGGATTATGGTTTTCAGCCTAATATTGGTGGCATCAACTTGCGAAGTATTAGTGAGAGTGATCGGAAATTCTTCGGTATTGCCCAAAACTAGGGCAGATGGGCATTGTTGCTTTAACGTGATGGAAGGTGCCATCCATGTGGTTATTGACACTCCGTTCGCAATCACATCGCTCACTGTGGGGCAGCACTCCCCTCCGGCTTCTCCGGGCTTGATCACATCAATGTAGACTGTGTTGGCCCCAGGGCCTGGAGCAAGTTGGGATAGCGTAACGCGGGCTATGCCATTTTCATCCGTTTTGGTAATGGTCTCCGCATTCCCACTTTCATCGAAATATGCTTTTGGTCCAGAGGTCACGTTCCATTTGACTTGGTATCCAATCAACGGAGCGTCAGTTGAGGCCTTTCTGATCGTGGTGGTTAAGGTTCGAGATGTTCCGACCTTTTGCGCACCGTCATTTGGAAACTCCCATTTCGCATCCCACCAGTGCATTACCGCAAAGGAACTATACTGGCTTTTGTCCTTGATAGCAGGCACAACCGCAATGAGATGGGTTGTTCCTTCTTGGGCAGAGGTAATGGTGATCGCAGATTCCCCGCGGCGATTCGTTCCACCCCTGGCATAGGTATTGCTAATTTTCAATGCCCGCTTTAAGGGATCTTGTCTAACTTCAATAATATCGCCGACCGCGTTGCTCGCTCGCGCGAGAATCCATTCCACCGCGGTGTTGTAGACGGGTTTCCCTTGGGCGTCTTTGACAGTCGCGATAAATGTTTGGTGCGTTTTGATCGGGCTTGTAAACTGTTCTGCTTCTATGGATACGCCAACGGGAGTGGAGATTGGATCAGATAAGGGTCTATCAAATTTAGGGAATTGAACGTCAGCACAACTTTGCGCTAAACCCATCAGCATGATGGAGATAAGCATACGTCCCGAAAACCGATTTCCTAATCGGTAGTCCCAATTCATGGTGTTCCCCTGCAAAGTACGTAATCAAACGAGAGGTTGTAGGAATGTTATATTCGAGCTTTGGAGCCCTCTCCAAAGCCTAGTCGCCTTCAGGTTCTGCGCTACCGTGTTTGTGAGTTACTTGATCTTCTTCAAATAACTCCGCCATTTCCGCTGCAATCATGTCGTCTTCGTGAGGCACGGACACCACATGAATTTCTTTTTTTCCTTTGGAAGGTTTTTCTTCTGACGAACTTTTGTCGGATGATTCGACTTTAGTTCCTATTTTTGGTGATGGATGTTGCTCACTCATGGTAAACCCTTTGATTGTTTATTCGAATACCTCAAGGTACGAACGTTCGGCGAATTGATGTTTGCATGAATTACATGTTACAAAATAAATGGACTCTCTCACCGACATCACAATGCGAAAGTTAAGTTTGACTCCCCGATGTTCACAGTTTTGACAGGTAATTTCCTTGAGCCAGTATGGGACATCCGGTTGTGTTTGGAGGTAAAACTCCATATCGGTGAATACCGGAAAAATATAGTAACAGTTTATACAAATTCCCTTGCATGCGCCATCATCTTTTATTGACCGGCTGTCGATTCCAAATCGGCTCGATTTGCACACCGCGCATTTAACGGATCCCAATCGCTGTTCGACTTCTTTTATCTCTGCTGCAGTCATGACTTTTCACCTTCCTAAAATATAAACCTCGACGGGAGAGTATAAAAGTCTATATAACTGTCCGCAACTTTTCTGCCCGTCAAAGGCCTAGGTTTAGTATGCCGGAACTTCCTGAAGACGAAATCGTTCGACGACAATTAGAAAATCATATCCTTGGCGCGACGATTCAACATATTCAGGTTGCTCGCGACGATATTGTTCGTAATGGGTTAGAGAACCTTCCGTGGTATTTTGGGTCTAGGGTGATTGATCTTCAACGGTTTGGAAAGAGTGTGGTTTTAGTGTTGTCAAATGAGAATGAAAGTCGATACCTGGTAGTGGAACTCGGTATGACAGGACTCCTACTTTTTAAACGCGAATCGGTGCCAAGTGAGACTCATTTGCATGTCATTATTCAGTTGTTAAATTGTCAGCAGGTTGCACTGTATTATTGGAATGCGCGGCGTTTTGGGCGGCTGCATTTGTTCAAAGAAAATGAATTGGTTGAATACCGAAAACGCCGGTTCGGGGTTGATCCGTTGATAGTTTTCGAGAGGGAGTTCATGGCATTAATTAAAAATTGTCGAGGTCGTGTGAAAGCCTTGTTGCTGAATCAACATCGCATTGCGGGAATTGGAAACATCTATGCTAATGAAATCCTCTTTCGGGCTGGTATTCACCCGAATGCTTATGGAAATCGTTTATCTAAAAGGCGAATTCAACTATTGTTTCATGAAATGCGGGAGGTATTAGCTGAAGCAATAGAAAAAGGCGGCTCTTCGATTCGAGACTATCTGTCACCCGTTGGCAACCGAGGCCAATTCCAAAATGTTCATCGAGTCTATTTGAAGGAGGGACAGCCTTGCCAAAATTGCAAAACTTCTATCCGTCGACTCATTGCGGAGCGAAGTTCATTTTTTTGTCCTCGGTGTCAAAAGCGATGATTAGATTATTTCATGTTGGAGCGAATCCCTTCCTAGAATAATTCTTCACCAAATAACTTATTTTGCTTAGGGCTGCACAGGAACAGATGTTTTTGTTGAGGCCATTTTGTCCCTTTGTTAAAATAGCAATGCTGTATTTCTCTTTTAATCCAGGAGGCTAGTAAGGCGACTTGTGAAAAAAGTGAAGCTTCGCGAAGGGGTTGACCTTGCTAATCTCTATGGACCGCGGGATATGCATTTGCGGTTGATTGAGGATGGCCTGAAGGTCAAGCTGTCTGCAAGGGGTGACGAGGTTACGCTCGAAGGCCATCCGGATGCTGTTGGACGGGCGGAAAACCTTTTATGCGAGTTGGCCGAGCGGACTATTGGGCGGCGACAAATAAAATCCGAAGATGTCACGCGGGCCTTGCAAACTTCTGCAGTTGAGGCTTATGCAACATCCGATTTACTTGATCTGTTGCCTATCCTTACTCCCAAAGGGTCAGTAGTTCCAAAGACCCCATCTCAGCGTTTATACATTGAAGCCATTCAAAAGCATGATCTAGTCATAGGGATTGGTCCAGCTGGGACCGGTAAAACGTATTTGGCCATGGCCATGGCGCTAGGCGCTTTGACTAGGAAAGAAGTGAGCCGGATTATTTTGTCGCGGCCTGCGGTTGAGGCTGGCGAGCGCCTGGGATTTTTACCAGGCGACATGTTTGCCAAAGTGCATCCCTATTTACGACCGTTGTATGACGCCTTGTATAGTATGATAGATGTGGAACGGGCGAATCGCCTAATTGAGCGAGGTGACATTGAAATGGCGCCGTTGGCGTTTATGCGCGGACGGACACTCAATGACGCGTTCGTGATTTTGGATGAAGCCCAAAACGCCACTGCGGAACAAATGAAAATGTTTCTCACAAGGCTTGGGTTTAATTCGAAGGCTGTGGTCACGGGGGATATCACGCAGGTGGATCTGCCGCCGGATCGTACCTCGGGACTTATTCAAGTGGCAGAAATCCTCCGGGCAGTTAAGGGAATCAAGTTTGTATATTTTCATGAACGAGATATCGTGCGGCACCGATTAATCCAGGATATTATTAAAGCCTATAACCAATATGGGAATGAGTCGAATCAGTAGATGCTGGCCAATGCGATGCAATACTGCCTCTCTCCTGAACGTTTGAGCCCATTATTTCCAAATCATTTAATTGGTGAAACTTGCAGATTGGCGTGAAGCATGCCAGTTTTGGTTAGTAGTCACATACGACAGGTCATTATCCGCGATATTGTTGTTCAACGCCTCATTCAGCAGTTGTTAGTGCTGATCCGCGAATCCGAGTCTGAAGTCAGTATTAAATTTGTGGGTGACACCAAGATGCGTCGTCTAAATCGAGAATATCGGGGCAATGACCGGACAACCGATGTACTGGCCTTTGCCTTTCGAGAGGCGGGTGGTCCGTTTTCGCCGATGCTTGGTGATGTGGTGATCTCTATTCCCATGGCTCGTCGTCAAGCTAAGTCGTTTGGTCATTCATTGAGTGAAGAACTTGTTCGGTTATTCATCCACGGTGTGTTGCATTTGGTAGGGTACGATCATGAACGAAGCGAGGCGGACGCTCGGAGTATGAAGAAAAAGGAGATGGTGTTATGGAAGCGAGTGAGTCCAATTCCCAAATTGGTTAAGGGTAAATTTTGATGGGATGGCTTGATCGATTAAAAGACGGCTTGGTTAAAACCCGGCAGAACGTTCAACGTTCGCTTGTTCAATTAGTTAGGCAAGGCCATGCCCCTGACGTATTGGAAGAAGTCGAAGCTTCACTATTGGGTGCGGATATTGGAGTTCGGGCTGTGGATCGCTTAATGGAACGTCTTCGTAATGAAGTTGGAGAAGATTCAATTCAGACATTAAAAAACACGCTTGTTGAAATTTTGGCATCTGTGCAATCTGATCCTTTGGAGACCGTGATTCGATCTGGTCCCAAGCCTTTTGTGATTTTGGCAGTGGGGGTGAATGGAGTAGGAAAAACTACAAGCATGGCAAAGCTGGCCAGCCGTTTGAAACGTCAAGGATTGACACCATTACTTGTAGCGGCTGATACCTTTCGGGCTGCAGCGATCGAGCAATTAGAGATCTGGGGAAAACGGATTGGTGCTGATGTGATCAAGCATCGGCAGGGGTCCGATCCCGCGGCAGTGGTGTTTGACGGGGTGGTCGCCGCTAAGGCTCGTGGTGTTGATGTTGTGCTTATCGATACGGCTGGGAGATTGCATACCAAAGTCAACCTGATGGATGAATTAAGAAAAATGAAGCGAGTCCTCGATCGAGAAATGTCTGGCGCACCGCATGAAGTACTGCTTATGTTGGATGGAACGATTGGTCAAAATGCCTTGGCTCAGGCCAAACAGTTTCGTGATGCAGTTGGAGTCACTGGGTTAGCGTTAACGAAACTTGATGGTACAGCTAGGGGTGGGGTTGTTGTGGCGATTGCCGAGGAACTGGCTATTCCCGTGCGATTGATTGGTGTTGGTGAGCAGGAAGAGGATCTTCAAGATTTTCAGGCCCGGGAGTTTGCCGAGGCGTTGCTTGAGGTATAAATGAAACACTTTTCTTTTCATATCGGTTTTCTTCTAATCCTAGGACTCGGTTTATCCTGCGAAGCTAGTGAACTAAAAATTCTGCATCATGAATTGGTTGTGAATCTTGATCCGGCTACCCATTCGATTGTTGCACGGGATACGATTAAGTTGGCTGGGGTATCCGACGAAGTCCCAGTGGTCTATTTAAGTTTGAATCCTAATTTAGAAATTGAAGAAGTGTTAGTTGGGAATGATCTCTTAAATTTTTGGGAAGAAGCGCTTCATTCGGTGAAGAGAGCGGATTCTTCTTCCGAATCTCGTCTTAGGCGAACTGTTGAGATTCGTTTGCCCAATTTGCCCAAGAGTCGTCAAGACCTGAGCTTAAGGATTTCCTATAGGGGTGAGATTAATGGCCCCCCACGTTCGATGCCCGGTCTCCGATTTGTGAGACCAGATAAGACGAATGGCCACATCGGAAATGAAGGTATCTACTTAACGTCCGAAACCTCTTGGTATCCTGATATCTTGGGGTCTCTGGCTACGTTTCATGTCAGA
>CAZGFV010000028.1:0-1402 GCA_964524575.1 uncultured Nitrospiraceae bacterium
TAGGATAAATAGGAACCTTTGGAAGCCGTCCCAATACTTTCCCTGTCAAGGGATCAATCTCAGAAATCGAATCAATAGTATCACCGAATAATTCGACGCGAATGGTGTTAGAGTCTGACGCCGCGGGAAATATTTCAATGACATCGCCTCGAGCCCGGAACATTCCACGTTGCAAATCCATATCATTTCGGGAATATTGAATCTCAACCAATTTCGCTAAAATGTTTTCGCGACATATGTTCATTCCCTCTTCAAGATAGAGCAACATCCCATGATAAACTTCTGGCGAACCTAACCCATAAATACAAGATACTGAAGCCACAATAATTATGTCGTCGCGCTCTAAGAGTGCGGAAGTAGCGGCATGGCGCATCTGATCAATGATATCGTTAATTGATGCATCTTTAGAAATATAGGTATCTGTCGACGGAATGTAGGCTTCAGGCTGATAATAATCGTAATAACTCACAAAATACTCCACGGCATTATGCGGGAAAAAACTTTTGAACTCCTGGTACAACTGTGCAGCCAGGGTTTTATTGTGCACCACCACTAATGTTGGCTTCTGCACTTTGGCAATCACATTGGCCATGGTAAAGGTCTTCCCCGAACCCGTAACCCCTAACAGCAATTGATGCCGTTTACCGATATTCACCCCTTCAACCAACGCAGCAATGGCTTGACCTTGATCACCTTTTGGAGAGAATTCTGATTCTAAAATAAACTTTGACATTTCTTACCCTGGGAGAACTGTCTCCCTTCATACTGTGCAATTAAAATAGGCCCACAATATCTCCGCTCGCATCTACCCCAACGGCTTCAGCTGCAGGCACTCGCGGAAGACCTGGCATGGTCATAATATCCCCAGTTAATACAACGATAAATTCTGCACCAAGCGAAGGGCGTACCTCTCGGATAGGAATGGTAAAACCAGACGGCACACCTTTCAGCGACGGATCAGTCGAAAAACTATACTGTGTCTTGGCCATACATATCGGAAAGTGACGATATCCTCTTTGTTCTAATTCCTCAAAAGATTCCAGAACCATTTTAGGAAATTCTACATCATCAGCACCATAGATTTGCTGTGCAATAGTGCGTACCTTTTCCACAAACGACAGAGCATTGGGGTATAGCACTTTGAACTTCGCCTGGCTCTTTTCTATGGTGCGGACCACGAGATCTGCAAGAAGCATGGCCCCCTCACCACCCCTTTCCCAATGATTGGACAACGCAACACATACATCTTGTTCCGCACAAATCTTGGTTACGAAATCCAATTCGGCCTTGGTATCACTCGCAAATTGATTAATCGCGACCACCACAGGAACTCGGAATTTTTTCACGTTTCCCAAATGGCGAAGCAAATTGGGAAGCCCGCCCTTGAGCGCCCTTAGATTTT
>CAZGFV010000028.1:1412-4187 GCA_964524575.1 uncultured Nitrospiraceae bacterium
AATTCTTCCAAAGATTCCAAGCGGTCGAAATGGCCTTTGAGCGCTTTCAGATCCTCCTTAACCAATTCCTTTGGATTAGCTCCTCCATGCAGTTTTAAGGCTATTATGGTGGCAACCACGACGGCACAGTCTGGAGACAAACCAGCATAGCGACACTTAATATTAAAAAATTTCTCCGCCCCAAGATCCGCACCAAACCCAGCTTCTGTAACCACAAAGTCCGCTAACTTCAGAGCAGCCTTGGTTGCGACCACGGAATTGCAGCCATGCGCAATATTGCCGAAAGGCCCTCCGTGTACAAAAGCTGGGTTATGTTCCAAGGTTTGCACCAAATTAGGACTCAATGCTTCCTTCAAAAGCGCCGTCATCGCCCCCTGAGCTTTGACGTCACGGGCAAATACAATATCTTTTTCCGCAGTTCGAGCGACTTTGATATTGCCTAATCGTCTTTCAAGATCAACTAGATTCGATGCAAGGCATAAAATCGCCATCACCTCAGAAGCAGCCGTAATATCGAACCGACCTTCTCGGCTAAACCCATTAGCCTCCCCGCCAAGCCCGGTTACCACAGTCCGTAACGACCGATCATTCATATCCAACACTCGGCCCCAAGTAACCCTTCGAGCATCGATCATGGGCTCATGTTTCCACGACAGATGATTATCTACCATGGCGGCTAGCAAATTATGCGCAGTTGTGATGGCATGAAAGTCACCTGTAAAGTGCAAATTTATGTCACTCATCGGAACAACTTGGGCGTAACCTCCACCACAAGCACCACCCTTCATACCAAAACATGGCCCCAAACTTGGCTCTCGTAGAGCAGCCATGGCCTTTTTTCCTATCTTCGCCAGACCATCAACCAGCCCAATGGAGGTTGTTGTTTTTCCTTCCCCAGCAGTGGTCGGTGTCATAGCAGTCACCAGGATTAATTTTCCATCCTGATGCTCTGACAATTGCTTGATGGAGGATAAAGGCACTTTGGCCTTAAACCAGCCGAATGGTTCTAAGTCTTGCGCAGACAAACCAAGCTTTTTCTCGGCCACTTCTGAAATGGGCCATAATTTTGCACGATTAGCGATTTCGATATTACTTAATGAAGATGCCATTTTGATTTACTGGTGCGTTTAAGTTTTTCAACCACTATAGATAATATATTGCATCGCGCCCAGGAACTTTGAGCTAACGAATTAGGATAAAGCTAGAGCATCATCTTTTATTTTTGCTAATGCGGTCCGAATCGGAGAAAGTTGGCAGGATGTAGCCCCTAACCATAAATAAACCTAGTCCGGCACATGCTAAACTATATTACCCTGGCCGACGAAGAAGCGCTGGCAATCCAAAATACGAAAATGCATCTTTTAAATTAGAAAACCATCGCTTAGAAGCACTCATAGTGGGATCGGTGACATATTCAAGCGTAAGAACGATACGCTCCTCGCCTTCACCCAAAGGGGTAACTGCATGATGAAGTTTATCGCCGTTAAAAAAAACCAGCAGACCCGGATCCGCAGTCAAGCTCAATTCCTCTACTTCTCGCTCAGGCTCTTTGGTATGCAGCCTACAATGTAACCGGCTAGTTGATCGATCAACAAGCCCCAACAATACAGTATAGCGAGCCCCGTTATAGTAAGACGTATCATAGTGCAAACCAATGTGATCTCCGGGTTCTGTATAAAAATATAAGGCGCACGCGTGAGGATCATCCTCTGGACAAAGTTGCAATGGTACACCAGCAATACGACTGAGCCATTTAACAAATTTAGATGATCGATAGAACGCCAAAATGGAAGGTGCTGATTGACGCAACAAGTAGTAACTCACACTGCCGCCCTTTTTATGCATCGGGATATAATTTCGATTAAGTTGCGGGCGAACCGTTTCGACCTCAAGCATGAATTGATCGATAATCGGTTGTGATAGAAATTGATGAATCGAGAAAAACTCACCTTGAGCCCAATAGGATTCGGCCACCAATTCATCAGGATAACGAGCCAACGCGTCATCTAAACTGAATTTTACTTGATCTTGGACGGCTTCTTGTGTCATCCGCTCTCGACTCCTTTGAGGTAAATATGCATTCGCTCTCCGAGGAAGGTCCCTTCTTCCAACTCATGCGAAAAACCTAATTCTTCCCCTTTGTGGCACCGGCCTTTTCGCCAAACCTTGACCCAGAGAGAAAACCCTGATTATCCTGCCATTCTGACAAGTCAGATTAAAACAGGCAAATTTTTTGCGCCGCCAAGGTACGGAGGACAAGATGCCGATAGACCTTCATTTTCGTGAGTTAGAACTTGGCAAGGATTATTGGGTGGAAGATAACGTCCTCCCCAACGCACTGGAAATAGCCCAACGCTGTATCGCCAACAGCACCTGGAATCTGGGCTCTCCCTGGAGGCCGGAAGCATGGCCTGGAATGCGCGCTCCAAACGCCTTAACCAAAGAGGAACTCCAACAAATAGAAGCGTGTGTCAAAAAAGGGTTATGCCTTGAAACTCTGATACCCCAAAGTACCAAAGAAATGGAGATATCCGGACACAACCATATTCAGATTTGTGGAGGAGAGGAAGGAGTTGCCCGTCCCCACGTTGATTCCGCAAGCATCTGTGATTACGCAGCAGTCTTGTATTTACACCCTAGCCCGCCTACCTCGCATTGCGGCACCTCTTTGTACCGCCTCCACCTTCCCGAAGAGGGGCCGGGGGGAAATGTTTGCCCTCGACAATACGAAAGTCTAAGACAGGTACCAGGCCAGCCCGAGCAAATGGATCCCAC
>CAZGFV010000028.1:4197-11781 GCA_964524575.1 uncultured Nitrospiraceae bacterium
GAAATTCTTGAAGTGCCGTACGTATTTAATCGTGTATTAGCATACAAATCAGATATCATTCACTCGGCAAGTTCATATTTTGGCTGGAGCCACGAGTTGGCCTCTAAACGAATGGCTGTGGTATTTTTTTGGAAGACAGGAAATACCAATTAGCTCCAATTGATCATGCATTATAGAGACAAACAATCACTCCAAGACTCGACCCTAAAACAATCTCGCTGATCTCTAAACCCTGCTTATTTCCCAAATCAAAAATTAAATTAAAGCTTACCTTGATACTTCTTTAGAGGCATTTAGCATCTCAACAGCAGCCTTTTCGACAGCAGCAGTTAATTGTTCTCCCCCTAACATTCGAGCAATTTCTCTTTTTCTGGCTGTCTCACTTAGAGATGTGACGATAGTAGTAGTTCGTTTTTTCTCAACACGTTTTTCCACTAAAAAGTGCTGGGTTCCTTTAGACGCAATTTGAGGAAGATGAGTGAGACATAATACTTGATGAGATTTACCAAGCACTCGAAGACGCTGGCCCATTCCTGCTGCCACTTCTCCTCCAACTCCAGTATCAATTTCATCAAATACCAAAACAGGAATTTGATCAACATCTGCCAACACAGTCTTGATTGCTAACATGAGCCTCGAAAGTTCTCCACCCGAAGCCACCCGGCTCAGAGGTTGTAACGCTTCCCCAGGATTTGCGCAAAAGAGATATTCAACTCGATCTAGTCCCGAAACTCCAATTGTCGATCCAACTGAAGGTTGCTCAAATCTTATTTCAAACCGTGTATGCGACATTTTGAGATCAGAAAGTTCTGCCTTCACACGCTCCTCAAGCTGCTGCGCAATCTTTTGCCTTGCCTGTGACAAAGTTTGGGCTTTTGCCAATGCCTGTTGATTCACAGCTGAAACTTCCCTTTCCAAGGAATCTAACCGATAATCCAAATTCGTTAATTCTTCCAATTCCGCCTGAATAGTTTCCCGTCGCGTAATTAATCCTTCCAGACTGTCGCAGTATTTTTTCTTGAGGCGTTGAAGCAACGCCAACCGTTCATCAATTTCTTCAAGACGTGCAGGATCGTGTTCAATTTCATCACGATACCGACGACAGTCATATGCTACCTCTTCTAATTGAGCCTGCGTTCCTTCAAGCATATCTAGCCAGGGTTTCACAAGAGAATCAGTTTTTTCCAATTCTTGAACAAGCCGCACCAAATTATCTAATTGAGAAAGAAGAGAGCGATCTGCTTCATGCAGAAGGAGATAGGCTTGATTCGACAACTCGGATAATCTCTCACTATTTTGGAGGCGCTGGTGCTCCCTCAACAAAACCTCATCCTCCCCAGTTTCGATGCTTGCTTTGTTCAGTTCATCACATTCATGTTGCAAAAATTCTTCCCGAGAAATCCGGTCCTTGGACTGATTGCGAACTTGTTCTAGCTCCTTCTGTTGTTCTTGCCAATGAAAATAAACAACTTCAAATGCTTCCCTAAGTTCACATAACCCACCAAACGCATCAACTAATTCCAACTGTACACGAGAAGAGAGCAGCGATTGTTGATCATGCTGCCCATGAATATCAAGCAACAATCGTCCTAGTTCTTGGAGTTGATGAAGAGGCGTCGTTGTCCCGTTAATATACGCCCGGTTACGCCCCGAGCGCGAAAGAACACGACGAACAAGAAGTTCATCTGAGTCAGAAGTTGCAAGATCAAACTTTTCTAACCACTGCTGGACCAATGGAAGCGAGGAAATTAAAAAAGTAGCTTCGAGACTCGCTTCATTAGTACCCCGACGGATTTGGTCGCCCAAAACCCGTCCACCCAGCAACAAAACTAGGGCATCGACGACCAGCGATTTCCCCGCTCCTGTCTCCCCAGTGAGCACAATGAAACCAGAAGCAAATTCAAGTTGAAGATGGTCAAAGAGGGCAAAATTAGAAATGCGCAGCTCAAGGAGCATGGCACATCACAAACGAAGAGGCAGCACGCTAGACGGGTGCCGAGTGTTGCAAAAGAAGTGTATCAATGATTTGTTTGAATTGCGGTTTGGGTCTGGCCCCAACCAATTTTTCGACCGGTTCGCCATTTTTGAAAAAAAGGATGGTCGGAATACTCATGATCTGGTATCGAACAGCCACATCCTGCGCCTCGTCCGTATTGAGTTTCATGACCTTCAACTTCCCTTCATACTCTTTCGCAAGCTCTTCAACCACTGGAGCCACCGTCTGACATGGGCCACACCATACAGCCCAAAAATCCACCATGACTAGGTGAGACGATTTCAGCACTTCGTTCTCCCAATTTCCAGTGTCTGCTTGCGCAACTAATTCCTACACATCACCCTCCTTCAGACTGTTTTTACAAATGATCAGAACAAGACTCAGGGGACATCGTACCGCTCTATGTAGAAGGTGTCAACTTTACCAACGATCGGACAAACAACTAGTAACCTTATGTAAAATACTAAACCACACAGGATTGAATATGCTGAACCTAAAGGATTCCTCCTGAAATAACAAAATATTTATCAATGCCTATAAAATGGCTTGAAACGATTGATAGACAAAGAAAATTACTGAGACAACTGCGCGTGCCCTCAAACTGTCTATCTCTGATCTGTAATTAATCTTCACATCAATGGATTACATTGGTAAAATATTTCGACATCTTGAACGTGTAGTAAAGGAGGTCCAATGAACAGCACCAAAAAAATGCAATGCTGGGTTATAGCTGGCATGGCTCTTATGTTTGTTTCTGTTTGGAATGTTGAGGTTTCGCGACCAGCTGGGGTTCAAGCTGACACTTTTACCGATTTGCAACGGGCCAAGATTTACTTGGCTGCTGGTGACTACAGAAGAGCCGTGGAAGCGTGCCAGCAACACATCGAGCAAACGCCATCTGTCGAAAGTTACGTCTATTTGATTTACGTCTATCATGCCCTGGATGGATATGTTGAATGGTTGGCCCAACAGGATAATTGGGGGGATGTTGGACGGGTGGCGATGTCTATGGTTAATCGTGGAACTTTGGATTTAGTTGATCCTCAAGACATGCTTTCCCGAATGGCGAAGGAGATCTTGAAAGAAGGGATACGTCAGCAATTTGATATTGTAGCTGGCACGGCAAACCGGTTGAATAAGCCTCGTGCTGATGAAATGTGGCTGGAAAGAAAAGCCTGGCAAGAAGCTCATCCGCATGATTGGTGGACAGGGGTTCCGGAATCCTGGAATTGGTAAAGAGTTAGCTAACAAATCTAGTTTTGGCCTTCGAAAGAATCATGATTATGTGGCTCCTCCCTATGAAATTAGCGATTCTCCTTGCGACAGGCGGTTTCACCCATGTCCTCGCGCAGTCGGATAATTGGGAAACCCTCAATACAGCTGGAGTGCTTGCGTACCAGGAAAAAGATTTCTTGACGGCTAAAGAACTGTTTGAACGCGCACTTGAGACTCTAAAATTGGGAGATCAGACAGATCCTCACGCCGCGACCACTCTTAATAACCTCGCCGCCGTTCATAAAAATCTTGGCGAAATTGAACAAGCGGAGTTGCGGTATAGAAATTCCCTAGCAGTGATTGAAACCATCCAGGGACTAGATCATCCAGATGTCGCAATGGGGCTCAACAATTTAGCGGCTTTCTACTTTTCCCAAAAAGCATTTGGCAAAGCCGAGCCCCTTTGGAAAAGGGCATTGCAAATCAGCGAGCGGATTTTAGGGAACAACCACCCACATTTGGTCCAGCCGCTCGTGACATTGGGGATAGTGTCACAAGCCCAAAGGAAATTTGATCAAGCAGAAACTTTTTATATTAGGGCTATACAAATCACAGAAGATGCCCTGAAGCCTGACCATCCTGGCCTTCTTCCTCTATATGTGCGTTATGAAGCCATGCTCCGGCAAGCCAATAGAGGAGATGAAGCAGACGCAATGGAACGAAAAATTGAGTCCCTACGATTCAGTAACACTCCCCAACTCAAGCAACCCTAACCTTTACACACATAGGCCCTTAATGAAACCATTCATTTCCTGAGTGAGTACCTAGCCAAACAGCGAAAAGATAAACTTACAGAAAAACGAAACCTAGAAGCGGAGAACACGCCATCCAATTTTTAGCCTGATCACTAAGAACTGCTTTCATGCCAAGGAAGGGGGCCAACCAATGTTCATAAACCATTGGGGCACCCATTGCCTCCGGAACAATTTACAAAGGGATTGCCTTGGAAAGAACCGATTTCGTTGACAAGGTTGGCTAAAAATTGATAGATACGTGGCTCGGTGATTTACGTAATTTCTAGCTTGTTATGGAGGGGTTCTCATGGCTGATGAAAAAGAGCCAGCCAAGCGGCAATTCGTCAATTTTAGCTACCACAAGGTTGACCCAGCCTGGCGACGTCTCCCCCAAGATGAACGAGAGGCAGGCAAGCAAGAATTTGTTCGGGCAGTTGAAGAGTTTACCGGAAAGATTATCATAGTCCCTTATACAACCGTCGGAATTCGTGGAGATTGCGACTTTTTATTATGGCGTATCTCCTATGAGCTCGAACTCTTTCAAGAGCAAATGAGCAAAATCCTCTCAACAGGATTAGGCAAATACATTACCACCCCGTATTCTTACCTTTCCATGACAAAACGATCGGTTTATGTGGACAGTCATGTCCATGAAGGACAAGATAGTCGACGCTTGAAAATTACTCCTGGCCGAAGCAAATATATATTTGTGTACCCATTTGAAAAAACGCGTGAGTGGTATTTGCTTACGAAAGCTGCCCGCCAGGGCATGATGGATGAGCATATTGAAATTGGCCACAAATATCCTTCAGTAAAGCTCAATACTACCTATTCTTTTGGTTTGGATGACCAAGAATTTGTTGTAGCTTTTGAGACAGATCATCCCGAAGACTTTTTGGATTTGGTCATGCATCTTCGTGAAGCAGAAGGAAGCCGTTATACGAAACGCGACATACCTATCTTCACTTGTATCATGAAGAACCTTAAGGAAATGGTTAACACGCTAGGCGGGTAATTTCCTCCTGCCAAGCGGTTTTCTATTTTTACGATTCATTCCCCTTCCATCAGGGCTTCATCCTACCCAGTAGAGTCAGAACCTGTTATTTTGGTGTACCCTTCTCCATCTTTCCTAATCATCCTTTTCCTTCCATGAAAACCCCTGGAAAGCCATTAGACCAAACTACCTCCTCAGCTTCGCCTCTTCGGGCTGTCCTCTCGGCTTTTTTGCCTGGCCTGGGTCAACTGGTTCGAGGATTCCCTATTCATGCTGCAAAGATTTGGGGCACAGGTGGAATTCTTGGTGGTCTCACGTGGCAATTTAGTGGTTTCGCAGGTCCTGAAGCCGGGTTCTTTTTTGGTATGCTGATTATCCTACCTTGGTGGTGTCTTCAAACGTACGAAGCCTATTTACCAATCCCGGAAGGACAATTCGAGACATTGAAAATTGCCTGGAACCAAGCCCACGACATTCGGTATTTAGGGGGATTGTTCCTTTTCACAGCAGCAACGGACCTCTATATCATTTTGGTGAATCCTGAATACAGTTTGACCATATTTTGTTCAAAACCAACAGGAATTGCTGGTATTTTGGCAAAAGCCCAATCTCCCGCTCTTCATATAGCCATTGGATATGGTTTCCTCAAACTCTACCGATGGGCATTTTTTGTCTATTTGACCTACGCAGGATTGGGCTTCATAAATGCCACAGCTAATTATATGTGCTTTGGTTTTGGCCGTATCCGAACTATATTCTTTATTTCTCTGCTAGCATTCACAACCTACATCATTTGGCGCAGAGGGTGTTTTGATGAAACACGCGGTAGCCCCAAGCCCTAACTCAGGTTTTTTGACAGATTTAATGTGGGTATGCTATCCCCGAAATACTATAGATAACGTGATTGGCTATGGAAGAAACTCCGGGACAAGAAGAAGAAAAAGATACCCTATTCGCGACACGGGACAAGGATGGGGCCATCACACTATACGCTGACGAAGAATGGGCTGTTGAGCGTGGTGCTGACCCTGCGGAACTCCACGTAGTAGAAATTCCCAGAAAATTGTATTCCATGGGCACAATCCAGGAAGTGCGGGAATATGTGGCCTCATATTTGGAAGAGCAACTAGAGAAGTAACTTAAAACAAAAGAGAATTCTCTGCACATGAACACCTCTACAGAAACCACACCCATCTCACGAGAACTTATTGAGAAAACCATCGAGGCCCTCCCAGTTCAAAACCGGACCATGATTCGTCTGCTGCTGCTTCACTACCAAGATATTGAATAAGAAGATATTGAATATATCGCCACCGACCAGCCTGACTCCAGATTCCAAGCTGGAAAACAGCCGTCGTCAAAATTTTCTGTTGGGGAAGGAGTTATCGAAATTACCGATCGTGCTGAACAATACCGCCACCTATCTCAACAAAAACGCGAACGTCCCTGGCTTCAAATAGAGTGCTTGGAAAATCAGATGGCTTTGACGGACTTAGCTACTTCAGCAGCTGAAGGCCTATTGACTACGCGATTGGAGGTTGATCCCAGCACTATCAAGGATCGAAAAAAAACCGCTGTCTCAGCACTGCCAAAACCAGAGATCCGTCGATTGAACAAGGCTTGGGATCAGGATGAAATTTCAGAGTCAGACTATCAGGCTTCTCGATTGTTAGTTGAATACCAAACGCTGATCCGTCGACGAGAACGACAGCGGCGTCGCCACGACACCGCCTTACGTGAATTCGAAAGTTCTGGACTTTTCCCGTTACAAGATCATGAAATCGCCCATATTTGGGGAATTCCACTAGGAAGTTTAGCCGGCCGCAAGGTAAAGGCCATGAACAACTATCTTATCGACCTTCAACGCCGGTTAGAAACAGACAATGCCATGCCAAACACAAAAGCGGCTCGACCCGATTTGTGGAAGGAAACTATTCGCCTCGTAAAACTTCAGGCATTAGCAGAAGGCACGTTGCCAGAGGATTTGGAATCCAATTTCTGGCAACTTATTACTCGAAGGCATGACACTGAACATAGCGGGCCATGGAACGATCATGCACGGGCTATATTTGCTCTACAGCGCTTGTCCGCTATTCAGTCGGATATTGATCCTACGATTGAAGAGCTTGAAGATAACCTCCTGAAAATCATCACCCCACAAGCCAAAGGTGAAGCACTCCCCGCACCTGAACAAGAAGCAAAAGAACTGGAACTGGGTGAACAAGCACAAGGGGTCCTCAATGCCTTTATTGGGGAGATAGACGACAAACGTTCAGGGTAATTTGTGCGAACCTTTAGTAGATCCCTCCTCGATCATTCTACTCTCGTTCTACCACAACCAGGAAGGGAGCCAAGGGAAACGAAGGCGTAAGTTACTGCAATCATTTTGGTTGGCGGTGTAGCTCAGGTGGTAGAGCAGCGGACTCATAAGCCGCGGGCCGGGGGATCAAAACCCTCCACCGCCACCACTTTTTCAATGGCTTAGAGCAGTGAGGGATTGGGGAGAATCGGTAGGTGTTAAATAGGTGTTAATTTTGGAAGCTGCCTGTAGCAGATCGGCTTCTGAAACACTGTTGTAACGTCGG
>CAZGFV010000029.1:0-5687 GCA_964524575.1 uncultured Nitrospiraceae bacterium
ATTCAAATGCGGCTTCTTCCGATTAAATTTTGACTTCGCCATCTGCCCCTCCCTCTTCGAATGCAACCCTTTTTAGGCCGCACTAGCAAAAGAGCGCTCTACCTATAAATGTATCAATTCCTCTTAATTGATGAATCACTCTCCCCGCTGCTTTCCAATAATCCCATCAGAAATTTGCTTGGGGACAATTTCATATTGCTCAAACTCCATGGAATACGTGGCTCGGCCTTGGGTTTTTGATCGAAGCCCCGTTGAGTAGCCAAACATCTCATTCAATGGCACGGCTGCATCAACAGCTTGTGATCCACCACGCGTCTGCATTCCCCGAACCTTGCCTCTTCGAGAATTTAGGTCACCAATCACATCCCCCATAAACTCTTGGGGCACCAACACTTCCACTTTCATAACAGGCTCCAGCATTTGAGGATCAGCCTTTTTGCACGCGCCCTCAAATGCCATAGATCCGGCAATTTTAAAGGCCATTTCATTGGAGTCCACTTCATGAAAAGAACCATCAAACAATGTCACTTTAACATCACGCACGGGATACCCAGCTAAAACACCAGCTTCCATACGCTCTTTCACGCCCTTATCTACCGCAGGTATATATTCTCTCGGTATAATCCCGCCAACAATTTTATTAACAAACTCAAAACCCTTGCCTGGGTCTGACGGCTCAACGTTTAATACCACATGCCCGTACTGCCCACGGCCCCCAGATTGCTTAACATATTTGCCCTCTGCCTGCCCCTTCCGCCGTATGGTCTCCCGATACGCCACCTCAGGCTTTCCAACATTGGCCTGGACCTTAAACTCACGCACCAAACGATCGACAATAATTTCCAAATGAAGTTCACCCATTCCGGAAATAATAGTCTGACCCGTCTCATCGTCACTACGGACATGAAAGGATGGATCTTCTTGTGACAATTTCTCCAAAGAAAAACCAAGCTTTTCTAAATCCTGCTTGGTTTTCGGTTCTACAGCCATAGCAATAACAGGCTCGGGGAATTTAATAACTTCTAATAGGATTTGATTTTTCTCGTCGGCGAGGGTATCACCAGTTCTTGCCCCCTTCATCCCCACAGCAGCAGCAATATCACCAGAATACACCACATCAATATCTTCCCGTTTATTTGCATGCATTTTCAACAGACGACCAATGCGCTCACGCTTTCCTTGCGTCACGTTATACACGTAAGAACCCGTTTCCAACATGCCGGAATACACACGAAAATAGGTCAGTTGTCCAGCAAAAGGATCAGTCATTATTTTAAAAGCTAAAGCCGCAAAGGGCTCATCATCACTAGCCTTTCGATGCATGACTTCCTTGGAATCAGGATTCACACCCTCAATTTCTGGCACATCCAAAGGAGAAGGCAAAAAATCCATCACGGCATCCAATAAGGTTTGCACCCCCTTATTTTTAAAAGCAGTCCCGCAGAACACGGGAGTAATCTTCATTTGATTAGTCCCCCTCCGAATCGCACGCTTAATTTCCTCTTCTTTCAAGGACTCTCCAGTAAGGTACCGCTCAAGTAAAACCTCATCAAACTCAGCCACGGCCTCAAGCA
Source organism: uncultured Nitrospiraceae bacterium (assembly GCA_964524575.1). GTDB lineage: Bacteria > Nitrospirota > Nitrospiria > Nitrospirales > UBA8639 > Nitronereus. The sequence goes on from CAZGFV010000029.1 coordinate 1,575, forward strand.
TTTTTTCCCGATATTCTTTTGCCATTGCCTGGAGGTCACTAGGAATAGCTTCAACAGCAAAACTGGCACCTAAGGTCTCATCATCCCAAACAATGGCTTTCATCGAAATCAAGTCCACCACCCCTCGGAAGTCAGCCTCTTTACCAATTGGCAATTGTAAGGGAATAGGGTTAGCCCCAAGACGATCAGTAATGGTCTGAATGCTGTTAAAAAAATCAGCACCCATCCGATCCATTTTATTGAGAAAAGCAATACGGGGAACTTGATATTTATCTGCTTGTCGCCATACGGTTTCTGATTGGGGTTCAACTCCCTGGACTGAATCAAATACAGCAACCGCGCCGTCCAGCACACGAAGAGAACGTTCTACCTCAACTGTGAAGTCCACATGCCCAGGAGTATCAATAATATTAATCCGATGATCTTTCCAAAAACATGTGGTCGCAGCAGAGGTAATTGTAATCCCGCGCTCACGCTCTTGCTCCATCCAGTCCATCTGAGCTGCGCCTTCATGCACTTCACCTATCCGGTGAGACACACCGGTGTAGAACAAGATGCGTTCGGTAGTCGTCGTTTTACCGGCATCAATGTGCGCCATAATACCAATATTACGAGTACGATCTAATGGATATTCTCTACCCAATTTCTTACCTCTTCCCCAAAAGACAGCAATACTGCAGCGGCACCCTCTCCCTAACAATTCTTTCCAAACAATCCAAAGAAGCGTTAAGGCATAACAGGGTGGACCAAACTACAGCACCATCCCACTATTTACCAACGGTAATGAGCAAATGCACGATTCGCTTCAGCCATCCGATGCGTTTCGTCACGTTTCTTCACCGCAGCTCCAGCGCTATTCGCTGCATCCATAAGTTCAGCAGCAAGCTTTTCTTGCATACTTCGACCAGATCGAGAGCTGGCACTTTGCTTAATCCATCGAAACGCTAAGGCGACCTGACGAACAGACCGAATTTCGACTGGCACCTGATACGAGGCGCCACCAACACGGCGGGATTTCACCTCGACCATCGGCTTCACATTGCCAATGGCTGCATGAAACACCTTCAGCGGATCACCTCCAGTTTTGGACTGGATCACATCAAAGGCTCCATAGCACACAGCTTGAGCCGTACTCTTTTTTCCACGAGTCATAAGAATGTTAATAAATTTTCCTACCAGTGGGTCACGGAATCTAGAATCCGGGAAAGACGTTCTATGTACTGCACCCTGTCCTCTTGCCATACCTACTAACGCTCTCCTTCACCTAATACCCAACAAACTAATTTCACCCTAAGCAATTAAAAATTACTTCGGTTTCTTGGCGCCATACTTAGAACGGCCCTTCTTTCTGTCATTCACGCCAACCGCATCAAGGGCCCCACGAACCAAATGATATCGAACGCCAGGCAAATCTTTGACACGCCCTCCGCGAACCAACACGATTGAATGCTCCTGCAGATTATGACCCATTCCAGGAATATAAGTTGTCACCTCAACACCAGTGGTTAATCGAACCCTGGCCACTTTCCTCAATGCAGAATTCGGCTTTTTGGGTGTAGTAGTGTACACGCGTAAACATACACCACGCCTCTGAGGACAACGATTAAGCGCCGGACTCTTACTTTTAAATTTTTGGGGCTTGCGCCCTTTTCTCACTAACTGATTCACTGTCGGCATAAGTGCCTCACTTTTAACAACTAAATATAGAACTCTCCGCTTGAAACAAAGACGGCGGACAACCGACGGATTCTAATTAACACGTCATTAAGGTGTCAAGGGACATCAAGTGCAATTCACAGAAAACTATGTTGTTTGAACTTGCAACTCTTTCCCACCTTCCGCGGGAGTAGGCTGACCCTCATTTCCTGATTCAGATTCAATAAGATCCTCAACCGGCTTAGGGACAAAGGTCTCTCGATAATCCGAGTACCCGGTTCCTGCCGGAATCAATCGTCCTACAATCACGTTTTCTTTTAAACCACGAAGATCATCGACCCGTCCATTGATTGCCGCTTCGGTTAACACCCTTGTTGTCTCTTGGAAAGAGGCACCAGATATGAAGCTATCCGTACTCAGTGAAGCTTTGGTAATACCCAACAACACAGGCTTCCCAATTGCAGGCTGACCACCTTCGGCCAAGATTCTTTGATTTTCATCCGTAAAAGCAAACCTCCCTACCTGGGCACCAGGCAGAAAACTCGTATCACCAGGATCTTCAATTCTGATTTTTTTGAGCATCTGACGCGCAATAATCTCGATGTGCTTGTCGTTAATCGATACGCCCTGCAACCGATAGACTTCTTGGACCTGATTCACAAGATAACGTTGCAATTCTCTTGGACCTAAGACGCTCAGGATGTCGTGTGGATTGGCAGAACCATCCATTAACGGCTCTCCTGCACGCACCCAATCACCTTCATGCACATTCACATGCTTCCCGCGAGGAATAAAGTACTCCTTAATATCCCCCATCTTGTTATCAACGGTGACCTTTCGTAGCCCCTTGACGAATCCACCAAACGATACTTCACCATCGATTTCGCTAATAACCGCTTGTTCCTTTGGCTTTCTGGCTTCGAACAACTCGGCAACACGCGGCAGACCGCCAGTGATATCCTTAGTCTTCGTGGTTTCCCTTGGGATTTTCGCCAACACATCGCCAGCATGAACGATGACCCCCTTTTCAACAAAAATATGGGCGCCAACTGGAAGAAGATAGCGAGCCTGCGAACCCACAGAAGGTAATTTAGCCGTCTTTCCGGAATCATCTTTGATGGAAATCCGAGGACGAAGGGTTGTTCCAGCTTGCTCAATTACCACTTTTCTAGACAAACCAGTAATTTCATCCACCTCTTCTTTCATTGTGACCCCTTCAGTAATATCACCATAGGCGATCTTTCCGCCGACTTCAGTTAAAATTGTAAGCGAATAGGGATCCCATTCAACAAGCTTTTGGCCAACGGTAACACGATCGCCATCTTTCACCTTTATTTTTGCACCATACACAACAGGATACTTTTCCCGCTCACGACCGGAATCATCGTATACTGCAATTTTGGCGTTGCGGTTCATGACCACCCACTCGCCGTACTTGTTTTTCACAGCCATGTGCTTATTATGAAAATCTGTATTTTTCTTGGCATCAAAACAGAGATATTTCATTACCCCATCATGACGCGATTCAAGAATACTTTGCTCTACAACCTTACTCGCAGTACCGCCAATGTGGAAGGTTCTCATGGTTAACTGGGTCCCTGGCTCACCAATGGATTGCGCAGCAATGACACCAACAGGTTCGCCCTTTTCAACTAACCGCCCACGCGCCAAGTCGCGCCCATAACAACTGACACACACCCCCCAACGAGCTTGACAGGTCAATACGGATCGGATTTTTACGTGGTCAATTCCAGCTTCCACTACAGTCTTGACCTGAAACTCATCGAGCTCTTGATTAGCCTTGACCACCACTTCGTTCGTAACTGGATCTAGAATATCACCCGCTGCCAGTCTGCCTAAGATACGTTCATCTAAAGGCTCAATAATTTCGCCACCTTCAACTAAGGAAGAGACATCAATTCCATCAGTGGTTTGACAATCATCCTCAGTCACAATAACGTCCTGGGAAATATCAACGAGGCGACGAGTCAAATATCCAGAATTTGCCGTCTTTAACGCAGTATCAGCCAGCCCTTTTCGCGCCCCGTGGGTCGAAATAAAGTATTGCAACACCGTCAATCCCTCACGGAAGTTCGCAGTGATCGGGGTCTCAATAATTTCGCCGGACGGCTTAGCCATCAAGCCTCTCATTCCCCCAAGCTGACGAATTTGCTGGGAACTACCTCGAGCACCAGAATCCGCCATCATGAAAATTGGATTCAAGGTATTTTCAGGACCTTGCCCCCCACCAGCACGAATTTCGCTCATCATTTCATTGGCAACCTGTTCGCTCACGTGCGCCCAGATATCGATCACTTTGTTGTATCGCTCCCCATTAGTAATGAGCCCCTCATTGTACTGCCGCTCAACTTCTCCAACTTCTTTTTTTGCTTCATTAATCAAGATCTCTTTCTTCGTGGGAATGTGCATATTGTCAATACAAATCGAGACACCGGC
>CAZGFV010000029.1:5697-6672 GCA_964524575.1 uncultured Nitrospiraceae bacterium
AAATCCGAGTTCCTTCAGTTTATCCAGCATCACAACCGTTTGGCGTAAACCGGCTTCTCGATACACCGCATCAATCAGTTTGGTCATAACCTTTTTGGTCATGACTTGATTCACATGCAAGAATTTAATGGAAGAGGGCAATATCTCTGCGAAAAGAACCCGGCCCACGGTGGTTTCGACAAGTTCATCATTGATCCGTACTTTTACCCTGGCCTGCTCATCCAACTCACCGGCATCATAGGCAATCCGCACTTCTTCTGGAGAATATAAAATCTTCCCTTCGCCTTTGGCTCCTTCCCTTTCCTGAGTCAACCAATAACAGCCCAATACCATGTCTTGTGAGGGAATGGCTAAAGGTCGACCATTGGCCGGCGACAACACATTATTGATCGACATCATCAATACCCGTGCTTCAATTTGTGCTTCCACTGACAACGGCACATGTACAGCCATTTGATCGCCATCAAAATCAGCGTTAAAGGCTGCGCACACCAACGGGTGTAAACGAATCGCTTTTCCCTCCACCAACACAGGATCAAAAGCCTGCATACCCAGGCGGTGAAGCGTGGGGGCTCGATTAAGAATCACTGGATGCTCGCGAATAACTTCATCTAAAACATCCCACACTTCAGGTCGCTCTTTTTCGACTAACCTTTTAGCACTCTTAATGGTAGTAGCAGCGCCACGCTCTTCTAACTTATGAAAGATAAACGGTTTGAAAAGTTCCAATGCCATCTTCTTGGGTAGCCCGCATTGGTTTAACCTAAGTTCCGGCCCCACCACGATAACCGACCGACCAGAATAATCAACACGTTTTCCCAAAAGATTTTGACGAAACCGCCCCTGCTTACCTTTCAACATATCGCTGAGGGATTTAAGGGGGCGTTTATTGGCCCCACGAATAGTTCGCCCACGCCGGCCGTTATCAAATAGGGCCTCCACTGCTTCTTGCAACATTCGCAGTTCATTGCGAAT
>CAZGFV010000029.1:6682-11709 GCA_964524575.1 uncultured Nitrospiraceae bacterium
GACACCTGGTGCTTTCAACTCACCCAATCGCTTCAACCGATTATTCCTGTTGATCACTCGACGGTAAAGATCATTCAGATCCGAGGTTGCGAAACGCCCACCATCCAAAGGAACAAGCGGACGAAGTTCTGGGGGCAGAACGGGGATATCGTCCATAATCATCCATTCCGGCTTATTCCCTGACTTATGGAACGCCTCAATCACTTTTAACCGCTTGGTAAGTTTTTTCGTGAGGGCCACGGAGGTCGTGGTTTTCACCTTTTCATGACGCTCATTCCACAAGGTTTCAATATCGACTTTTCGCAACAACTCACGAATAGCTTCTGCCCCAATACCAACTCGAAAGCCTTGGGATCCATATTGGTCAAAATATTCTCGATACTTTTCTTCAGTCAGGAGTTCCTTTTCTTTGAGCGAGGTATCTCCTGGATCGATAACCACATAGGCTTCAAAATAAAGAATTTTTTCTAGCTGCTTGAGACTCATATCCAACAAAATCCCAATCCGACTCGGCACACCTTTCAAAAACCAAATATGAGCAACCGAAGCCGCAAGTTCAATATGGCCCATCCGCTCGCGACGAACTTTTGACTGGATGACTTCCACGCTGCATCTGTCACAGACAATACCGCGGTGCTTCATCCGCTTATACTTTCCTCAATTGCATTCCCAATCCTTTGTCGGACCAAAAATTTTGGCGCAGAACAACCCATCCTTTTCCGGTTTAAAGGATCTATAATTAATCGTCTCGGGTTTCTTTACTTCCCCATAGGACCACGAGCGAATCTTTTCTGGTGAAGCAATTCGAATACGCATCGCATCAAAGGACACGGCATCGCGTGGCTTTTCAAACAGCGCATAAACGCTTTCCAAGGTTCTACCTCCTAGTTAAACACCTGTGATAAAAGTTTCTGATGTGAAATTATTCTGTGGATTTCATTAACTCGACATCGAGACCCAGACTTTGAAGTTCCTTAACTAACACATTAAAGGACTCCGGCAATCCCGGCTCCAGAAAGTTTTCACCCTTGACAATCGCTTCATACATACGCGACCGCCCAGGCACATCGTCGGACTTTACGGTTAAAAACTCCTGCAATGTCGAAGCGGCACCATAGGCTTGTAACGCCCAGACCTCCATCTCCCCCAACCGCTGGCCACCAAACTGAGCTTTCCCACCTAGTGGTTGTTGCGTGACTAAAGAGTAAGGCCCTATGGACCGAGCGTGAATTTTATCATCAACCAAGTGATGCAACTTCATCATATAAACATATCCAACAGTCACCGAACTCTTGAACGATTCCCCAGTACGGCCGTCATACACGACGGATTGCCCATTTTGAGGCAAACTTGCTTTTTTTAGGAGGTCTTTAATTTCCGACTCCGAGGCTCCATCAAACACCGGAGTCGCCACATGAATACCTAAGGCCTTGGCCGCCCACCCAAGATGGGTTTCTAAAATTTGACCGACATTCATGCGCGAAGGCACCCCCAGTGGATTCAGCACAATTTCTAGTGGCGTTCCATCTGGCAAATACGGCATATCTTCTTCTGGAAGAATGCGAGAAACAACCCCTTTATTGCCATGACGCCCAGCCATTTTGTCTCCAACAGAGATCTTACGTTTAATCGCTAAATACACTTTGACCAACTTAATTACTCCCGGTGGCAATTCATCACCACGGCGAAGTCGACCCACCTTTTCATCATAGTAGGTCTGAAGGATTTCTATTTGACCCTTTGCAGCTCGCTCAATATCTTCCAGTTTTTTCTGTTCTTCTAAATCACTGAGAGTCACTCGACGCACATCATCGTCTGAAAGCTTTCGCAAAACATCAGCAGTGATTTTCCCTTTTTTCTTTAAAATGACTTCTCCACTGTCATGATCCATGAGATCCCTGCCTACAACTTGACCCAGCAAAAGCTTTCGAATGCGCTTATTACGCTCTTCCTCGATTATACGAAGCTCATCTTGGTAGTTGCGTTCGATCTTAACTCGATCTTGGGACTCGATATTCTTCGATCGTTCATCCTTATCAATGCCTTTTCGAGAAAAGATTTTGACATCAACTACGATACCCTCAATGCCAGGAGGAACTTGAAGCGAGGTATCTTTTACGTCGCCAGCCTTCTCTCCAAAAATTGCTCGCAACAACTTCTCTTCCGGAGTGAGTTGCGTCTCGCCCTTTGGTGTCACTTTGCCAACCAAGATATCGCCTGGTTTTACTTCGGCTCCAATCCGCACGATACCGCTCTCATCGAGATTCCGTAATGCCTCTTCACCAAGATTTGGAATATCTCTTGTAATTTCTTCTTTTCCCAATTTCGTATCACGCGCCTCGACTTCAAATTCTTCAATATGAATCGAAGTAAATGTATCATCCCGCACAAGTTTCTCACTCAAGAGAATCGCATCTTCAAAATTGTAACCACCCCATGGCATGAATCCAACCAAAATATTCTTACCAAGGGCTAATTCTCCACAATCAATTGACGGACCGTCTGCTAACACCTGTCCTTTTCTGACTGGTTGCCCGACCCGAACCACGGGAGTTTGCGTAACACAAGTATTCTGATTCGTTCGTTGAAATTTGACCAAATCGTAGGTATCTAAAATACGTCCACTCTTCCGCTTTCCATCGTCGCTCTTGCCTAGCTCTGTCCTCACAACGATCCTTCTGGCATCGACACTTTCGACTACCCCTTCCCGTTTGGCCTGCTCAACATATCCAGAATCGCGCGCAACCACAGCCTCCATCCCTGTTCCTACAAGCGGAGCTTCACTTTGAATTAAAGGAACAGCCTGCCGCTGCATATTGGATCCCATCAACGCACGATTGGCATCATCATGTTCAAGAAACGGAATTAACGCCGTAGCTACACTAACCACCTGCTTGGGCGACACGTCGACATAATCAACTTTACCCGGATCGGAAGTAACAAATTCGCCTTCGGACCTGGCTGTTACCGCTTCTGATAATAATTTTCCACTATCATCAATAGCAGAATATGCTTGAGCAATAACAAACTTCTCTCCCTCCAGCGGAGAGAGAAATTCAACTTCATTTACCGCACGACCTTTTCGGACTTTTCGAAAAGGGGCTTCGATAAATCCAAATTCATTTATGCGAGCATAAGTGGCTAATGAGGTAATCAAGCCAATGTTTGGACCTTCAGGGGTTTCAATCGGACAAATCCGACTGTAATGCGAAGGATGAACGTCACGAACCTCGAACCCAGCACGCTCCCGCGTCAGACCTCCGGGCCCCAACGCAGACAACCTTCGTTTATGGGTAATTTCGGCCAAAGGGTTAGTTTGATCCATGAATTGTGATAACTGACTACCAGCGAAAAACTCTTTGATGGCCGCCACAATCGGTTTGGCATTAATTAAATCATGGGGAAGTACTGTTTCCATATCCAGAAGATTCATGCGCTCCTTGATACTCCGCTCCATTCGGGCAAGTCCCAACCGGATTTGATTTTCCAACAACTCCCCAACCGACCTAACACGTCGATTTCCCAGATGATCTATGTCATCCACATCCCCCTTGCCCATCTTCAACTCAACAAGACAACGCACCACCTCGATAACATCCTGAGCCGTCAATACACGCTGCTCGAGCGAGTGGCCTAGGGCAAATCGGCTATTCATTTTTAAACGACCGACGGGAGATAAATCATATCGCCTTGAATTCAAGAAAAGATTTTCAAAAAGCAGCTTCGCTGAATCAATTGAGGGCATCTCCCCAGGCCGAAGACGCTTGTAAATCTCAACCCAGGCTTCTTCTTTCGAAGTAGTTCGTTCGACATCGAAGGTATCTAAAATCACCGGTGTCGTTGCCGTGCTATCCAGATAAATAATTTTAAAACTGGCTATTCCACCTTTAAGAATTTTCTCGGCGGCTGGAAGAGCCAAGCGTTGGTTTTTTTCTAGAATCTTTTCCCCGCTTTTGGAATCAACTAATTCCGTTAACACCGCACGCCCAACGAGTTCATCTGGCTTTACCGGTACTTCCTTGATGCCAGCGGCTTTAAGTTTTGCCATAACCCCCTTGGACAAACGGTTCCCTTCCCGAACAATGGGATCTTTTGAACCCCTTTCAAATAGGTCAACAGAAGAACGGAGTCCCGTGTGTAGTTCGGGATCCAACTTGCGCATGAACTGCCCATTGACGATCCGAATTTCTTCGATAGGATAGTACATCTTCAACAGGTCATCTGTGGAAAGACCAAAGGCTTTCAATAAAATGGTGGCCGGCATCTTTCGTCGCCGATCGATTCGAACATACAAAATATCTCGAGCATCAAACTCGAAATCTAGCCATGAACCTCTATAGGGAATGATTCGAGCAGAGAAAAGAACCTTCCCGCTGGAATGAGTGCGGCCTTTATCATGACTGAACGAAGCCCCCGGTGAGCGATGCAACTGACTAACAACTACTCGTTCCGTCCCATTGATAATAAAGGTTCCACGATCTGTCATCAGTGGGAGGTCACCGACATATACCTCTTGCTCACGAACATCGAGCACCTTGCCTTTGACGCTTTTATCCTGACCATCAAACACCACGAGACGAATGCGAAGTTTCAATGGCGCGGCAAAGGTCATACCTTGCTCCAAACATTCGCGGACGTCGTACTTTGGTGTCCCGAGGGAATAGCTGGTAAATTCGAGAAGGGCGGTATTATTATAATCTGCAATCGGAAACACACTCATAAGTGCCGCTTGCAAACCTTTTTCAGCACGACGCCCAGAGTCAGCATCTTTTTGCAAAAAATCTTCGTATGATCGTTTTTGCACTTCGACAAGATCTGGAATCTCAATGGTCGAAGGAATTTTCGCAAAATCCTGTCGCTTGATAATTCCCGGCAAAATTTGTTGCGGCATAGTCAGCTCCTTGAGGATCAATACAGGGCAGATAGCTCTCTTCTTGAGCAAGTAGGAAATCTCTTGTTCCCTATCTATCCTATTTGACTTCTACCGTCGCACCCGCTTCAGTGAGTTTCTTTTTAATGGTCTCAGC
>CAZGFV010000030.1:0-11666 GCA_964524575.1 uncultured Nitrospiraceae bacterium
CGCTTCTATTTTTTTAATAATGATGACATTTTGGTTGGAGCGATCTTTCGATATGTTCCCGGATTAAGCCTCAAGTCGTTTCCGATTTTGCGCCAAACCCTGTCAGAATTGCCGCCGTCGTCTGCTTTTTTCCTTGATCCTACCCAACTTCTTGAAGCCACAAAAGCCAAATCTGCTATGCTCTATAGAACGGGTGATAAGACAAGTACAATTCAATACCTTGTTCTTGAGGACGAGGAGTATCCGCAGTTACTAGTGGCCTCTCTGTCCCTTGATCCGTACGAGCAATTATTATCCAGTTATCAGGAAACCTATCTTCCTGGTCTCGTTCTTACGAAAAAGGCTGGGAAGAAGAAAGATGTTGAGCCCAGTAAAGATAGACATTTTCTCGCACTTCAACAATTTGCTCGGGGAGAAGCGGCAATGTTTTCTTCATGTGGGAAACGTCAACCGGACATGGCAGTTGACGCTTATCGCCGAGCGATTGAATATGGATTTACAGATGAGGTGCGATTGGCAGAGTCACATCATCGTTTTGGGCTGGCCCTTCGGGAAACAGGGCAAGTCAAAGATGCTCAAGTGCAATTGGAAAGGGCTCTAGAGATAAGACCCAACGTGCCCGAAGTGATCAACAACCTTGGCAGCGTGTTTGTCCAACAGAAAAAACAGGCTAAAGCCGTTCAACTATTTGAGCAAGCCATTGTGTTGCGACCCAACTACGCGCGAGCCCGGTTTAATCTGGCTGAAGCTTTAGAAGTAGTGAATGTGAGGCGGGCCATAGAAGAATATGAAACGTATTTGGCCTTGGTCGAAGGCATTCCTGAGGAAGAGCGTCGAAGGTTGTTAGTAGAAGAACGTCTCAAACGACTCAAGGGAGAGAAGTAGAGTTCATGAAATTTTACGCGGTCCGAGTCGGACGTACGCCAGGAATTTATTCCACATGGGAGTTGTGTGCAGCCCAGGTCAAAGGGCATCCTGGAGCAGTGTATAAGTCCTTTAAAACCAGAGAAGAGGCCCAGATATTTTTAGACAATGTTGTAGATGATCTTGAGTCAAATAATGAGAAACCTCTCTCTCGCAACTCGTCATCCAAGGCCGTGGAAATTTGGGTAGATGGATCTTGTATCCATAATGGTGGTGGTGACGACATGCAATTAGGTTGGGCCTACCTCATTCGGAAAGAAAACCAAGAACTTCATCGTGCCAACGGGAATGATATACCCCTTGAGGCTTTACAGCACCGTAATGTCGCCGGAGAAATTCAGGCCGTTTTAAAAGCTCTGGCTTGGTGTGATGCAGAGGGTATTAACAGTGCGACAATTTATTTCGATTATCAAGGGTTGCAAGAATGGGTAATCGGAGCTTGGGAAGCAAAAACTCTATATACCAGGACTTACGTGAAAGCAGTCAAGGCCTATGGAATGGACCTTCGGTGGGAAAAAGTCTTAGCTCATTCCGGTGAGATGTTTAACGAGATTGTAGATGAAATGGCTCGCGAAGCCGCAAGAGCTAGAAACTAAGGGTGGTTTGGTTTTAACGAGATACGAAATACCATATAGGAGCGACGATTTTTAAAGTTTTCCCTCTCCCTTCAGATATTTCCGGAACCGATCCATCAATTCTTCACCTAGCACCCCGACTTCCGGTTTTTCGTTATTCATGAATTCCCGAATTTCAGAAAGACGTTTTTCGGCTTGATTGTTCCCCTTAAGCCGTTTGACTTTGTGTAGAGCATCGTCAAAGGCGTCGAACGTGAGTTCCTTGTAACCAAAAGCGCGTATACGTTTGACGGCTTTCATCATGGCTTCGTTCCGAAATATTGTGAGATGCTCGGAGTCTATTTCCTTGATCCCCAACTTTCTCGCGCGTCGCTCAGCAGCCTTTCGAATACCACTGCGAACAAAGTCCGGAGAAGTATTTAAACGTTTCCATGCTTCATCCGTCCAGGTTACGCGTTCCTGCGGGGTTTCCCAAATTGCCACAAGTGCTTGTTCATCAATGAGGGTTTTCCCAGACTTTCGGGCCAAATCTTCAGCATCATGCTTGAGCATGTCAGTCACAAATTCCAGCGCAATGGGAGGAGAGTCTTTAATTTTTTCACGCAACATGACCTGAGCGCCCTCGGTCCACTCGAGGGGCGTCAGGTTTTCCTCCGTACGTTCCCCCAGGGACTCAACTTTTTCAAATAACTCCACATTAACTTCCATATGGCCGCCTTCACGAGCTACTTCTTCGGCAATTTGCTGGGTCATGGTGCGCATGAATTCGGGGACGGTCTCCAATCGTTTCTTGGCTTCAGCGGTCCAGGGTAATTGGCCTTTGGCTATTTGTTCAGCAGCTTCCTCCATGCCCGCCTTGCCACCCATTCCCCCCATCATTTGCTTTTTGAATTGATCCAACAGTTCACCAGTGATCTGCTCTCGTCCTAGCTCCCCAGCCTTTTTTTCCGCCAAGCGTTTGACCATCCCGCGTAAAAAGATAGGGGCTCGCTCCAAGCGTTCCAGCGCATCAGGATCCCAGGCCGGTGCAGAGGAGGTGGTTTCAGGCTTTGAGGAACTCATGGGGTGCATCCTTTATTCATTACTATTCAGCAATTCTTTAATTTCTTTTCCCGCTTTAAAAAACGGCATTCGTTTTTCTGGGACCGAGACTGTCTCCCCCGTTTTCGGGTTTCGGCCATCCTTGGTCAAGCGGAGGCGTAATCGAAAACTTCCGAATCCACGAATTTCAGTTTTTTCACCTCGTTTCAAAGAATCTCGGATCGAATCGAAGATACAGTTCACGACTTTTTCGGCATCTCGCCGGTTTAATCTGGTGGCCTTTTCTGCGACTTTTTCAATCAAATGTGCTTTGGTCATTTCCCTCTCCTTGATCTATCATGATTATGGGTAGTGTGGTGCACGGGAAGTGGGATAGAACAATTTGGGATAAACAGGTTCTCCTCATTTATCGCTACAGGGCCATGAAATACATGAGATTAAGCCCAGTTTGAATGGGGAGGGCCGGGGTGGCTCCCCATCGGTTGCCCAGAAATTCTCGAAGCGAAAATGGCTTTTGAGATTCCACAATTGGAGGATGTTCTTTCATGCCACTCATATCTGCAGCTAGCGTGATGGCCTGTTGGAGATCCCCAAGCTCATCCACTAACAGCGCATCTTTCGCTTGTTGGCCAGTAAAAATTCGACCATCAGCCAGCGCTTCAACATCTGCGATATCCAAGGATCGGCCATCCGCCACGGCTTCGATGAATTGCCGATGTGCATCGTCCATGACAGATTGAAGATAGTGCCGTTCTTCATCCGTCATCGTCCGAAATGGTGACCCGACATCTTTATAGCGCCCGCTTTTAATTACGGTGTTGCGGACTCCAATCTTTTCCATAAGGTCTTCGAAGTTGGCCAGTTGCATGATTACCCCTATGCTTCCGGTCAAGGTTCCAGGATTGGCCAAGATTCGATCCGAAGCCACTGCAATATAATACCCGCCTGATGCCGCGACTGTTCCCATCGAAGTCACAATGGTTTTCTGATTATCCTTCCGAACGCGCTTGACTGCATTGTAAATTTCTTGTGAAGACGCGACCCCGCCGCCAGGGCTATCAATGCGAAGCACAATGGCCTTGACCAGAGGGTCTTCTCCAAATTTTTGGAGTTCCCCTACGGTGGTGTAGGAGTCAAGAATGGGGCCTTCAATCCTGATTACCGCAATGCGCTCCTGACCCACAACAGCCAGGTTTGGGACTAATGCCTTCCCGACCATTGTTAACATCAGAGCCCCAGCCAGCATCCAAAAAATGCGACGCCAGCGAGAGGGTTTTTCACTATGTCTACGTTCTTCGGCCATAACTCCCTCCATCAAGAGGTCCCGTTACTCTTGATCGGCAGCGGCTTCTTCGTTCTGAGCAACTCGGCCAATGCTCTGATCGATGTCACCTTGCGAACTACTAAATTTTTCCAATTCGTTGGAGTCAGTCTCTTGTGAATATTCACGAACGCTTAAGGCAATTTTTCGTTCTTCGCAATCGACTTTCACGACTTTCGAGGTGATAGGTTTTCCAACTTTGAAAATCTCTTCCAATTTCTCCTGGCTATCTTGGCCGGTTTCACTAATGTGAATAAGTCCTTCCACGTCTCCTTCCAACTCAACGAAGACGCCAAAATCAGTGACTTTTACAATGGTCCCAGATGTTGAGTTCCCTACTTGATAGCGGGAAGGAATATCTGTTTCCCAAGGATCCGCGGCTAATTGTTTATAGCCAAGCGACAACCGTTCTTTTTCCCTATCAATACGCAAGATCACGGCTTCAACGCGCTGAGCCTTTTTAAACAATTCAGAAGGATGTTTGATATGTTTAGTCCAGGACATATCCGAAATGTGAATGAGCCCATCAATTCCCTCGTCTAATCCCACAAAGGCTCCAAAGTCCGTGACGCTTTTGACTTTGCCCTCAATGCGAGTGCCAACAGGGTACCGGGATTGAATAATATCCCATGGATTTGGTGCGGTTTGTTTCATCCCGAGAGAAATCTTTCGTCCTTGTTGATCAACATGAAGAACCTGCGCGTCGATTGAGTCCCCGATTGCCACCACGCGTGACGGATGACGGACTTCATGAGTCCAGGACATTTCCGATACATGAACCAAGCCTTCGACTCCGGGTTCCAATTCCACGAATGCCCCGTAGTCGGTCAAGCTGACAACCTTGCCGCTTATCCGAGAGCCTTCTGGGTATTTGGAAGCAATTTCCATCCAAGGATCTATGGTTTTTTGCTTGAGCCCCAATGAAATTCTCCCAGAATCCTTGTCATATTTGAGCACAAGAACTTCTAACCGCTCGCCGACTGAAAACATATCCGAAGGATGCCCGACACGACCCCAGGAAATATCTGTAATGTGCAAGAGCCCATCAATTCCTCCAAGATCCAAGAAGGCTCCATAGTCCGTGATATTTTTCACGGTACCTTCGATCGACTGACCTTCCACCAAAGTCGATAGCGTGGTTTGCCGTTTTTTATCTCTAGTTTCTTCCAGAAGCGCACGGCGAGAGATTACAACATTGCCACGACGGTGATTAATTTTAATGATTTTAAAGGGGAAAGTTTTGCCAACGAGTCCGTCTAAGTCTCGAACCGGCGTTAAATCGATTTGAGAACCTGGTAGAAAAGCTTTCACGCCAATATCTACCATCATGCCGCCCTTAATTCGGGAGATGACTTTTCCTTGTACTTCTTTTTCGTCGATATGAGAAACCTCCAACTCTTCCCAGATTTTCATTTTGTCTGCTTTTTCCTTCGACAAAATGAGATTACCGTCTGAGTCTTCCCGTTGTTCTATATAGACTTGGATTTTGTCTTCTAACGCTAGTGTGGGTAGTTCGTCTGGAAGGAACTGATTCATGGGAATCACGCCTTCTGACTTATAGCCAATATCTACTATAACGCGATCTTTTTGGATATCTACCACTCGTCCTTCGGTGATGGTGCCTTCTTCAAAATTCTTGAAGGTTTCTTCATACAGTGTGGCCAAAGTACTGGCATCAAATTCTTCGGTCGGATTGATCATTGTGCTCATGCTAGTCCTTACATCTACACTCGCGAAATTGCGACGGAGGTCATGATGGTTCAAGCTGATGGCTGACGTGGAAGCTCGATCATCGAGGTTTATAATTCCGATGTCGCTGATTGTCCCACACGACGCAAATCAGCGATCCGGTCCATAACATTTTGAGTAATATGTTTGTAGAGTTCTTTTCCTTCTAGATTGTTTATGTCTTCCCTAAAATCAATAGGTGCCCCAAAGCTTACGGTGACTGGATGCAACCGCAACCAAGAGGCATCCATGGGCAACACTTGACGGGTACCATCAAGAAACACTGGGATGACCGAGCATTGAGACTCGGCTACGATCATTCCCATTCCCAGTTTTCCTGGTTGCAAGTTCCCGTCTGGGGTTCGAGTTCCTTCTGGGAAAATTACTACTGCATTTCCAGCCTTCAAGAGATCCACTACTTGCTGAAACGCTTTCCGGTCCCACCGCTCTGGTCTCAGTGGTATCCATCCCAAAGACCGAAGCATCCAATTTGCCACCGGATGGGGAAACAAATCGGCTCGGCCCAAATAAAAAAGACGCCGCCTTACCCCGCATCCGAGTAATGGAATGTCCGCATAGCTTGCATGATTCGCGGCTAACAAGACCCCACCGGTTCGGGGGATATGTTCAACGCCATTCATCCGATATCGAAAGAAGAGGCGACTCAGGCTCCGACACAAAATCCATAAGATACCATAAACAATTGTACTCACGGGCGAGCCGAGATGAACTTCAGCATGGTGGCCACGACTTCTTCAATTGTCATCAAAGAGGAATCAACCACCACCGCATCAGCAGCTGGCACTAGGGGCGCAAAATTTCGCAATTGGTCGCGTCTATCACGATCCTGGATTTGGTTACGGATTTCTTCTTGGTCTCCGGAATGCCCAGCTTGATGGCTTTCTTGGTAGCGTCGCGCCGTTCGTGTACCAAGATCGGCATTCAAAAAAAATTTCACATCAGCGTTGGGAAACACGCGCGTTCCCATATCTCGTCCTTCTGCAACGATCCCACCTGATTGACCAAATTGTTTTTGTATGGGTAGCAGCCAATATCTGACTTCCGGAATCGTCGCTATCGTCGAGGCCACTCGGGTGACTTCCGGCGCACGGAGATATTGGGTCACATCTTGGGAATCCACGATGGTGCGTGTGGTTTCATTCTCCAATGTTACATGTAAATCCATGTGTTTCAAGCATTCGTTTAAGGCCGCAGAATCCGTGTAGTCCGTGCCCGTAGCTCGAGCCTTCCACGCCACCGCACGATACAACGCGCCGGTATCTAAATAGCTATATTCAAGTCGAGCAGCAAGTGTGCGAGCAACAGTACTTTTTCCCGCACCAGCTGGGCCATCAATGGTAATGACTAAACGTTGCGTTTGGTCAGACGCATCCACGATTTTTGTCTAAAAGACTAATTATTATAGGATTCAATTGGAATTTGTCAATAATTCCAATAGCTTGTCATGAAAACCGGGGAAGGAGGTTTCGATACAATCAGTATTCTCGATTTGGGTGGGAGTCTGGGCAGCTAGAGCGGCGATGGCCACAGCCATGGCTACCCGGTGGTCACCATGACTTTCACAGTATCCGCCATGAATTGTCGATTTACCTTGTACAATAAACCCATCAGGGGTTTCTTCAATCTCCACCTTTAGCTTTTTAAGTTCGGTGGCCATGGCTTTTATGCGATCTGTTTCCTTTACTCGCAGTTCACCGGCTCCGGTCACCGTGGTTTTTCCCTCGGCCATGGCAGCTGCTACACAGAAAATTGGAAATTCATCAATAGTTATCGGGACTTGTGTGCTACAAATAGAAATGCCTCGAAGTAGTGCAGGTCGGACATAAAGGTCTCCGACAGGTTCTCCTGATTCCTCCCGTTGATTTTCAATCTGAATGTTGGCCCCCATTTCAAGGAGAATATCCAAAATCCCCGTCCGCGCAGGGTTTAAGCCAACATTAGGAATTCTGACTTCTGAATCAGGCATGATGGATGCGCCTACAATGAAAAAAGCCGCAGCGGAGAGGTCACCGGGTACAAAAAGATCTTTTGCTTTGAAAGATCGCTGGCCAGTTAAATGGATCGAATTTCTCTCTACTTCAAAGGGGATATTCAAAAATCGAAACATTCTCTCTGTATGGTCTCGGGATAATTAAGGCTCGGAAAATCGCGTTTCCCCTTTGGCGAACAGTCCAGCTAACAATACTGACGATTTCACTTGTGCGCTAGATACGGGTGAGACGTATTCCATGCCTTTCAGAGGTGACCCTGTGACGAGTAAAGGGGCTAGTTCTCCCCCATTCCGCCCTTGGATGTGTGCACCCATGAGTTGAAGTGGTTTCACAATGCGTCCCATGGGTCGACTACGTAAGGACGCATCGCCGGTGAGAACGGAAAAGAATTGCTGTCCGGCTAACACCCCTGTGAGCAAGCGAAGTCCCGTGCCGGAATTTCCACAATCCAATGGTTCAGCTGATTCGTTGAGGCCCCATAACCCTTTACCCGAGACATAGACTTTGTCTGGTTCTACTTTGATTGGTACACCAAGCTGCTGCAACGAGGATAAAGTATTGAGACAGTCTTCCCCTCGACAGTATCCACGAAGTGTCGACGATCCTTCAGCGAGTGCGCTCAAGATCAAAGCACGGTGTGTAATGGACTTATCGCCGGGAACATGAATCGTCCCACGAAGAGGACCTTTTGGTATGATGGTTAGGGAATTCATTTTATTCGTTGTCGTGCTTCACGGGCTTTGGCGATTTCGTGTTCAATTCCAGCCTCGTCGTGCTGTTGAATGTGAGATTTCATCCGTTTCAGGTGCCCTTCAAACGATTCAATCATTTTAACCACATTATCCTTGTTCCATAAAAAGATGTCCCGCCACATTTCCGGAGAACTTGCTGCGATTCTTGTTGTGTCACGAAGTCCGCCCCCAGAGAAATTGAACAAATCCGCATTGTTTTTGGTCTGTTGCTGTAGATCGCTTAATGTGTTCATAAGGGCAAAGGCTGCAACATGGGGCAAGTGGCTTACAGCTCCTAAAATCCAATCATGCAAAAATGGATCAATCGATTGAACGGTTGAGCCGGCTGACTCCCAGAGGGTCCGGATTTTTTCGAGAGCTTCTGGGTTGGTTTGAGGTGTTGGGGTCACTAGGCATAGGGCCTTTTGGTACAGATCAATCGTGGCTGCAGCAACGCCGGATTTTTCTTTGCCGGCAATTGGATGGGCACCCACAAAATGCACACCATTGGGCATCAGTGATTCCGCTTGTTCAACGAGTGGACCCTTGACGCTGCCCACATCACTGACAATGGTCCCCTCTTCATGCAGTGGCCCCCACCGTTTCAAATGAGAGGCATAATTTTCAACTGGCGTCGCCAAAATCACCAAGTCGGTTCCGGGCATGGCTTGTTCCGGATCTTTCTCATACCGGTCAATAGCGTTTAACTTGATAGCGAGTTCCAAATTCTCAATGGTTCGTCCCACGCCAATGACTTGATCAGCCAGGCCATTTCTTTTGAGAATCATACCCAACGATCCGCCGATCAGGCCGACGCCGACGATGGTTACCTTTTTGAAATGTAGCGTCATTGGAAAGCGTTTCTCGTATCTGGTTGCTCGTATTTCATTGAAAAAAGCGAAATACGAATGACGAATTGGAAGGGTTTACAATTCTCTTCCCACCGCTTCAGCAATTTTCTTCAAGTCGGTTATAAGTTCTTTAAAGCGGCTAGGTTTAATGGATTCCTCGCCATCACACAAAGCGCATTCCGGATTGGAATGGACTTCGATCAACAGCCCATCAGCGCCAGCGGCGATTGCGGCTTTTGAGAGCGGAGCTACAAGGTTCCATTTTCCTGAGGCATGGCTGGGGTCTACGATAACCGGGAGGTGAGACAATTCCTTCAGGGCTGGAACCGCAGAAATATCCAACGTATTTCGATAGTGTGTTTCAAAGGTCCGAATGCCTCGTTCGCATAACATCACATTTCGGTTGCCTCGTGACATGATGTATTCGGCTGACAACAAAAATTCTTTGATCGTCGCGGATAGTCCGCGTTTGAGTAATACTGGTTTGTCATACGCTCCAACCTCCTTGAGTAACTCGAAGTTTTGCATATTGCGAGCGCCGATTTGGATAATGTCAGCCTTTTCCAAAAAGACATCAGTATCGCGAGGATCGAGGATTTCGCTGACAATAGGAAGGCCGGTTTGTTTTTTGGCTTCTACAAGAAAGTCTAAGCCCTCACGGCCTAAGCCCTGGAATGAATAGGGCGATGTGCGAGGTTTATACGCCCCTCCCCGAAGAATACAGCCCCCTCCGGCCTTAACTTCCAGGGCAATGCCAAGGGTGACCTCCAGCTTTTCAACCGCACATGGACCAGCCATAATGGTGAGTCGACTACCTCCAACTTGAATTCCCTCAACATCAATTACCGTATTCTGCTTTTGAAATTCTCGGCTGACCAACTTCCACGGCGCCATGATTGGAGTAACGCTTGCAACTCCGGGAAATACACTCAGCGGTTGATTGTCTAGCAGACGCTCATCACCAATCACCCCAATGATCGTGCGCTCTTCTCCTTGGGAAATTTGCGATTTCAGCCCAAGTTCTCGAAGTCGATCCGTGACACGATCAACATCATCTTCTGTAGCTTCAGGTTTAAAAACAATGATCATAATGTCAGTTAGATTTCACAGGTTTCAATAAGGTCATGGTTCGAGGGCTTTTTTGAGCCCTTTCAAAAACCGGACATTCTCCTCCGGCTGGCCAATAGTCACACGAATCATGGCGCCACCAATATGACGCACAATGATGCCTTCCTTCAGCAGCCGATTGAAAACGTCATGTCCATCCCGGTTCGTATCAAAATACAAAAAATTGGCTTGACTGGGAAGGGAATGGAGCCCAAGTTCGTGAAGTTTCGATTCTACCACGCCCATTTCCGATTCATTGACCATCCGGCTGGTGGCTACATGTTCTTCGTCGCCTAAGGCGGCGAGGGCAGCTTTTTGAGCCAGCGAATTGGTATTGAAAGGATTTCGGACGCGGTGAAGATAATCGACAATTTCTGGGGTGGTAATGCCATACCCAACACGCAAACCTGCTAACCCGTAGATCTTCGAAAAGGTGCGAAGCACCACAACTAGTCGATTGTTTCGAACATATTCAACTGTGTCTGGATAATGTGGGTGTCGCACGTATTCATAATAAGCTTCATCAAAGACGACGATAACATGATCTGGGACATCAGCCATGAATGCCGCTATCTCATCTTTTGTCACCATAGTCCCAGTGGGATTATTAGGGTTGCAAATAAACACGAGCCTGGTCTGATCAGTGATAGCTTTGGCCATCGCAGGTAGATCGTGACACCAATTTTTTAATGGTACTTCTATGCACGCGCCATGTCCGCCTATCACCGCAAGCTTATACATCACAAAGGTGTGATCGGCCATCACGGCTTCATCGCCTGGGGCTATAAAAGCCTTGACTAACAAACTGATGATTTCGTCGGATCCATTACCTACTGCAACTTGGTTAACAGAAACTTTTAATTGGTCGGCCAAAGCTCGGGTTAAATGATGGGCTGCGCCATCAGGGTAAAGATGCAATGTTTCTGACCCCTTTCCGAGTACCTCAATGGCTTTTGGAGAAGGGCCGAGCGGATTTTCATTCGAGGCTAGTTTGATTGCGCCTCGAATTCCTAACTCTCGCTCCAATTCGTCTAGAGGCTTACCCGGTGAGTAAGGAACGAGTTTGGCTATGTTTGGGTGAATGCGGAGTGACATTTTTGTATTTCGTACCCCGTATTTCGCATCTCAATTTGTTTTTTACGAGACACGAAACACGTTTATATGTCTCTATGAAGTATGCATGGGGTAGGACCCCAGAATTTTGACGAACAAGCAGCGGCTTTTCAGTTCCTCCAGGGTTCGATGGATTCGATCTTCAGTAATGTGGCCTTCCATATCCACGAAGAAAATATATTCCCAGGCTTTTCGTTTCGAAGGACGGGATTCAATTTTGGTCATGTTAATGCCATTAGAAGCAAAGGGTCGGAGTAAATCAT
>CAZGFV010000031.1:0-4858 GCA_964524575.1 uncultured Nitrospiraceae bacterium
AGGACCATATCCATCTGTTGACACATTATGCTGTTGGCAGCCATAGGCGCAGACATTCAGTTTTATACCAGCACTCGTGAGTTTTCGAATGATCGGATTCTCGAGATTCTTTACTCCTTCATCAATCAAATACAGATACACCTGAAGTCGAGCTTCCAGCGCAGCCTGACTTAGTCTAGCGACGGTTTCTGCATTGGGATGCGTGGGGGCAGTCGAGAGTAGAAGCCCTAATTTTTTTCCTTCGAGGTTCTTCATAGATACAATACGAGCGAGAAAAACAGTGCTTAAGACTTTGCCTGACTATACTGTTCGTTGGGAATGGGGTCAAGGAAGTTAGAGCGGATATAGGAACAATGTCTTTCCTCAACAGGACGCAGGAGTTGTGTTTTTTCAGGTTTTGTCGTTTGTAGGATCAGTGGGCCATCGAAGATGATCTGTGTACATGTCCAATGTCATGCCCTGAGGTAGAGCTTCGACTTCTTGCTGCAGGGTGAGAAGTGTTTGTAGAGTTTGGTAGATTCGAAAATTTTGAGTCTTTTTCCAAAAGGCATTCTGTTCTAGTTGGAATTCCTCAATTGGGATATTCAATTTCTCCATAATCAGGGCCTTTAGATATTGGATGTCGCTTTCCTTGTGAGCCAGGATATGAGCAAACATTATCATAAGCTTGTCTTCTTTGGTCATGTGGATGTCTCCGTCGTTCGTGTGTAGTGTATTAGGTATCAGTTTGTGAGAAATCTTCAGAAAGTTTTTTGGCCAGCCTACCTGTCGCTGTTAATTTGTTCAACCGGGAGGGGTGTGCCGTGAAGGGGAATGTATTTCTCCATTCTTAAGGAATCTGGCGTTCACTAGTGTAGGATGTTAGGGTGTATTGTAGAACAGGTATTTCGTTCCCAAAACCGAGCGATCCTTTATGAAAGTGCGATCATCAAATCGAAAGAGTATAAAATGGTTGGCATTCACTGCGGGCATTATTTTCTTGTGGATCCCAGCATCACTTGGCGCTCAAACGTTGCCATTGACACCAGGGGAAGTGGTACGATTATGGCTTACGGGTTTTGCCGTCAATTTGGTTCGAGATTGGAGTATGACGAGATAATATTTTCGTGGGGTTATTCCTCGTCAGGACTGGAGTGTTAGTCAAGAGCCTATTCTGCATGGTTTAAACATGAAGTATGGGCAAGGGCAAATCATGTATGAAGAAGTTCGGGGCAACGAGGCGAGAGTTATTCTGCGTGTTCAGGTATCCTCATGGATGATATCGGCTGTTAAAGATGAATTATACTCTTTGGTTAAGGGCGAGGAGGGCCTGTGGTTTATCGATCGTGTGGATGAGTATGTTCTGGATCCGAATCGAATCCAGTAACTTCCGGAATGGTTGGTAATAGCATCTAGTATCAGGATTGCTTGACGGTGTTAGGAACTTCCTAGTATCACTTTCAACGTCCGAGTTTTTCCCCCACGGAGAATAGTAATTGCGACCTGCTGACAAGGTTGAGTATGCTCAATGAGGTAATTTTTTAACTGTGCGGCAGTATGAATAGGGTGATTATCGATAGCCAAAAACAGATCACCTTTTTTGAATCCAGCTTTTCGCGCTGGCTCAGCAACCTTCCCCACTGTAATGGCCCAGCGTCCTTTGGTTTTTATGAAGCTGAGGGTGATTCCTAATTTTGAAAATTTTGGTTGCTGTCCCCTGATTAAGGAGTGCACGATTGTTTTGACCATGAGTCCCGGTACTGCGAAGGCGAAACGACTACAAAGTTTTTCTCCTTGAGTTGTCTTTGTTTGAATAATCGCATGGACAACACCGACGATTAGGCCCTGCTCATTGAATAACCCACCACCAGAATTTCCACTACAAGCTGAAAGATCAATTTGAATGAGACGTGATTGAATGGTATCCAAAAAAGTGTTGGGGTTGCCCACCCATCCAAAGCTCAGGGCAGGTCCCCATCCAAGAGGATACCCAACGGTAAACACTTCCTCTCCAGAGCGAGATTCTGAAGATGCAAATGTGGCATGATCCAGGAAAGGCAGATCTGAGAGTTCTTGGATTTGATACAGCGCGATATCCAGAAAAGCATTGATACCAATGAAGTGTGCCTCTAATTCGTGTAAGTTTTCGGTGATGATGTTAATCGTGTCAGGCACAACGGTTTTCCCACCTTTCTGTTGTTCAATTGCATGACGTGCTGTTATAATATAGCCATTTCCAATATGAGTACCTTAGCCTCTCACCTAAAAAGGGGGGGGGCCTGAAATGGTCCCACGTTGGTTGGCTGGGCTTAAGATTCCAACGGTTGAACGTTTGGCTTTTTCTGCTGCGACTGATAATGCGGTAGGTTCCAAAGCCAGTGCTGTTGTGGAAAATAAACTGATCATGATCGTGGCGAGAAAAAGGGGAAGGGGGTTGTCGCTTAATTTGCGCATCATGATATCTTGAGAATGGTTCGGTTTAAGGTTAGATTTTGATGGGTGGAAAAATTGTTCAATACTTGTATTCTATAGGATGGGTTCAGTAGTCTTTGCCTGGATTATCAATGAGTGCATAAGACGAGCCCTATACTAGGATCGGATTGTAAAACATTCCTCCTGTCGATGAAACTGTCGAATGACTACACATGATATGGCAACCAGTCAATGAAGAACTCTATATTTTGTAGTGTAGTCAGTGTTGTCCTTGTCTTGGGTTTTTGCATTCTTTCTTGGGGCCATGGCATGCTCATTGAATCTTTTCCATCTCATGGTGCCATACTTCAAGAGTCTCCTCCGATCATTTCCTTGCGTTTTAATGCTGCATTGGAGCCTTCAATTACTCGGGTCATCTTAGTTGATCTGAAAAAACAATCTCAAGCCTTGCACGTCACCGAAGCATCAACGCTTGAGCAAGTTGTGGTGACTGTTCCACCATTAAATCCTGGTGTCTATAATGTGAATTATCAGGTTCTGGCGGCTGATGGGCATGTGACTGAAGGGTCAATTCGTTTTACCATTTTGATTCACTAGATATGAACTCATGGTTACTCATTATTGTCGGATTGATGTGTTGGCTCAAATGGGTTGCCCGGTTTTTCGGATTGCTACAGTATTCAACAACGAGTGTTGGGAAGTGTTGGGACCTTCGCGATCTCATGCCTGACCAGTTTCTTCCAACGTTGAGTTCTCCCATTTGATGACAGCTATCCTGGAATTCACCAGTGGTTTACTTGATGGGGTTGCGCTTCTTGCTCTGGCTTTGGTTTTGGGCGGGCTGAGTTGTGCTCTGGCAGTGGTTCGCGTTCTTCATGGCTATCATCCTGTCCTCCATGAAGCGGTGCAACAGGTTCTTAGCCTGACTTTGTTCAGTGGAGTATCTCTTATAGGGCTCCGCATTCTTCAACTGGTGATGAAGCCTATGGCCTTTATGGATGTGACGGGTTCATCAGCTTTCTCGGCTTTTTCTGAAACACAGGTCTTTCAGCACGAAGCGCTAAGCATCGTGCTGACAGTGGGCCTAGTTATCGCGGTAATGTTTGTGAAGCAAAACGTGGGTAGTTGGATTCGCTGGTTGTTGGCCTTGAGCGTGGCAGGGGCTTTTATAGTGAATGAAAGCTGGTTGAGTCATGCCGCGAGTCGGCTTGAAGGGGGTGGATCATTGATGATCGTGACCATGATCCATGTATTGGGTGCGACCGTATGGGCTGGAGGAATCATGCATTTGTTGCTTCTATGGCGATTCCTTCGCAAACAAGACTCAACCCTATGGCCGGAACTTGTGTCAAGGTTTTCCCCATTAGGAATTATTAGCGTTAGCTTGATTGTGATTCCTGGAGTGTATTTAACCTGGCAGGACGTGGGTGGCTGGGGTAGCTTGGTTGGGACAGGGTACGGCAACATGGTGGTTGCCAAAATCTTGTTGTTTAGCTGCGCGCTGGTATTGGCCGCACTAAATTTCTTCACAGTACATGGTTGGAAGGGAATGCGGGGTCTGACCATCATGAATAAACGTGTCCCAGCTTATATTGAAGCTGAAATAATTTTGGCGGTGGGCTTATTGTTTACAGCGTCTTCTTTAACAGGGTTTCCGCCATCAGTGGATGTTATGGAAGATGCGGCATCCCCGGCAGAAATGTGGACTATGTATAATCCTAAGGTTCCCAGATTAGTAGGGCCTGAATTAGTGATTATCGAAGCACCGGACTTGACGAATCTTCGAACTGGCGAGATAGGTTACAAACAGGATGTGAGCTGGGATCGATTTAATCATAACTTTTCGGGTGTGGTTGTGATTGTCATGGGGATTATGGCTTTATTCGATAGGCTTGGTGGATATCGTTGGGCTCGGTATTGGCCTTTGACGTTTATTGGATTCTCAGTGCTGATATTCGTATTTGCGAATCCTGACCATTGGCCTCTTGGTTCAGCCAGGTTGATAGATAGTTTGCAAGAAATCGAGGGGGTCCAGCATTGGTTGGCTGCCGTGGTGGTCTTTGGTTTGGGGTGGTTTGAGTGGCGAACTCGGGATGAACGAGTTGGTCAAAAACAACTACAGTTTATGTTCCCAGCATTATGCATTGTTGGAGGTATTATTCTTCTAACGCATTCCCACAGTATTGCTGAATTCAAGGAAGAATTTCTAATTCAGAGTACACATGTGGCAATGGGTGTCTTAGGGATCCTTCTGGGTTGTGGACGGTGGCTAGAGATTCGGTTGCCTGCGCCCTATGATCGAATGGCGGGAGTAATGTCTATTTCGGCGATGATGCTGGTTGGCGTGATCCTGTTATTTTATATACATTGCCATCCGATAAAATTGTAAATCAGGAAATGTTTTTGCTCAGTCGTCGAAGTTGATGAAAAAATCTGAGCATATTCT
>CAZGFV010000031.1:4868-11325 GCA_964524575.1 uncultured Nitrospiraceae bacterium
GCTTGGATTCGGTAGGACATAGACTAGTGATTCGCTGAAATCTTGGTGCTGAAGGCCAATGCGTGATGAAGTCTGCTTTTGTTTTTTTCTCAAGGAGGTGCTTAAGTCTCCTGAAAGCAGCATGTTTTTCGCTGTGATGCCCAAAAGGGCTATAATCATTGGCTTATAGTGCTCGACCTTAGCTAGCAATCTAGCGCGACCGTTTAAATAATCCTGAGCTGTCAGTTCCTGGATCCCTACAGTTGGTCGAGCAACAATATTCGTTAAGCCGTATCCCCACTCGGGAAGTCGCCAATCATCATGATAGGTAAGAGGAACATCAACAAATTGGGTTTCGTTGAACAATTTCCAAAACCTGTTGGAACGTCCCGCATAATGGTGTCCGAGTTGAGCGGAACGTAAGCTAGGATTGATGCCGACAAAAAGGATTCTTAATTTGTAATCGATATGATCAGACAAGCCAGAGGTTTTTGCTCTTTGCATTGTTCCCTTGGTCTTCCGTTTTGTTTGAAACTGTAGCGATTAATCAATCTGCTAACTATATTCAGGGAAGCATCTACAGAGCCATTTCTTGTGATAAAGTGTAGCATATATACCATCAGGTATGGTTAGCTAGGAGGCCAAATTATGAAAACCTATAAATTGTTCATATTAGTGGGGGCAAGTTTTTGGTTTGTGCTGGGTCTTAGTGGGCCGACTATGAGTCAGCATGCCAAGCCCGAAGGAGAAGTGGTTAGGGCGACGTTTGCGGGAGGATGTTTTTGGTGCATGGAACATCCCTTCGATGAATTAGATGGGGTGGTTTCTACAACTTCTGGATATACCGGTGGGTACAAAGTTAATCCAACCTATCCCGAAGTATTAGCAGGTGATACGGGCCATGCTGAGTCGGTGCAAGTTGTGTATGATCCCCAAAGAGTTACCTACCAAAAGTTGCTCGAGGTCTATTGGCAAAATACCGATCCGACCAGTCCTAGTGGCCAATTCTGCGATTACGGGAATCAATATCGGCCAGAAATATTTTATCATACCGAAGAGCAAAAGAAATTAGCTGAATTGTCTAAAAGGGAAATCGAAAAAACGAAGATCTTTCCCCAACCCATAGTCACACGTATAACAAAAGTCTCCATATTTTACCCAGCTGAGGACTATCATCAAAATTATTATCAAACGAACCCGATTCGGTATAAGTTCTATCGATTGGCTTGTGGGCGAGATGCACGACTGGCTGAGCTATGGGGCAAAGCTTAAGATGTACGGGAGTATTACTCACCCAGAGGGGTTTCGATAATGTGTTGTGAGTCTATCATGCTGGATCTCAGGTGAGATTTTAATGCGCCTTTCTGGGAGACAAATTGGTTTACTCAAAGAATATATGCATGATTTAGTAGAGCAAGCCAAGCAAGATGAGGCCACTGCCCTGGCTTTTGGGTATGCTTCAAAGTCCTATCGAGCGGATCAAGCAATTTCTGATCTACTGGCGATTTTAGACGATCGAATTGAATCAGAAGGTGTACAAGTTGGATTGTCGGTGGATTTTCTTCATCAAATGTGGATGCTTTGTAACGATGCCAAATCCGAAATAGAAAACACTGTCTGGTTGCAGCGGAATCTTAATGAGGAGCCTTCAAGCAAGTCGTGGGTTCGTGATCTCACTTATCGAGAACTGATTGACTACCTCGAACACCTGCCAGAAGAACCTTCTACTGCCTGCTCGGATGAGTAAGACGTAGACCTAGCCATTCCTCTCGACACCGACTTTTCACAATCATCCAACCTCGTTTTTCAAATTTAGCACTTATTTCTTCACAGTCTTCTATCAAGAGACCTAAAAGAAATAGCTGCCCCTTTGGCGAAAGAAATAGGTCTAATTTTTCGGAAAAACTCAGAATCGTTTGACGATCTACATTTGGCACAATTAAATCCCAGCGTGATGCCTGGCACTGTTCCAGAGTCGCTACCGAAAATGTTAATTCCTTTCTAAATCGATTGGTGTGAGCATAGTCAAGTGCGGAATCAATGGCTTGGGGATATGTCTATTGTGTGATCGATCATGTGTGTTGACGATTTGCCCTGTACCAAGTATTGTCCGCCTTCATCATGAAACACGAATACCCTCTTCAGCAAAAGCGTGAATCAGCCATGCAACGTACCATTGAACGCGGAACGCGAATGCTGGAACAAGGTGAGCAGCGAAGCGTCATGTTTAGCCGTGGACGCATGGGGATTTTTCTTCTTGCTCTGCTTGTCTGTGGAGTCTTCTATAACAATAAATGGTTTGTAATGGGGAATTGGGTCTTAGTTGCTTGGACCGTAATATTTATCAGTGTGGCTCACTATCATAGCCGGTTGGAGGATAAATTAACCAGGCTTCGATTGTGGTTGAAGTTCAAACAGACCAATTTGGCTCGATTGCGGCTTGATTGGAAAAACATCCCCGATTCACATATCACCCTGCCCGGAGATCATTCCTATGCGGGTGACTTGGGTATTGTCGGAGGACATTCCCTACTCCAACTCTTGAATACGACCTTCTCCAATGAAGGGCAAATTCGGCTCATCTCTTGGGTTGTTGGACAGAATGAACAACAACTGTCATTAGCCACATGGTCATCCCGACAAAAATTGGTCAACGCCTTTACGCGATTTTCTGGGTTACGTGATCGTGTCCGATTAGTTGCTAAATTAGTTAGTCACATTCCCATCAATGGCGATCGTATTCATGTGCTTCTAAAAGACTCGTTTGATATTCCTCGGCTTCAATTACAGCTTGTTCTTGCTGGTACACTTGCAAGTATTAATGTCGTATTACTTTTGACCTGGGCCATAGGAATAGTTCCGGGTTATTGGATTCTTACGTTTCTCGGTTATGGATTTTTGATGTTGATGACTGGGGGCCGCTTGAATCATGTCTTTGAGCGGACCCTCAATTTACAAATGGAACTCCAGAAATTGGCAGCGGTTATTGGGGTTTTGGAAAAACGATCATTCTCACGCGAACAAGCTGTCTATCAAGTGACCGAACCTTTCCGAATCGGGGATGGGCCACCATCCTTGGCCATTAAACAATTAGCCAGAATTTGTAGTGGTCTCAGTATCAAGGGCCACCCTCTGATTCATATTGCGGTGAACTTAATGGGTCCGTGGGATATGGCATGGACCTGGTATCTCCAAAAAGTGTGTCAGCGATTGCGTCCAGTATTACCGGTGTGGATTGAACAGGTAGCCACGATCGATGCGACTATGACTCTCGGCAATTTTGCTTATCTAAACCCAGACTATGTTTGGCCAAAACAACGAGAGAATCCTTCAAACAAGGAAATGGGGGTCATGACAACCGAGGTTGGACATCCCTTATTGGGACATGGAAAACGCGTCAGAAATAGTTTTTCCCTTCAAGGAGTCGGTCAGTTGTTTTTGGTTACCGGTTCCAATATGTCTGGGAAGAGTACCTTTTTGAGGACGATTGGGATCAATGTATGTTTGGCTCAGGCTGGAGGTCCGGTTTGTGCTAAATCATGGGAATGGTCTTGGATGCGAATCCATTCCTGTCTTTGCATTGGGGACTCGCTTGAAGAGGGCTTATCGTATTTTTATGCGGAGGTCAAGCGGCTGAAAAGGATTTTATTAGCTGCAAGCAATCAGGAATCCCATCCTGTACTTTTTTTAATCGATGAAATTTTTAAAGGTACGAATAATCGTGAACGATTGATGGGTAGCGAAGCTTTTATTCGTGAGTTGATTGCAGGGTATGGCCTAGGCCTGGTCACTACACATGATTTGGAGCTAGCCAGGCTAGAAAATGAACTGCTTCATATCACCAATGTCCACTTCCAGGAGACTGTTGGAGAAAAGGAATTAAAATTTGACTACCAAATCCGTCCCGGTCCCTGTTCTACGACGAATGCTCTCCGCATCATGGCGATGGAAGGTTTGCCTGTGCCGAAGGAAAGTACGTAGTTCTCGAAATTTTTGTATTTTTAGATTCTTTATAAGCAGACATCGTCAAAATTCATATCTTCAAGAATAATGGAGAAATGAAAAAATCCTGAAAATTTTAAAGCTAAATTAAGGAATGAATATTTGTGTGTTTTGCTGCTCCTGATCGGTCTTTTCGCCAGTGGAAGTACCACAATGCGAACACACGTATTCATATTTGTTTCCAGAGGGGAGAACCAGTAATAAACGTTCACGGGCAGGAGTAGCCTCTCGACACGTAGGGCAGTAGAGAAGGGAAGCGTTCAACGACTGAAATTGGGCATTGGGATCGGCTTGGGGTGGTGCTGGTTGAGGGCGCATACCTGGAGAAATAGAGCCAAGGTTTCTTGGATTAAATGGAAAACGTGCCATGAACTGATATTACTAAGCGTGATACCAAGGGTCAAGGTGGATAATTACTTACGCGGGGCCGAAACTCTGCAAATAATAATTCCCGATGATCATATTTAGAATCTCTTAAAAAAAGAAGGTCGTGCTTTGCAAATAATATCGGATATTCTGATGAGTGACTTTATTCAATTTGGATCAGTGTTTCATCAGAATTCACCTGGTCCCCTTCTTTTACATGAATAGCCTTGACTGTGCCGTCGATAGGAGCGGTGACACGGTTTTCCATCT
This sequence comes from uncultured Nitrospiraceae bacterium, assembly GCA_964524575.1. Classification (GTDB taxonomy): domain Bacteria; phylum Nitrospirota; class Nitrospiria; order Nitrospirales; family UBA8639; genus Nitronereus. The sequence goes on from CAZGFV010000031.1 coordinate 9,486, forward strand.
TCATGGCTTCGATAACTAGTACCGGATCCCCAGCTACCACCTGAGTTCCATTTGTCACGAGCACTTTCACTATGCGACCAGGCATGGGTGTGGTCACATCGCCTGGACCAGCGGGTCTGGGTCGCCCTCCTTGAGCGGTTCCGCTGGAAATTGGGGCCTCTGGTCCGCTTGCATACACCTCTTGAAGAGGTTCCAAGTATACTTCTTCGAGTTTGTCGTCGACTTTGATGTAATACGGTTTTCGTCCATCAACTGTTTTTCCTGAACCGGAGACGTGAATGTGATAGGTCTCACCATGTAGCATTACGCGAAATTCGACAGGAGCGAGGTGAAGATCATGAGAGTCTGGGACTTTTCCTCCAGGGGTCTGTGGTTCGAGTGTTTCAGGCTTAAGTTCACCCCGTTTGCGCTCATCGATAAATTGTAGGGCAACTGAAGGAAAGAGCGCATAGGAAAGTACATCTTCTTCTGAAACTTCATGTTCGCTGAGTTCGTTTTTTACCCCTTCCAGTTCAGGGTCCAAATTATTGGCTGGTCTGCCAGTGATGGGTTTTTCTCCTGCAATAGCTTTTTGCCTGACTTTCGAGTCCAGAGAGCCTGGTGCTTTTCCATAATAGCCCAAGAAATAATTTTTGGTTTCATTGGTAACAACTTTGTATCGGTCGCCGGTTAGCACATTCATTGTTGCCTGGCTGCCGACAATTTGGCTACTGGGAGTGACAAGAGGAGGATATCCCATGTCTTTTCGAACTCGAGGAATTTCTTCAAGAACTTCTTGCATTTTTTCAATGGCATTCTGCTCTGTTAATTGGGATGCGAGATTGGAGAGCATTCCGCCCGGCACCTGAGAAAGAAGGATGTCCGTATCGACACCTGTAAAGTCGCTTTCAAACTGATGATATTTTTTTCGTGCCTCTCGTAATTGTGCGGCTATAGGGGTAAGTTGACTTAAGTCCAATCCCGTGTCGTATGGCGTATCTTGAAGCGCGGCGATAAATGTTTCAGTAGGAGGATGTGATGTGCCTCCGGAGAGTGGTGACATTGCTGTATCTAAGATGTCGAGCCCGCCAAGAATCGCCATCAGTGAGGACATAGAAGCCATCCCGGAGGTGTAGTGTGTATGAAGATGAATTGGGATACGTACTGCCGCCTTCATTTGCCTAATTAATTCATAGGCCTCAAATGGTGGAAGCAATCCAGCCATATCTTTAATACAGATGGTATCCGTTCCCAGGTCTTCAAGCTGCTTGGCTTGTTCCACATAATGATGCAGGCTATGGACAGGGCTCACGGTGTAGCAAATTGTGGCCTCGACATGTTTTCTGCACTGTTTGACGACCCTCATAGCTGGTTTGATATTGCGGATATCGTTGAGTGCATCGAAAATTCGGAACACATCGATGCCGTGCTCCGCAGATTTCACGATAAACTGTTCCAGTACATCATCTGCATAGTGGCGATATCCGACGAGATTTTGACCGCGCAACAACATTTGCAGTCGGGTATTTGGAGCCGCTCTTCGGAAAGTTTTAAGGCGCTCCCATGGATCTTCTTTAAGGAAACGTAAGCATGCATCAAACGTTGCACCTCCCCAAACTTCCAAAGACCAAAACCCAACCTTGTCAAGTTTTTCGGCGGCAGGGACCAAATCTTCGGTTCGCATCCTGGTGGCGAGTAGGGATTGATGCCCGTCACGTAAGGCCACATCGGTCAGATGAATTTGTCGCCCTTGAGATGGCTCGAGTTCAAAGGTCTCTGGTCGTTTTTTTTGAGTTTTCTTTTTCATTGGGGGCTTGGATTGGGTTTTTCCTTTGGCCGCGGACTTTGGTTTCTGTGCCAT
>CAZGFV010000032.1:0-11133 GCA_964524575.1 uncultured Nitrospiraceae bacterium
CACGAGGTCCGAAGCATTTGATTGCTAAACGTGGAGAATAAGGAGTTCTTATGTTTAACCAAAAACAAACCTTTGGTGCCCCAGCTTTTCCGTTGGAAATGGTCAAGGATCCCACAGGTGCTGGGGATACCTTTGCGGGGGGGTTCATGGGGCATTTAGCCGCAACTGGGGATTTTTCGGATGCTGGGATGCGGCGAGCGATCATATTTGGAAGTGTAATGGCCTCCTTTAATGTCGAAGCATTCAGCCTTGACCGTTTGCGCGACCTAGACTATAAGGAAGTAGAGGCCCGCTTTCGTGAGTTCAAGCGTCTCACACATTTCGAGGGCCTGTCATCATAAGATCCCAACATTGGGGATTATTCCATTCGATACCGTGTTGTTGAAGAAGAGCCTGGCTCGTGGATTCGGAAGTGAGCACCTTCCATATTCCGCGTTCAGACTTTTCTCTTGAGTAACGTCAGTGCAGAGGTGAGACGGAGAATAGGGCTGAGGTATGGATTCCTTAGGCGGATATTTCCGAGAGGAGCGAGAAGCCCAGGGATTAACCTTTGAGCAACTTGCTGTCTCAACCAGAGTCCAAGAATCCTATTTGGAAGCTTTGGAGGAGGAGCGTTTCAATTTACTCCCCGAAAAGGTGTTTACCAAAGGGTTTGTCCGGGCCTATGCCCGAGCCTTGGGGTTGGATGAAGAAGAGGCCCTTCGGCGGTTTTCAACTTCCTCTGGATCCTACTACCAGAAGGAGGCAGAAGAGCGACAGCAGGTTGTCCAACAGGAAGAGGATGACCGGAAAGGTAAGGCAGATAGAAACGCAGTATTTATTCTTACTATAGTGATTCTAGTTGGATTGATTTTTATTGTTTCGCGTGAGCAACCTTCTGTCCCAACCTCACAAACTAGCTCAACCCAAAAATCAATTCCTTCCACTCCATCTGTTTCCATTGTTGAGCCGAAAAAGTCTGCTAAGGGTCGCGCCGTCCCATCCAAAAAAATTAATACCAGGAAAGTCTCCAAGAGTCGTCCTTCTGCTAAGTCCAGGGCTAAAGCTAAACCAATCAAAAAGTCCGTGGCTGGGAAAAGGGTTTCGGCTAAAAAGAAGGTAGCCGCGGTCTCAGAGGTTGAGGCAACTCTTTCTCGCCCAGTTCAACCCGCTGAAAAACCAGAACCCGTTATTCAAGGTGTTGCTGTTCCCCCGTCTGTTGAAACGGTAAGGTCCAAGCGTGCGCCTTTTGAGACGGACTCGGGCGAACAAAATGGTCCGATCATGCTGGAATTAGAAGCGCTAGAAATTACATGGGTTGTGGTTCGTTCCGATGATCGCCCACCTCATGAGGCTTTGTTGCAGCCTGGTGAGCGAGCGTTATGGCGTGCGCATGAACGTTTCTTGCTAACATTGGGAAATGCCGGCGGGGTGAAGGTTACGCTCAATGGGAAATCACACGGACCCCTTGGAGATCATGGGACTGTGATACGTGACCTTGAGATCAAGCCCTAATAGAGCATCTCTTGCCGGAGTTTTTTTGAACGAGCAAGAAGAAATCCTTTCGTAAGCAAGAGTTTAGGGTGAACTATTGATCAGGCTGCAACCTTGACATTGACATTCTAAAAATAGCATTGATATATTCCCGACGCTTTGTATGTTTTACGTTAATGGGAATACAAGGGTTTTAAAAAATACTTCTTTATGGCAGCCAGGTAAGGTTGCTAAACTGTTTGTTTAGGATTTAATTATCAAAGGAGGAATGCATGAAGAAGTTCCTGACGTTATGTAGCTTGCTGACCGCTTTTGCCTTTGTGGGCGGGGACTTGGCATTAGCTAAAGAAAGGGATCCCTTGAAGAAACGGGTTCCTAAGAATGAGCGTGGTGCCGCTATGAAGTTAAAGTCTCCATTTGGCAAATTGAAAAAAGCTCCTGCCGATATTGTTGCTGCGGGCAAGAAGATTTTTGAAGGTAAGGGTACTTGCGTGAATTGTCATGGGAAGTCGGGTACAGGTGATGGTCCTGCTGGTAAAGTGCTAAATCCATCACCTCGTAATTTTACTAACTGCAAATTTCACAAGAAGCGGAAAGACGGTGAATTATTTTGGGTTGTGAAGAACGGCAGTCCGGGAACTGGCATGGTGTCTATGGTTCCAGCTACTATTTCGGAAGAAGACGCATGGAAAGTACTTGCTTACGAACGGAGTTTTTGCGCCAAATACGATAAATACAGAAAGTAATTATCGTTTTAATGCTCCCTGTTTTGGGAGTCTTGATATGAAAAAGCCCCGTTTAGGCTCTGCTTAAACGGGGCTTTTTAGTCGAGGTGAGGAGAAGGTTGCAAATTTGTAAATTCCAACGTTTCATTTTTTCTCTTTTAGCTTGGGCGTTGGTTTTTATCCCAGTTGGAGGATGGTCGATGGCTCAGGAAGTTGAGCCCCTGCGGCCTAGGGTTCCAGTTTTGGAACGGGCTCTAGCGAGAAAAATGGTTCCTCCTTTTGGGTCAACCAAAACTGCACATCCCAATATTATTGAAGAAGGTAAGTTGTTGTATGAGGGAAAAGGAACATGTGTAAGTTGTCATGGGAAAGCGGGTAGGGGTAATGGGGAATTGGGACGACAACTTAACCCTGGCCCTCGAGATTTCACCAGTTGCCGCTTTCATGCCCGTCGGCGTGATGGAGAACTTTTCTGGATATTGAAAAATGGAAGCTCGGGGACTGGCATGGTACCCATGATTCCCGTCACGATTACTGAAGAGGAAGCCTGGAAAATTTTGGCCTATGAACGATCCTTTTGCCGAACTTGGCAGCGGTGAAAAAAATAGCCTAGAAGTTACAAAGACGACTACTCCAGTCACAGTTTTAGGATTATCCTGCACAGGATAAGGAATCCTCTCCTTTCTCCTATGATCTAGCCAAGTTGACACCCAAGAACAACGTTGACTAGACTCACGAAGTGGAATGAATCCGTATCCCGGCATGGTAGTTATTAGCTAAGGAGAGATACATGGCGAAGAAGCGAACGATGGAAGAAGACCTAGAGGCGTTAAAGAAAAAAGTAGCGGAAGGTCGAACTAAAACTAAAAACCCAGAGAGTGATGCTGGATTGCGGCGAATTCGGCGGCATTTAAAACGGACTCAACGAAAAGTACAGGCGCGTGTGGCGCGGATTGCCCAAGCTGCAGGAAAAAAGAAAGCTAGTGAGGAATAAGCTAATCGCGTATTAGAATAACATTAAGGATTACGTCAAGTACGATGTATGGTGTGAAAGGGGTGTGGCGTTATGAGTGAAGATCTCAAATCTTCTGCTGATGAACCAGAAGCTGAAAATCCTGAGCCTGGGGATTTCGAGGGTGCGGACGAAGTTGTCACAGACGAGATGGTGGATGAAGTTTCTGGGGCCATGATGGAAGGCGAGGATGTAGTTTCCGTTGAGGCTGAAGGAACTGAAGAAGAAGCAGAGGTAGAAGAGGAATTTGAGCTTGAAGAAGAAAAAGTTAAAGATGAGATCGACATTCAAATTGATTTATTGCAAGACTCTGATTGGGTGGTGCGGCGCGAAGCGGTTGTCACGCTTGGGGAAATGGCGGATGAACGTTGTGTGGAGCCGTTGGCTCGGGCTTTACGAGATGGTGACTGGCAAGTTCGAGAAGCTGCCGTGGAAGCCGTGGCTGAAGTTGGTCCACCGGCTGTTGATATGCTTATTCGTTATGTCCGAGATTGGGAATCTCGCAAATATGTCCTCCGAGCACTAGGTAAGATAAACGATGAACGAGTCCTTGAACCCTTACTCTCCTACCTCAAAAGCGATGAATTTAAAGATGATGCCACGCGAGCTCTCGTGGCACTTGGCAGTCCCGCTGTGCCTAAACTCATTGAAGCACTCGAGAGCGGAGAAGATTTTGTAAAGAAACAAGCCATTCTTGCTTTGGGTGATATCGCAGATCCGCAGGCTGTTGATCCTCTCATTGCTTTGTTGCAGGATGACGATTGGATGGTCCGGTTGACGTCGGCCTCCTCATTGGAAAAGATCGGAGATCTTCGAGGTCGAGCAGCTATTAAACCGTTAATGAAAGATCCGGATCTTGTCGTACGAATGCGAATTGAAAGAATTTTAGCGGTGTGGAAAAAAGACGGAACAAAAGAAACGGACAAGGAAGCAGCAAATGCGTAATTACTTGAGTCCGAATGCATGAAACGTGAGGCGGCGGCTGTGCCTTTTTCAGACCACAAGTAGTTTGTGTGCTTACTCAGTTAATAAAACTTTTCCCTTCACTCCTTGGATCTAAGCCCATCTAATTCTTTCTGCACTTCCTCAATTTTTTCTTGGGGAACATTTTTGCCTGAAGCTAAGGATTGTTTCATGTCCTCGAGTTTAGCTATTAGTCCATCAAGGACGGCTTGAGAAGTTTTAAAGCTTAAAGCTCGTTCAACTACGTTTTCAGACATGGTGCGAAGAGAATTTTTGACTTCCTCGGGCGGTTGTTGTCCGACATAGTAGCCTGCCCAAAAGACTCCTCCTAGGAGAAGAAGTATGCCAAGAAATTTCACCACAATAGATCTCCAATGTTCGCGGTGTTATAACAAGCCAGCAGATTTTTAGCTAGGAGGATTCATTTGGTAATGTGAATCCGTGCCCTGAGAAAGCAGAGGGTTAGGCATTGCCAGATAGCTGGTCAGGTTCGCTTGAAAGTTTTGACGAAAGAATAGCGAAACGGTCACCAACAAGTTGAGAAACGCGGTCCATATGTTTGGTGATTTCTTCCAATTGTTCGGGCTGCAAATCGCGCCGAAATATGGGAAACAGCCCCCAGCGAGTTTCAAACTCCTCACCAGACATACTCGACATGACACTGATGAGTTTAATCGCTTGAGAATTTGGCGCCGAGGGTTCTGATGACCCAGGGCCTGGAACTACAGTATCTGAAGGGGCATTTTCCTGTTTGGGTGAGGGGACTTTGGTGTCTTCTTGCCTCGTTTTCCCTTCAAACAGGGCGGATAAGGCGGGGATGACCGCACCTGTGCACAGGATGGAAGCCGAAATAATGGCTTCATTATTAGTGTCGCCAGCCTTCCCTGCAATCCGTTCGGCTCCATGTTGAAAAAAAGCATTTCGTTCTTTGGTGTCTTCGGTCAACACGAACTTGTATTTTTCGTATATTTGTCGGCTTTCGGCCACTGCTTTACCTATTGAGAGAACAACCTCTTGACTGTCAATCTCCGAAGAACTCATGGATGGTGCCAGAAGCGTGGCCAGTTGATCGCTAACATGGTCTTCCAAGCTGTCCATAAATAAAGGCTGTTGTTGAATGGGAACATAAAAGGCAGAAGCGCGATCAGCCAGGTTAAACATAATTTTTAGGAATTCCAGATAGACTTCCCATTCCTTTTCGCGTGTTAACTTGGTCGCGACCTCTTGATCACTTCGTTTGATCAAGGTCACGGATTCACGGGCCACGCTGAGCATAGTGTTCGCGAGGTCACTGAGAATCTTCCCGTACTCTTTCTTAATTTCACTAGCCATGGGATTTCTTATAATGACGGTCAAAAAACTATTATAAACAGATGGGGAAAAGCGTATGCAAGTATGGCGATCGACCATCCTTTTTTGCCCCAAACCTTGCTTGTACTATTTCGTTGCATGCCCTTGGTTCGTATGCTATACACGCCGAAGGTATGGTGTTTGATCCCTTCTCACAAGACCCTCCAACTCTTTCGGTTTTTCAATAATGGATACCCTGAACCCCGGTCATAAAGTCTATGTGCTCAAACGGCCAACCGTTGATACCTCGTCTCGTCATTTTTTACGAGATTATGCCCAGGAACTGAATCCTCAACAATTGGCTGCTGTGGAAGTGATGAATGGACCGGCATTGGTCATAGCCGGGGCTGGTAGTGGCAAGACGCGGGTTTTGGTTTATCGTGTGGCACGACTGATTGATATGGGGGTAGACCCGGCCTCGATTTTGTTGCTGACGTTTACTCGAAGGTCGGCTCAGGAAATGTTGGGGCGAGTTGGACTACTAATTGGCCCTCAAAGCGATCGCGTGGTGGGTGGAACGTTTCACTCTGTAGCGAATCTTTTGCTTAGGCGGTATGGTCGAACTATAGGGGTAGAGCCCGGTTTTACCATTTTGGATCGTGGGGATTCGGAAGATTTGGTAAATTTCGTGCGTGGGCAAATTGGCTTGACCGATACAACTAAACGTTTCCCACGTAAACGCACGATTGCTGATATGTTCAGCAAATGCGCGAATACCTTACAATCGTTGGATGCTGTTTTGTTGAACGAGTATTCTCATTTTGGGGATTATCTCGAGGATCTTACGAAGCTCCAGAAAGGATATGAATCCACGAAACGTACAAGACAATTACTTGATTACGATGATCTCCTAATTCGTCTTCGGGAGCTGTTAATTGTTGATGAATGTGCAAGGCGAATGATCTCTGACATATACCGATATATTTTAGTGGATGAATATCAAGATACAAATCGCTTGCAAGCCGAGGTTATGCGGAATCTGGCCGCGACACATGATAATGTGATGGTTGTAGGAGATGATTCACAATCCATCTATGCGTTTCGCGGAGCCACGTTCCGCAACATTATGGAGTTTCCCAATTTATTCCCCGGCACACAAATTTTCAAACTCGAAGAAAATTATCGTAGCACCCAGCCAGTGTTGGAGTTAGCGAACGCCATTATTGAAGGGGCTACGGAAAAATACAGCAAAGTACTATTCACGAACAAAAAAGGTGGGGAACGGCCGGCTTTGGTTCAGGCTGCAGGGGAAAATCCGCAATCCCGGTTTGTGGCCCAGAAGATTCTCGAGTTGCGTGATGAGGGGGTGCCGTTGAACGACATCGCGGTAGTGTTTCGTTCGAGCTTTCACGCGTTTGATTTAGAAGTCGAACTGACCAAACGAGATATTCCGTTTATCAAGCGTGGCGGGTTCAAGTTTATTGAAACTGCGCACGTCAAGGATCTTCTGGCGCATTTGCGAGTGATTCATAATCCCCTTGATAGCGTGAGCTGGAATCGTTTGTTATTGCTGATCGAAGGGATTGGTCAGAAGCGGGCAAAGGATTTAGTTGTCAGACTCTTGGAGACCGATGCTCCTAGTGAAGTGTTACAGGTAGGATCAGGGAAATCGGCCTATGGCTTGCGAAACTTAGCTGCAATGTTGGATGCAGTGGGGTGTCTAGAAGATGCATCACCGCCGGATCAAATCAATCAAGTGTTCGAATACTACTTTCCGATCTTAAAAGACCAGTATGATGATTATCCTAAGCGCATTCGCGACTTAGAGCATCTGCAGGTGATGGCGGAGCGGTACAGTAGTCTTGAGGAATTTTTGACAGATCTCACTCTAGAGCCACTGGATGAGAGCGTGTTGGATGTTAAAGGCGCGGAACAGGATGACGAACACCTAATTTTGTCAACGATTCATTCAGCCAAGGGTTTGGAGTGGCGTTGCGTATTTGTGATTTGGTTGGTGGATGGGCGCTTTCCTTCCTCCTATTCGTTTTTGACCGAAGAGGAACTAGAAGAGGAGCGCCGTTTGTTATATGTGGCTGTGACTCGGGCCAAGCAACAACTCTATCTGACTTTTCCTATAAATGTGTATGATAAAGTGACGGGCTCGGTTTTATCGAAGCCGTCGAGATTTTTAGATGACGTGCCTGCTGATCTTGTCGATGCGTGGAGCGTGATAGATGAAGGTGAGTCTTATCACTGGGGGTAAGGAGAAGTGAGACGTGGAATATTAAAATGGGTGTTGGGGATTGTCTTGTTGGGCATGGTAATAGGCATGTCACGATTTGCCGAAAGTGGGGAAACCATAAATTCCGCCACCGAAGTGTGGCCAAATTTAATTGCGCAGGCTGAAAGCTTGGGTTTACCAACGGAATTCCTCAAAGAAATCGGCCCGAATTTCGTGACCGTCACATTTGAAGATCTCCGCACCTATGCTGCGGAGTATCATCCTGAAGATCACCGAATGATTTTGAATATGCGGCTGTCTTTCAATAGCGCTGGTGGGGTGCTTAAATCCTTGGATAGCATGACACATCATGATGTAAGTCAGTTGTATCATGAACTTCTGCATGCATATCTTGACTACCTATTCAATGGGCCGGGGCCAGGCATACTGAGTGCTAATGCCAACCGCGTACTGACTTTCGCCAATGACCAGCTTCGGTGTCATTATCGATTTGTTCGAATTAATCCTGTTCGACAACGGCGGGATGCCACTGAGATGCGTTTTTTGTCTAAAGAAGATGCCTGGGAAGTGATCAACGAAACCTGGGCTGTATTTGTGGGATGGCAGATCTGGACTAAACTAGAACAGCATCGTGACGCTGCACGGATTGGGCCATGGAACGATCCGTTACTTAAGGATTGGGGTGTTCGTTTGGCTGCCGCGAATACGAGCGGCGAGTTATTGGGGTATTACGAGCCCGATAATCCTGATGAACGACGAATCGCGAGGAAACGCTTCATTGCGCCATCTCATGGCTTAACCCCAGAAGGTGCTAAGTTATTGCTAGAAGTGGTGATGGGGGAATCCAAAACCGTTATCGAAGAAGGTGGTTTCGTTATTAAGGAAACCCAGGATACCTCAGAAGACAAACTCCCCTGTGATTGAGAATTTATAGGGTTAGTGCTTAAATCATGGAATTTTCCAAATAGATGAAAGAGGAGTATAAATATGCAAGAAGATGAAATTGACTTCAAAGAATTGATTAGAGTCTTGTGATCAGAAATACATCAATATTGACCTATTTCGTACACCGCAACTGTACGAAATCTGTACAACTATAAAATAGACTACTGATGATGGAAATAGTCAGTATTGGCGCATGTGTTGTGATTTTGACAGGTAGGATTTGCCGCGCCTGTAGCGCAAAAAAAAACGCCTCAGAGTCACTAGTATTCATACACCGTTGAGAAAACTCTACAACAACTATACAACTCCACGCATTCCAACCCCCGCATTTTTCGCAGTTATTTGCCACTCTACAACACACCCTTTCGCTGAATCTATTTGTGCGGTTGCGTGCCTTCTGACGGATTGACTTTTCATGGGTAGGGGAGCAAGATTTTTGCAGTGAGGAGTGTCTATGACGCTTCTTCTTTTTACATTCCTTAAGCGGGCCAAGATAGAGGAGTTATTTCATTGAAATATGAAAAATTAAGCATCTATTTTATGGGTAAGATTAAAACTATTTTTCAGAACGGTGCACTTTTATTATTTTCAGTTTTATTTTCTTGGGCACTAGTTGAAACGCTGAGTTACTCGATTATATATTTCCATGGAAAAAATTTGTCAACACAGAACTCTGAACTTCCTGTTCGTCATCAAAGGCTCCTATCAGAAAAGCATCCAATGTTTGAGGTCAAACCAGAGGTGCCATTTGCGAACTTTTGGCGCAACCAGATAGAAAAAGAAAGATTGTTTCGGCGTGGAACGTATATTCAGTCTCCCTATCTTAATTACCGCTTTGCCCCCCTAAAGACATACAGCAGAACAGAATTAAAGATAAATAAGTTTGGTTTTATACATAACAGTGACGATCCGGAAACGCCTGCTTTTTATGAAAAAAAATACCTCGTTGTTCTTCTTGGTGGCTCAAGCATGGCTGGCGCCAGGGCATCGCTCAATTCTAAGACAATTGCAGCACAATTAGAAAAGATGCTAGGTAATGCACGGGTCATTAATGCAGGAGTAGGGGGCTATTCTTCGACTAAGGAGCTAGTCTATTTTCTTACAGAGCTCATTCATTACAAACCTACAGTAGTAGTGGCACTTGATGGGTGGAACGATTTTTGGAACCATTATCCCCACAGTGATTTTGGCATAAAATATGATAATTGGGTTTTGCCAAACAGAGCTATTCAGGAACAAAAAGTATCTGACGCTATAACCCGAGCAGAAATAATCGAGTGGAATGTTTACCGACAAATGCTTAGCACTCCATCAAGATTTAAGGATGTTTTCTATTTTACTACTGAAATGGCACTTTTGCTTGCAGATTATTCAGAGCGGAAAAACGGGGAAGTTTATGAACCAGAGTGGGGCACAAATCCTTGGTTGCTGGGAGCAAGACATATAAGAAAATCAATCTACAAAACTGACTCCTACATCCCTTATCTGCGAGCCAATTGGTTAAGTCTTATCGGGTCTGCTCGAGCAAATGGAATTAAGGTTGTAACATTACTACAGCCAGCTAGACCTATGACGAAAAAATCATTTACGAAAAAGGAAAATGATGGATATCGCAGTTTTGTTAAAGATGATCCTACTCGGCAGGACTATGAGAAATCGGTAATCAAATTCTATAATGGAGCTAGTGAGGTAACAAGAGAACTTTCGTCAAAATTCTCATCAGATTCAGGAGTCTATATTGCTGATGCATCACAGATATTTGAAAAAGAGACAGAAGACATTTTTATAGATTATGTCCATTATACTGACCTAGGCAACCAAAAGATTGCAACGTATTTGGCAGGTATAATTAAACCATGGCTTGCAAAGTAAACCACTTGAACTCTTGAACTATACAAGTTTATTTTAGGTCGTGAGAAGCGATAATACGTCAGTATTGACGCATGTGTTGTGAATTAGTACGGTAGGATTTGCCGCGTCTGTAGTGCAAAAACGCATGAGAATCGCCAGTATTCATGCATCGTTGAGAAAACTCTACAACAACTGTACAACTCCACGCACTCCAAAACCCCCATTTTTCGCAGTTATTTGCCACTCTACAACACACCCTTTCGCTGAATCTATTTGTGCGGTTCCTTGTCTCCTGACGGATTGACTTTTCATCGGTGGGAGGAGCAAGATTTTTGCAACGCGTAGTGTCTATGACGATTCTTCTTTTCACATTCCTTTCTTTTCTTCTTCTCCACACACCTGCGTGGGCATTTGATGAAGTGCTCTTGAAGAAGTTGTTAAAACATGGTGAGTGCCCGAAGTGTGCTTTGCCGGGGGTATCGATTCTTTCGAAGGGTAAGGTAGACCTGTATAAGGCAGACCTGAGTGAGGCAGACCTGCACGGGGCATTCCTGCCGGGGGCACGCCTGGATAAGGTAGACCTGTATAAGGCAGACCTGAGTGAGGCAGACCTGCGGGGGGCATTCCTGACG
>CAZGFV010000033.1:0-8104 GCA_964524575.1 uncultured Nitrospiraceae bacterium
GCCAAAGAACATTCCTCCTGTCCTTCGGGAAAACAAGGCGGCGATCTAGGCGAGTTCGGTCCAGGCCAAATGGTACCGGAATTTGACACCGTAGTCTTTAACGGCGAACTGGGCAAAGTACATGGCCCAGTTAAAACTCAATTCGGCTACCATTTATTAGAAATTACCAGCCGATCATAATTTCAACTTTTTCTCGAGCAACTTTGTTGAAAACTTTGATGTCCAATAAAGTGTTTCTTAGTTTCCCCTCCCTTGTTAATGAGAGGTGAAGGAAGGCGTCTTCCCGCATCATCAGGCACGCTACGCCACGAGGCATTTCTCATGGATACTGAAGCCGCTCTGCAAGAAATTCAAACCCGCCTGGCTCACGCCAAATCAGTGACTGTATTAACAGGAGCTGGGATCTCTGCCGATAGCGGGGTCCCTACGTTTCGCGGGACCGAGGGGCTATGGAAAAATTTTCGCCCTGAGGAATTGGCCTCTCGAGATGCCTTCGAACGTGACCCCAAATTAGTTTGGGAATGGTATAACTGGCGCAGAAAACTCCTTTCCACTAAAAGTCCTAATCCAGGCCACAAAGCACTCGTTGAATTGGAAAAACAAGTCGAAGAATTTTGGCTTATTACTCAAAATGTTGATGGACTGCATGCTATAGCTGGGTCTCAAAAACTATCTGAAATTCATGGCAATATTTGGAAAGTCAGATGCACCGGATGCGGTATAGTGGAGGATAATCGAGATGTCCCAATTGACATTTTACCGAAATGTCGAAAATGTTTTGGATTGCTGCGACCCCATATTGTCTGGTTTGGTGAATCCCTCAACCCTGAAGACCTAGAACATAGCTATCAAGCCCTGCGATCCTGCGAGATCCTTTTAATTATTGGGACCTCTGGAGTGGTATATCCTGCAGCGTCCTTTGGGCCAGTAGCAAAAGATCATGGTGCCTTTGTAGCGGAATTAAATCTCGACCCCACTCCGAACTCAGATCTAGTCGATATGACTATTCAAGGTAAAGCAAAAGATCTTGTACCTCGATTATTATCCTAAGCTATTGTAATTTAACATTTTCTTGACTAGTTCCTGCCCACTTTGTTACCGTTCTTTACCTGCAGTAAAGACCTTGACATGGAGCAAAATATGCAAGTGACAATTAATGGAAAACTCGAGGAAGTTCAGGCTGGCACTGTACTTGAGGTTCTCAAGCATAAGGAAGTAGATCCGCACATGGTTGCGGTTGAGTTGAATACCCACATCGTGGAACGCGACCAGCTTGAGACCACCTCAATCAAAGACGGTGATAAATTGGAATTTCTCTTTTTCATGGGTGGAGGCGAGTGACTCCTTCCTTTTTGGCCCAAATCACAGAGGGTATAGGCAAAACTCCCTTGGTTCAACTCAACCGGCTTTCACCGGAAGACGGCGCCACGATCTATGGCAAAGTAGAGTTTTTTAATCCTGGGGGAAGCGTCAAAGACCGAATCTGCCTCAATATGGTTAATGAGGCGGAAAAGGATGGACGTCTTAAGCCCGGCGGGACCATTGTCGAACCCACCAGTGGGAATACGGGTATCGGACTTGCTCTCGTTGCTGCAGTTCGTGGATATAAGCTCATTCTTGTCATGCCGGAAAGCATGAGTTTAGAACGAGCCAGTTTGCTATCCTCCTATGGTGCCCAATTGATTTTGACACCTGCCTGGGATGGCATGAAGGGATCAATAAAAGAAGCCGAAAGCATTGTTGCTCAAAACCCAGACTATTTTATGCCGGATCAGTTTTCGAATCCGGCCAATCCAGCTATGCACAAAAAGACCACAGCCCTAGAGCTGTGGGATGCCTTAGACGGTAAGATTGATGCCTTTGTGGCTGCCGTAGGCACTGGCGGCACTATTACTGGATGTGGCGAGGTCTTTAAACAACGAAATCCTGCTATCAAAGTGATTGCCATCGAGCCAGCAGGTTCAGCGGTTCTTTCTGGAGGTGAAGCTGGCCCTCATAAGATCCAAGGCATTGGTGCAGGGTTTGTCCCAAAAGTTCTGAATCGCTCTATTTTAGATGATATTATTCGAGTAACCGACGATCAGGCGTACCAAACGACAAAACTTTTGGCAAAAAAAGAAGGGCTTTTAGTTGGGATATCTGCTGGAGCCAATGTGTTTGCCGCACAACACGTTGCAAAAGAATTAGGACCTGGGAAAAACGTGGTCACTGTGTTGTGTGACACCGGAGAACGATATCTGAGCGTCGAAAAATACTTCAACATATAAGCTAGTTTTTGAAGATCCCATCTTGTCTAAAACAACATTATGAGTTTTACTGAAGAACAAATCACACGCTATAGCCGGCATATCTTGCTTCCTGAAGTTGGAGGCAAGGGCCAGAAGAAACTTGCCCAAGCTAAGATTTTTGTGGTTGGTGCTGGAGGGCTTGGCTCCCCAGTGGCATTGTATTTAGCCGCCGCAGGCATTGGCACGATTGGCTTAATCGATAGCGATATCGTAGACATTTCAAACCTTCAACGGCAGGTATTACACCACACTCCCGATGTTGGACGGTCTAAGGTTCAATCCGCGAAGGAAAAAATTGAGGCTTTGAATCCTGACGTTAACGTTGAAACCTACGAAACTCGATTTGGTCAGGAAAATGCGATCGACCTAATCAAGCCGTATGATATCGTGATCGACGGGGTTGATAACTTTCCAGCAAAGTTTCTCATTAACGATGCATGCTATTTTTCCAAAAAGCCTCTGATTCATGGTGGCATCCTACGGTTCGAAGGACGCGTGTTTTCTATTATTCCCGGACAGTCAGCTTGCTATCGGTGTATTTTTAAACAGCCTCCTCCTGCCGGACTTGTTCCCAGCTGCCAGGAGGCGGGAATCATTGGTGCAGTGGCCGGTATTATTGGTACAATCCAAGCTACCGAAGCTATTAAAATTGTTTTGGGCATTGGACAGCCACTCACCAACCGCATTTTAGATTTTGATGCACAAAAAACAACTTTCCGAGAAATTAAAACCAAGCGGAATCCCAAATGTATTCTGTGTGGAGAGAATCCAGAGATCACCAAATTATTTGAGCATGAACAGGAAGTTTGCCAACTTCGCACACCTGGCACAGTAGGTGTTACTTGAACATAGAACTCGTATCAAAATGAAGCGACAGGATGTTGAAAGAGTCCACCGGCAGTGCTCTCATTGCTCCAAGGTCTCAGCCTTCTTGCTACTGTGACTTTTCTGAATGGCCTTTTCAATACATATTAAAGCCAGAGGGTACTAAGCCATGGCAAAAATGAAAGCCCTAGTCTGCCGAGAATGTGAAAAGGAGTATCCTACGGAAGCCATTCATGTCTGTGAATTATGTTTTGGCCCATTGGAAGTCAAATACAATTACGATGAGATTAAAAGAAAAATCTCACGGGATTCTATTATGTCGGGGCCAAAAAGTCTGTGGCGATATAAGGAACTGCTTCCTATTGAAGGGAACCCGACTGTTGGGATTCAGGCTGGGTACACCCCGTTGGTCCGTGCCCACAACTTAGGAGCCTTTTTGGGCATTGACGAATTATACATAAAAAATGATTGCGTCAATCACCCTACCCTCTCCTTTAAAGATCGCGTGGTTGCGGTTGCCTTAACCCGCGCCCGAGAACTTGGCTATGAAACCGCGGCATGTGCCTCAACTGGTAATTTGGCCAACTCCGTTGCTGCCCATGCCGCGCAGGCTGGAATGCAGTGTTACGTATTCATTCCTGGTGACTTGGAAGCAGCCAAGGTACTTGGTAATCTCATCTATCGGCCTAAAGTCGTAGAAATCGAAGGTACCTATGATGACGTCAATCGTCTTTGTAGCGAAATCGCGGGTGAACGTCGCTGGGCCTTCGTAAACGTGAATATCAGACCATACTACGCTGAAGGGTCAAAGACTCTTGCTTATGAAACTGTTGAACAATTGGGCTGGCGCGCTCCTGATCAAGTGGTAGTCCCGATGGCGTCAGGCTCATTGCTGACGAAAATTTGGAAAGGACTCAGCGAATTCAACAAAATTGGCCTACTTGATTCCGTCCAAACGAAAGTGAATGGCGCCCAAGCCGAAGGCTGTTCACCCATTTCAACCGCCTTTAAAGATGGTCGAGATTTCTTCAAACCCGTAAAACCTAATACCATTGCCAAATCACTTGCTATTGGGAATCCGGCCGACGGGTATTATGCACTGAAAACTGCCGCGGAAAGTGGCGGAGCCATGGAAATGGTGACAGACGATGAAATAGTTGAGGGCATTAAGCTGTTGGCTCAAACGGAAGGCATATTTGCTGAAACCGCCGGTGGCGTAACCATTGGCTGCTTGAAAAAGTTAACCAAGCAAGGATTGATTAAGCGTAACGATGTGACTGTTGCATATATCACCGGTAACGGTTTAAAGACTCAGGAAGCTGTGGTGGATTCTGTTGGACGTCCATACCGCATTCCACCAAGCTTAACAAAATTTGAACAAACATTTGGACAACAGGGGGCTACATGATTACGGTTCGTATTCCCACTCCCCTTCGCCCCATGACCGAAGGCAAAGGTGAGGTTGAAGGAGCTGGCGACAGTGTTGGTGCACTCATTGAACACTTGAATGGAACTCATCCCGGGATCAAAGATCGCATCTGTGATGAACAGGGCGAAGTACGACGTTTTATCAATATTTATGTTAATGAAGAAGATATTCGTTTTTTAACAGGAAAAGAAACGCCTCTCAAAGACGGCGATGAAGTTTCTATTGTCCCTGCGATAGCTGGGGGAACCCATGGCTAAATTGAGGTTTCATATTCGATTTCCCGAAGAAAAAATTCCTGAACCCATCATTTATCAAATTGGTCATGAATATAAAGTCGTGACAAGCATTCGGCGCGCTGATGTGCGAGAAACCACAGGCTGGATGGATATCGAATTTTCCGGGGAAACTGACGAGATCGAACGTGCCATCGATGGATTGAGGGACAAAGGTCTGGTCATTGATCCAATAGAATTGAATGTGGTGGAGTAGTGGACTTCACAGAAGAACAGATACAAAGATATAGCCGCCAAATCATTCTCCCAGATGTCGGAGGAAAAGGGCAGCAAAAACTTCGAGAAGCCAAAGTCCTTCTCGTGGGCGCAGGTGGATTAGGATCACCGATCGGGCTGTACCTGGGTGCGGCTGGGATTGGAACCATTGGTCTAATCGATGGTGATGTTGTTGATCTTTCCAACCTTCAGAGACAAATTCTTCACACAACTCCGCATATTGTCATACCAAAGGTGGAATCAGGACGACGACTCCTGTCCTCGTTAAATCCTGATGTCACCGTGAACACTTATCAGGAAAATATAAGCGCAGAAAATATTATGAAGCTTGTACCTGATTACGACATCATTCTTGATGGGTCAGACAATTTTGGCACTCGGTTTCTCGTCAACGATGCTTGCTTCTTTGCAAAAAAAACATTGATTTCTGGTAGCATTTTCCGGTTTGAAGGGCAACTCACCACCATCAAACCTCATGAAGGCTATCCCTGCTATCGTTGCCTGTATCCAGAACCACCCCCCGCAGGACTTGTTCCTAATTGCCAAGAAGCTGGGGTCCTTGGCGTTCTTGCCGGAACAATTGGCATTCTTCAAGCCAATGAAGCTGTGAAAGAAATCCTAGGCCTCGGAGACACCCTTGCCGATCGCTTGTTGATTTATGATGCTTTGGAAATGAAATTCCGCAAAGTCGGTCGGCCCAAAGATCCACACTGCCCGCTGTGCAGCAACAATCCAACCATTACCACACTCGAAGAACATCACATCTCCTGCAGTATTTAATCTACATGCTGAGTATTCCTCCAGACATTTGGAAAGACATGATCGAACACGCGAGGGAGTTCGATCCCCATGAGTGCTGCGGTATTTTGGCCGGGAACGAAGACGGCACTATTTCTCAACACTATCGCATTACTAACATCTTGGCGAATATGAGTGAGACAGAACTTGCGAGATTTGATCAAGCAAAACTCTCCGACCTGAAACAACTTTCCCCCGAGGAACGAGCAGACATTGCTTTTCAGATGGATGCCACGGAAATGGCCCAAGCACAAAAAGATATCCGCCAAAAGGGCATCACACTGCGAGCTTTTTATCATTCCCACACATTTAGCCCTGCCCGCCCATCTATTACCGATATTAAAATCGCTATGGAATTTGAAAGCTACCGAGCAAAACTCAACATTCCCCAGCCCCTTCACGTAATCATTTCACTTGAAGACAAATCGAATCCCGTGATACGTGCATATCGCATCGAAGACTCAGAGGCGACAAAAGTACCTATTGAGCGATTATAAATACCTTACCGACTTCAGGCTTTCTACTCATCTTTCTTTAACAAATTAAGCATTCTGGTCCAGAATCTGGTTTTCAAAAGGCAGGTTCACCCCCAAAACCCTCCTAGACTTCTTTTTCAATGCTTGCCATAATATTGGCGACAACTTTAATCCTCCTAGACAGGAGTCTCCCATGAAGATTATTTCCCATTTCTTTTTAACTGGCCTCATTGTAATTTCTTTCAGCTTAACTTTAACATTGAACGCACTCGCCTTCACTGATGAGCCAGGCAAAGAAGAAAGTTTTTACAGTCCTATTATTCGTATAGTCCCAGACAAGGGATTTATGATGATTAGCAGCAGTAGCGGAATTTTGTGGCTGAAAGCCAGCGAGGCAGCAGCCCCTCACTTAGCGAAATTACCCAAGGGTGGATTGATTGATATCACAGTCATCTTTCAAGGTAAGCCCAACCCCCCAATTATTAAATCCTGGAAACTCGCCAGTGGTGACTCAGCCTGCAATATATTTGATGGCAAATCCTGCGTACAGACAAAAGTCCATGGTTTAGAAACCCAAGGTTCAGAAAAGAAATAGTTAGAATCATTTTCCATAAACTAGCTTTAAACTCGAGAAGGCCGTGCCAATTAGATTGGCACGGCCTTTAGTATTTTTTATCACTTTTCTTATTATCCAAATATTTTAATTACGCATCGCATTATTCTTGCAATCAATAATAAATCTTTAGAGACCGCATTTAGTTATTTGTTAAATAATGAGAAATCCTAATTCACTGGCATAAAAATGATCAACGGCGTCAACTACTACGAAATTCTTAGTGTACCTGAAGATGCACTTCTCAAGGAGATACAGCACGCATGGCGGAATTTTGTCAAAGAAAATCATGAGGATCTGGTGCCGGAGTGGGAGCAACAAGCAGCCAAAGAGCGAATGTTCCAAATTAACGAAGCCTATGAAGTCTTGAGTAACGAAGAAAAACGGGCCAATTACGATAATGCCCACATGCTGAACGGCGGTTCAAAAATTGAACTGGTACGAAGCCGAATCAGGAAAGCCAAAGAGATTACTCAAAAAGACTGCGCACTTATAACCAGAGAAGATATTAAAATTATAGAATCAATCATCGACTATTTAGATAGAAAAACCCAGGAAGCGTGTTTTCGGCGAATGATTGACATTTTATCTAAGCACCCTGAACGCGCGAGACATACCGTTTCCTTAGCCTTTGAAGAACAATTGTTGAGTGCAGACACTTCTTTGCTAGACACGCTACTTGAGCAATCATCGTATGCCATTACTTTTGAAAAAGTGTATCTTTATGGAGAAGACATCATCGGCGTTGGGGGAAAAGAAAACAAGGAACGAAATTACAACCAAATGACTCGCGTGCTATGCCATCGGTTGGATCTAGCCAAATACTTTGTCCATCCGGCTTTTCAAGAACAAGCCTCTGGCTGTGAAAGTAATCTGCTACGAAACTTATTACGCCTTGCACCAGAGGTCATTACACAAGAAGACTTTGACCATTACGTTGATGCCATTCACGACATCCGTTGGCATATTCACCACCAACTACGAAGCTACAACGAACAAGCCATTATCTGGATCCAAAAAGCCCGACCCGACCTCAAAAGAAAACCAGAAAAGAAAAAAGATAAAAAAGAACTCCCCTTACCTTTACGATCAGGACCATGAATCCACCACAGCCATCAATTCAACGCTACAGCTTTGAAGTGGGCATAGACTGTTTGGCCAGGCTG
>CAZGFV010000033.1:8204-10978 GCA_964524575.1 uncultured Nitrospiraceae bacterium
GCCATCAATTCAACGCTACAGCTTTGAAGTGGGCATAGACTGTTTGGCCAGGCTGGAGATTAAGTTGATGGAAGGATTTTCTGGTAATCATAGCGAGAAGGGGACATCCTACATCTAGTTTTACTTCCATGGCATATTGATCAATAGGCGATTCTACGATTTCTAAAACTGTAGCTTCCAAAGAATTCAGCATGCTACTAGAGGCTGCCGGCGCTCCAACTACCAAGCTGACATCGCGGGCATGAATTTGTACTCGCAACGACGCACCAATGGGTAATGCCTGTTGGGGAATAAAGAGTGATCGCCCCTCAAACTCTACCCTCGTTAACCCAAATTTTGATTCATGCCCAGCGATCTTGGTTTCAAGGATCGAACCGACCATGCTTGGCTCGACCAACCCAGAAAGATCCAGACGCGAAAATACTTCCTGTATCGGTCCATCGGCAACAACCTTTCCTTCCTTGATCAAGACCATGTGATTGGCCAATTGCAAAACTTCGTTGATGTCATGGCTTACATAAAGAACTGGAATCTGTAATTCTTGATTGAGTCGTTGAATAAAGGGGAGAATCTCTTTTTTACGTTCCCGGTCAAGAGAGACTAACGGTTCATCCATCAAAAGCAATTTCGGGCTAGTTAGCAAGGTCCGCCCGATCGCCACACGCTGCTGTTCTCCTCCCGAGAGATCATAAGCACGGCGTTCAAGGAATGTTTCCAGACCGAGTAGGTCTACCACTTGATTAAATTGAATGCGCCGCTCCGATTGTTGAATCCGTTTCATTCCATATTCAAGATTTTGTTTAACATTGAGATGAGGAAATAGCCGAGCATCCTGGAACACGACCCCTACCCGTCTTTGCTGGATAGGAATAAACGTTTGTTCATCTTGCCAAACGTCCTCGCCGAATTTGAGATATCCTGCCCCTGCGCAAGTTAATCCAGCGATACACCGTAGAAGTGTAGTTTTCCCGCTTCCGGAAGCTCCGAAGATAGCCACGGTTCCATCAAGTGGCATGGTACACTCAACATCGAACCGAAAACCGGGATAATCAAGCTGAAATCGTGCATCGAGCTTACTCATGACATGTGAATAGGCAGTCTTCGGTTAATGGTGTAGACAATTGTGAGAATGAGGAAAGTAAATAGCAGAAGAAATGCTGAAAGAAAGTGAGCCTGAGAATATTCAAGGACTTCAACGTGATCATAAATGGCGATAGAGAGCACTTTTGTTACCCCGGGAATATTGCCACCCACCATAAGCACCACCCCAAATTCTCCAAGGGTGTGAGCAAAACCAAGAACAAGTGCACTAAGATAGCCACGAATAGCCATGGGAGACGCCACACTAAAAAATACATCGACCTTTGAAGCTCCAAGTGCCCAGGCGGCTTCCAACGGTTTCCTACCAACAGCTTCAAATGCTCCGTGTAGGGGCTGAACCACGAAAGGCAGAGAATAGAATGATGATGCAATCACCAGGCCTGTAAAGGTAAATGAGAGCGGTGAACCCGTAAGCTGCAACCAAAGTTTTCCAAACCACCCAAATGGTCCCAATGCAATCAACAAGTAAAACCCAAGAACCGTGGGTGGTAAAACAAGGGGGAGCGCAACAACGGCTTCAATCAACGTTCGAAAACGTGATTTGGTGAAGGCCAACCACCAAGCTATTGGGGTTCCTACTATCAGTAAAACTAAGACCGTTACGGATGCCAACTGGATTGTGAGCCATAGCGGGGTCCAATCCATTTCCAAAACATTCATTTTATTTTTCTCTACCTTTGTTTATTCCAACCTATATCCAAACCGTTCTATAATTTCCCGAGCCCTTTGGCTTTTGACATATCCTAAAAACCCCAATGCGGCTTCATTCCCTTGGCCTTTAGCCAAAAGCACTGCCTCTTGATGTAACGGATCATGTAGATCTGCCGGCACATCCCATCGACTTCCTGATCCATTGATTTTGGAATCCAAGACTTGTGAAAGTGATACAAAACCAAATTGAGCATTTCGGGAAAATACAAATTGTAACGTTTGCCCAACATTTTCACCTTGTACGAGCCGCCCTTTCATTTGATTCCATAGCCCCAATGCTTGCAGCGCGCTTTGAGCTGCAGCACCATATGGTGCCGTCTTGGGATTGGCAATGGCTAGCCGCCTAAACCCGCTATTACTTAAAACCTCTTTTCCATTTCCGTTGATCATGTCAGCATCAGGACTCCACAACGTAAGCCGTCCAACAGCATAGACAAACCGACTCCCTTGAGTAGCCAAACCTTCCTTTTCTAACAAATGTGGACGTTTCACATCAGCCGAGAAAAACACATCGAAGGGAGCACCATGCTTGATTTGTGCATAGAGTTTCCCACTGGAACCCGAACTGATGACCGCGGTATGCCCTGTATCTCTCGAGAAATTTCTGACAATTTCCTTGAGAGTAGCCAAAAAATTCGTTGCCACGGCAATTCTGACTTCTTCTGCAGAGGCCGAAAACACAAAAATTTGCAAACCAAACAAAAGAACAAGAATATGAATTCTAAAGATCATGCTTTAGCTCCACACACCGCACTCTGAATTTTGACAACACCGCGTCCCTCCCATCCGTACAAAGAAAATGAACTCTAACCCCGTTTATATTCTAAATGTGGTTTCAATATAAAAATAATCTGTGTCAATATTGCCTCCCGTGGGTAAATCAGCAGATGCCGGAAGGCGGTCAAAATATGTACCTTTAAACCAGTGCGTGTAGCCAGCATCAAAATTCCAATTGTCGTTGA
>CAZGFV010000034.1:0-8865 GCA_964524575.1 uncultured Nitrospiraceae bacterium
ACGGTTCCTACAAGGATGGGCAGCAAGACGGTCTCTGGACGTATTGGTACGAGGACGGATGGAAGCAGTTAAAAGGCACTTACAAAGGTGGCACGAAAGATGGCCAGTGGACACTGTGGGAAAATAACGGGAATTTTATAAAACGCATGTTCAAAGATGGAAAGATAACGGTATTTCCGCTATCTTTGCTAGATGAATCTATTTGTGATGCTTCTTGTCTCCTGACTGATTGACTTTTCATTGGTGGGGGAGCAAGATTTTTTCAGCGAGCATTTCCCATGACTATTCTTCTTCTTACATTTCTTTCCTTTCTTCTTCTCAGTGCTCCTGCGTGGACAGAGCATAAAGGCACAAAACTATTAGGACAAGACGGGTTGCGGTACTACCCATTTCATGAAGACCCAGTAAATGGTCCTGTGGTGCGGTGGTACGCAAATGGACAGATGCAGAGAGAAGCGAACTTCAAAGATGGGAAGAAACACGGTTTGTCGACTTTTTGGTATGAGAACGGACAAAAGTATTTGGAAGGATCCTTCAAAGATGGGAAGCAAAATGGTCCGTGGACAGTTTGGTATCCGACCGGACAGAAGAAGATGGAAGGACCTTACAGAGATGGGAAGGAAGACGGTCGATGGACGGTATGGCACGAGACCGGACAGAAGAAGATGGAAGGACCCTACAAAGATGGGAGGCAAGACGGTCCGTGGACAGGTTGGGATAAACACGGCAACATCACTAGGCAGACAACCTATAGGAATGGACATGAAGTATGTATCTTACAGACCCACCTATAAGAATGGAGTAATAGTGAAGTAGCGTTAGTGGGTTTCACGCAATCGACGGTCATCGTGAGTGTTTTGATGTGTGAGTTTTTTATGCTAAATTCTGCCGTGGTCAGTTTTGCATCAACGCAAAACAAGTCACCTTTATATTTTGTAATACCTGCACGTGACCATCCTCTGTAGTCCCTGTCATTACGATTATACGGACGAATTTAAACGAAATGATCAATGATGCAGAACAATGATACCGGTAAAATAGGCAATCTTATTAAGGAGGGCCAGCATGACAAATCGCAAAGTGGTACATGAAGTGAAGTTAGAAACATCGGTCAAAATCATTCTCGGAGTTTTAGCGATTGGGGTGGGTCTCAATGCGATTCTTCCTGCATTTTCAGTTCAGGAAGCATTAGCAGCAATGCAGAATATTAGTGGATCATTGACTGTTTTTTGTACCGGTTGTAGTTAACGATTGCAAAACAGGGCAACCTTGAGATTCGGGTTGCCCTGTTTTGCATCACACCAAACCTCACTGTTTTCCGTATTACCCCTCGTACACTGAGTGTGAAATCTCAAAGGAAGGGGTGACGCTTTCGCGAACTATTCTGGTTGATGTTCTAGGGTCAGAGTTGCGAAATGACATGGGGGTCAGAGCATCCATGTGTTTTGGCAACGTCCATTTGATTCCCAGTGGTAAATAGATAAAATTGCCCTATCGTATGGTTGACTCTGTCCGATCCCCCGTATTCATCATAGTTTCTGCCAAATAGTTGAGGAAAACTGCTCTAGTAGTTTAAGGCGATCTGTTCTTGTCGCACTCTCCCTTGCTGAGGTCATGGAATGGTGAGAAATGGAGAGACCCCGAACACATGGGAATCAAATTCGTCTCAAGGTACAATTTTCGCACAGGATTCTTGTAAAACTTCTGATACGGTAGACTAGAAAGTCTAAAATTTCAGGATGAAGCACGGTTGTGTTGAGATCGCAACCGCTTTTTTACCAAAATCTTACATTCAGTGATCTTTTTTCGAAGAGTATTTCTATTCAGCCCTAATAATTGTGCCGCCTGAATTTGGTTGCCTTGAGTTTCTCGAAGGGCCAATTCAATCATGGGACGTTCCACCGCATGAATGATGGTAGAATACAAGCTACGTGCGGAACTGGCCTTCATGGCCCGAATGAACTCTCCGAATTTCGATTCCACATAATCCTCAAGGGTCACTTTATCTATTGATTTTATAGGAATTCCTTTCCTTCCCTCTCCCACAAGGCCCCGAATAACCGAGATAATATCCTGCACCGGCAAAGGACCAGCCAACACCACAGTTGAGGAAAGGTTTATCTTCGTTTGCGCTAAAGTCAGTCCCTCAAATTTGAGCCCCTTTCCCAGAACCAATAGGTCAATACGGCTTTGGTCGGCGACCTGCCTAAGGTCTGTAATCTCCCTTACCTCTAAGAGTTCCCCATTTACCAACTCTTTGAGTTGGGAGCGAAGGGTTGGAGGAACATGAACCAATACTACGTAAAGGGGAGAAACCATTTACTGAGCCTTTCAGAAAAGGAACTCATGCCAAACCCAATAATGGACACAGTAGCCATAGAGTCATCCACACGAGCACAGCACCTAGTATATCCAATAGTATTCCAGCCCGCAGCATATTCTGAATCGAGACTAACCCAGTCCCATACACTATGGCATTAGGAGGAGTCGAAACTGGCAACACAAAAGCCAAACTGGCAGCCATACATACACCCAATACCGGCGGCACTGGCGATACCCCTGCAGCTTGGGCAATCGCAATCACCACGGGAACCAGCATACTTGCGGATGCCGTATTTGAGGCAATCTCCGTCAACACTAAGGCTGCCCCAATGGCCACAGCCGTCAAACTCCAAAGGGTTTCCCCACCAAAGAACCTGACTAACCCTTGGCCAATAATTTTAGCTAAGCCAGTTTCGACCATCAAATGCCCAAAGGCCAACCCACCACCAAACAACAAAATAGTTCCCCAATTAATATTTTTCGCTTGAGCCCAGGTTAGCGTATATTTACCAGTGCGAAAATTTACAGGAAGAACAAATAACAAACCCGCCGCGATAAGGGGGACAATTTCTTTTGGAATCCGCGTATTAAGCCAAAGCACAAATTCGGCATCCCGACCAAAAATTACTGCTAACATACCTGGGCCAATCCAAAGCCCAATCGCCAGACCCAGGGCCAAGCAGGTATTTTGTTGGCCTCTCGTCCAAACCCCTTGTTCTGTTTTCAACAAACGAACTTGCGTGGACAGAGCTGGAAACGTATGAGGTGGAGGATGGAGCCGCATTAAAACCCTGCCGATAAGCAAAAACATCACACAAGCCAGAGGAAACCCAATCGAAAACCATTCAAAAAAGGACACCTCGATTCCGGCTTGTTGCGACAATAACCCCACTCCAATTAAATTGGGCGGCGTCCCAATCATGGTGGCAATCCCGCCGGCTGCCGCCCCATAGGCCAACAATAGCATTACCCCGGTTTCGTGGGGCATGGGAATACTTTCCTCTCGAAGGGTGGAAAGAATCCCTAGGGCAATAGGCACCATGATAGCTACGGCAGCCGTGTTGCTGATCCACATCGAAAGCAATGCAGTGGACAAAGCCATCGCAAGAAACAAACTGGCCGGCTTGGAATTAGCCCATTTTAGCGATAGAAGCCACAAAGCAAAACGCTGATCAACCTTGTGGACGACAAAAGCCTCGGCTAGAAGGAAACTGCCAATAAAGAGGAAAATAATCGGGTGGGCAAAAGCCGAAAACACAGCTTTGGCGGTTCCCAAACCTGCCACGACGCAGAAAGCAGCTCCCAAAAAAGATGTAACGGCCAAAGGAAGAGCCTCGGTAATCCAAGACATCACAACCCAGGCCAGAATGCTCGCCAACACGTGCGCATTGACAGGAAGATTTGGGAAAGGAATAAGATAGACTAGGCTAGCAAGAGCTGGGGCCCCTAATAACCCAACCTTTTTTTTCAGTAAAGATTGATGAGTCTGTATTTCTTGGCCCGTACTCACCACACCATACCTGGTACGATTGAAAATAACGAAATGCCCCGATTGCGCATGCAGACTAGCATAGCCCTATCCATAAGACCACAAATGTGGGTAAAGGGACGAGGAGAATCTTTAATACCTAGGATTTCGGTCTTTGACCAGGTATCATAGCCTCAAAATCCAATAGCCCCCACGGTTACTTATTTATGACAGAAAAATTTTTCACCCCAGATGCACTTTCCCAAACCCTTCGGCCTCAGCAACAACAAGGGAAGAAGGTCGTGTT
Organism: uncultured Nitrospiraceae bacterium; assembly: GCA_964524575.1. Lineage (GTDB taxonomy): Bacteria > Nitrospirota > Nitrospiria > Nitrospirales > UBA8639 > Nitronereus. Next base: position 4,098 of record CAZGFV010000034.1, read on the forward strand.
TACGAATGGATGCTTTGATTTGCTTCACATCGGACATGTTCGTTACCTTCAATCTTCACGAGACCTAGGAGATTTGTTAATTGTGGCGGTAAACAGTGACAAATCCGTGCGGTCTTTAAATAAAGGTCCAGGACGTCCGCTCACTCCTTTCGACCAACGAATGGAAATGTTGGCTGCGTTGACCTGCGTTGATTATATTGTGCAATTTGATGAATCGACACCACTAAAGGTTATCGAAATTCTCCAACCCGATGTCTTAGTCAAAGGCGATGATTGGAGCGTTGATCGGATCGTCGGGAAAGACATCGTCGAAAAGCGAGGGGGCACTATCACGATCATACCTTTGATTCCCGATGTATCAACGAGTTTAATAATTGAGCGAATTCAAAAAATGCATGAAGCCTCCGGACATACCTAATATAATGTCAGCACAACAAACAACTCACAAACTATTCCTGCCTGATCTGACCACGACTTCATAACACAGACAGAAACCCCATCCACAGGGTTGCGTTATTTTCAAAAAAATGTCTATGCGAATTGTAGAAACCCAAACTTTTCAACCAATCCTTGAGGCCCTTGCCAAATCCAACACCAAGCCCTTTTTGGTCGGCCCCAACGGAGCAAGCCTGGCTTTTACCATTAGCTTGCTAGTCCATAACATCTCACAAACTAATTCTTCCAAACTCCAGTTATTGCCTAGGACTCATCTCCCCCAGTCATGGGTCATCTTGACTCCAAACCATGATGAAGCCGAACAAATCTACCAAGACCTGCTTTTCTTTTATGCCCTGCTTGGCTTACCGACAGAGACCGTCGCATTTTTCCCAGATCGAGGGACAGCTCCATATGAAGCCACCACGCCATCAGTCGATTTGGTCGCTCAGCGCATGCGCACCTTGTTCCGCCTTCATGATCAGCAGCCCACGGTCGTGATCACCACTCCGAGGGCCGCATTGCAACGCCTCGTTCCCCGTACCACCTTTGCAAATTCCTGTCTATCGCTGAAAATTGGCAGCGTAATCGGTCGTGAAACCTTAATCACTCATCTTCTCAGAATTGGGTATCGTCGAGTGTCGGTTGTCGAAATTCCTGGAGAATTCAGTGTGCGCGGTGGCATTGTGGATATTTTTTCCACGGCCGAAAGCGAGCCCTATCGCATCGAATTATTAGGCGATACCGTCGAGTCCGCACGACGCTTCGATCCAAATTCCCAGGAATCAACCGAAAACGTTATCAACGCACGTATCTTTCCAGCGCGAGAATATCTTATCCCCCTAAATCAGACTGATTTGGATCTGTCGACTCTTACCCCCGATGCGGAATGGCAATCTCCAACTCTTTATAAAACAATGAATACGCTACTGGAGTATTTCACGGAACAACCTCTTATCCTTATGGATCGTCCCTTGAACCTAGCGCATGAAGCGAAAAAATTTTGGGAGGAATTGCTTCAAACCTGGGAACAGTTGGAACAATCAACCGGTATATCCTACCCTGAACCTGATGCCCATTTCCTTATTTGGGAAGAATTTCAGGCCCAGATGGCCTCAAGCCCCATTGTGGGAACGGAGGTCGTTCCACCGACTGCAGAGGATTGGGTACAGTTTATTCCCTTATCCTTTCAGTCCCCAAAAAGCATTGGCCTGGGACTCCGTGGTATTTCCTTCACAGAAACGTTGAAGATTCTTGAGCAACAACGCACGCAAGGTCCCGTAACCATTGTGGTTCGATCTGCAAGTCAGGTCGGACGACTATTGGCATTGTTCGCCGAACACCAAGCCCCCGCTATTGAGGGCAAACCTTCCTTGCATTCTATTTCGGTAGACCGCGAACCTTTCTATATTCAGCAAGGATACCTGTCATCGGGGTTCTTGATTCAGGATTCGTCTTTTACTGTAGTCACTGAGGATGATCTGTTTGCCAAAGTTACGCGACACCGGCCACAACCGAAAAGCAAAGCCGCTGTATTTCTTTCCTCCCTTGAGGATCTCAATGCAGGAGATTTCGTCGTTCATGTGCACCATGGCATCAGTCGGTATCGTGGGCTCCGCCATCTGTCAGTTCAGGGTTTTGAAAGTGATTATCTGATATTGGAGTTTTCGGGCAAAGACACCCTGTACGTGCCACTGGATCGGATCAATCAAATACAGAAATATTGTGGAGGTGAGCACGCCACACCGAAACTTGATCGGCTTGGAGGTACCAGTTGGGCCAAAACCAAGGCTCGAGTGAAAAAAGGCATTGAAGACATGACCAACGAGTTGGTGGAACTCTACGCCAGTCGTGAGGTCACTACGAGACGCAGCTATTCCGAAGACACGACCCTGGCCCACGAATTTGAAGCATCGTTTGATTATGAAGAAACACCTGGCCAGATTAAAGCCATTGAAGATATTGAAAGAGATCTGGAATTGTCTAAACCCATGGATAGGCTGGTATGTGGTGATGTTGGATATGGCAAAACCGAAGTAGCCATGCGTGCGGCATTCAAAGCTGTTCAAGATAATCGACAAGTCGCAGTCCTGGTGCCTACTACACTGCTCGCGCAGCAGCATCATGAAACCTTTTGCCGCCGATTTGCACCATTTCCAGTCCGAATTGGCATTTTGTCCCGCTTTCAAAGCCCTAAGGAGGTGAAAACACTGTTGCCGGATTTAGCTTCTGGTGTAGTTGATATTGTTATTGGCACGCATCGCGTGCTGCAAAAAAACGTACAGTTTAAAAACCTGGGTTTGGTTATTATTGATGAAGAACAATGGTTTGGCGTTCGGCACAAAGAACACATGAAGCAATTGCGCACACAAATCGACGTACTCACACTAACCGCAACACCTATCCCCCGAACCTTGCAGATGGCGTTTTCCGGCGTGCGGGACCTATCGGTTATCGAGACCCCACCCCCAGGACGTTTGGCAATTCGTACTCAAGTCCTCCGGTTTAATGCCAGTGTCATTCGTGAGGCGATCCGTCGAGAATTGGCCCGAGGCGGGCAAATCTTTTACGTACACAATCGCGTGCAAAGCATGGAGCGAAGTGCCAGCTGGTTACAAGAGCTTGTGCCTGAAGCTCGAATCCTCATGGCACATGGCCAAATGAACGGAAATGTGCTGGAGGGAGTTATGTTAAAATTTTTTCACGGTGAGGCCGATATTCTCGTGGCGTCAGCCATTATTCAGTCCGGCCTGGATATACCGCGGGCCAATACGATATTGGTTGATCGCGCGGATATTTTGGGCTTGGCGCAATTGTATCAACTGCGAGGGCGTGTGGGACGAGTCGGTGATCAGGCCTATGCCTATTTCTTTTTCCCGAACGAAGAGGTCCTCACTACGAATGCGCAAAAGCGGCTTATGGCCATTCAGGAGTTTGCACAATTAGGCTCTGGATTCAGAATTGCCGCGGCAGACTTGGAAATCCGGGGAGCAGGAAATTTGCTCGGCAAACAGCAGTCAGGAAATATGGCTGCCGTAGGGTTGGATCTATACATGCAAATGGTTGAACAAGCCGTCCAACAAATGAAAGGTGAAGAGATGGAGGAAGAGATTGACCCAACCTTGCACTTGAATGTGTCGGCCTTTATTCCTGATGATTACGTCGAAGATGCGCAACAACGTCTCTCATTGTACAAACGATTATCCGCCAGTCAAAAAATAGGTGACCTCGCACTTCTTCACGAAGAAACCCAAGATCGGTATGGTTCATTGCCTAATGCAGTTGAGCGACTATTTGAAGTGATGCAAATTAGACTTTTGGCAAAAAAACTCCGCCTGGAATCCTTGGGAGCCAGCAAAGGCAAAATTGTCCTTACGCTGGATTCAAGAGCTAGAATTCCTCAAGAAAGTTTCGATTGGCTCATGCAATATACCAAAGGGAATTTGAAATTTCTTTCCCCTCTTTCGACGGCAATTGATACTGAGCAAGAAGAATGGGATGGACTTGTCGAGGAATTGAATACGATCCTCCAGGGCCTTCTCAACGCATCAGAAGACGCAGTTCAAGTGTGATCATGCTTATGTTCGAAAAAAAAATTTTATGTGCCATGGCTTCATGCGTTGTGACATTGGGAATTTGGCTAATTACCACTAATCAGATAATGGCCCAACCCATTCAGGATGGTATCGTCGCTATTGTGAACAACGAGGTTATCACGATTTCTGAATTCGAAGCCGAGGCTCTAGATGAAACTGTCCGCTTGAGAGCTCGATACGACGGAGAAGAACTTGCGCGGCGTCTACCCCAAAAAGAATATGACGTGCTTAATCGGATGATTGAGCGGAGACTTCAATTGCAGGAGGCAAGCGCGAAAGGCATCGAGGTCTCGGATGCTGAGTTGGACCAAGCATTTGAACAATTACGGCAAAGCCAACCCAATATAGTGAATTCCCTCTCCCGTAGGACTCTTCGAGAAGAAATGATTATTCGGAGGATACTCGATTTAGAGATTCGACGACGCCTTATAGTCTCGCCAGAAGAAGTTCGCAGTTATTACACACAATCTCACGAGGAATTTACGGCCCCGGTCCGATACCATTTGCGGCAAATACTCCTGAAACCTCAGGCCGACGAAACTAGCACCGATGTTTTGGTTCGCGCCAATGGTCTCATAAAACAACTTAAAAATGGTAAGAATTTCGCCGAGTTGGCGCAACAATATTCCGAAGGAACCGAAAGCACTCTTGGCGGAGACTTAGGACTCATGCGGAAGGATGAGTTGCTATATCCCTTAGCGCAAGCATTGAATGAATTGAAAGTCGGAGAGATGAGC
>CAZGFV010000034.1:8875-10974 GCA_964524575.1 uncultured Nitrospiraceae bacterium
AGAAGAAGCAACCCCAGGTAAGACCCTTCCGTTTGAAGAAGTCAAAGACTCGATCAAAAATAATTTGTCCCAACGAAAGACCCGAGATATGCGAGGCAAATGGCTGTCGAGTCTAAAAGATAAGGCGTATATCGAGATTCGTTTTTAGAAGCTGGGCTAAGTTCTCTTCCTCATGCATTAGATTATTTCATTAAACTCTCCTGTACAAGTTAAACAGCCTCGCATTTTTGCCGAAGGGCTCTCCATAGTTCTGGCCGGCCTTCATGAGTCTTCGCGGAGTAGAAAATGACCTGGTTGGCCTCAGAAAGTTCGAGCGATTGGACGAGTTTTGTTAAACAAGTATGTCGTTCACTTCGCTTAAGTTTATCAACTTTGGTGGCCACAATAATCGGCGAGTGACCAATATGGGATAACCACTGGTAAGTCTTCACATCGTGCGCCTCCACGCCTCGTGAATCGACCAATTGCACAACAGCAAATAATTGCTCTCGTCCAGATAAATAACGCTCGATCATCGGCCCCCACTGCTGACGAACCAATTTCGATACCTTCGCATACCCGTAGCCTGGCAAATCCACAAAAAACATGCGGGGGATGATTTTATCCGTGGCCTTGATTCTAAAAAAGTTCAGGGTCTGAGTTTTCCCTGGCGTTACACTGATTTTTGAAAGGGCTTTCCGATTCAACAACGAGTTAATGGTTGAAGACTTTCCAACATTCGAACGGCCCACGAACGCAACTTCGGGCAGCCGTTCACAAGGGTATTGCTCTGGTTTTACGCAACTTAAAAGGAAATCAGCAGAATGGATTTTCATGCGCCCGTGAAAAACCTCAATAAAATATCAAGCAGGAGGGTCTATAACAGGAATAAATGCTTACGGATTTTTGTCAGATTAACAAGTGAAATTGATAAGACTCAATAGCAAAACATCCTATTCTGAATTTCTGGGCTTGCAGCATTACGCGGAGCCTTTCATCGAGATCCTATTGTCGATGGCATTTCAAATACCTTGCCAGCCTAAGAGGAGCCGGCGCCCTTTCGCCAAGACTCTAATCTGCATCACAAAGCTAGTAGCTTCGCCATAATAACCAAACAGAAAATTCCCCAGAACTGCTAAATGAAATGCGCTTATCCCAGATTCCCTAGCCTATCCTAGAGTTCCAGGCTTGTTCATGGACTTGGTGATCTTTTCATTTCCCCACCAATGGCTTGTACGCCTGCCAATGCACAAGCTTCATCAAGATGCGCGCCAGGTGCGCCACCAACACCAATGGCTCCGACGATTTCTCCTTGAATTTCAATGGGCAAGCCCCCTCCCAAAATTAAAATCTTTTCATTCATGTTATGGAGACCTTCGATGCTGGGAAATTTCGTAATGAGTTGGGCCAAATGCTCGGTGGGCCGACGGAGACTAGCAGACGTGTACGCTTTGCGCGAACTGCTATCCACAGTATGAGGGCCGGCTCCGTTGTCCCGTAATAACACAATGATCGTCCCGCTACGGTCCACAACCGCCACGCTCACCTTGTATCCCCCCTCAACGCATTTGTCCATCGCCGCCACAGCAGCCTTTTCTGCAAACGAGAGCGGAAGCATCAATTCTTTGGGCAACCCTTGAGCATCCACAATGGAACTTACAGCTATGATCATACCAAAAACTGCCTGTACGGAAACCTTTGAAAATATTGTCTTCGGACTCACCCTGCGCGCCTTCCATTTCATAAGGTCTCTCCTTTTACCTTTTCCAATGCTCTCGTACCATTCCACGTCATCTTAACCCATGTTTAATTACAATTATTCTTTCAATTGAAGTTCTTGGACTTCCCCAGTCATTGGCACAAAGGCGACTGGAAAGAGTTCATCTTTTTTCCACACTTCCTGCGTTCGTTTCATAAGTATCAGTCTTTGCACCATTTTCCCAAGAGGAAGGAGTAGTCGACCCCCAATCACCAATTGGTCCAACAAGGGTTGAGGAATATGTTCTGGCGCAGCGGTCAACATAATCGCGTCAAAAGGCGCTTCATTGAACCAGCCTTGATAGCCGTCCCCTGTACGTATATTTACAGTGTTTATTCCTTATTTGTTCTACGTCTTTTTG
>CAZGFV010000035.1:0-10863 GCA_964524575.1 uncultured Nitrospiraceae bacterium
CCTTTCAACTGAACGACAAACTTGGAAATTTCGGCATCATTGCCTTTTGAACCAATTGTATTTACTTCACGGCCCATTTCCTGTAACAAAAAGTCTAACTGCCGGCCAACGGATTCTTTTCCTTTCACCAGAGCATTAAACTGTTGACAGTGGCTATCCAATCGCGTCAACTCTTCTGTTATATCACACCGATCCGCGAAAAGCGCTAATTCCTGACGGAGCCGTTGATCATCAAGGCCATTTTCACCCAATAATTCTTTCACCCTGGCGGTCATACGATCGTAATAGCCCGCGGTCACAAAGGGCAACCGCCGTTGGATCCGACCCTGAATCTGCTTAATCGTTTGAACCCGTTTTACTATGTCGACTTGCAGAACTCTCCCTTCACAGCGACGCATTCGATCGAGATCATCAACTGCCCCAGAGACTAGTCGTTTCAATACTCGACTAGCCACGCGAGGATCAAGAGGCTGTTCCCCAAATGAAAAAATCTCACGAAAGGACCCCAACAAGGAAATATCTATAGCTCCAGCAAGTTTTAAATCCCGCTGCACCTCTTGAAGGACTTGATGATATTGGCGAGCTGCTGCGCGATCTACAGTCAACGTTTTGGATAATTCTTTTCCCCCGCCATAGATGATAGACACTTCAATGCGACCGCGTTTACACGCCTTAGAAACCAGACCTTTCAATTCTTCCTCTAATTCAATTTTTCCTTTAGGAAAGCGCATCACGATTTCCCGAAATCGATGATTCACCGACCGAATTTCTACAGAAATCGTTGAACCTTGGACTGATGCTTCACGTTTACCAAACCCTGTCATGCTTTTAATCATGTTTGTGACAACTTTCCCTTCCAATGACAATCACCATAAATAGCACAGGGGCTGCACTTGGGGGCCCGAGCAACACACACATACCGCCCATGAAGCAAAAGCCTTTGAGAACCACTAGTCCAATCCTTTTGAGGAAGCAAAGCTTGCAGATCATACTCGATTTTCGTGGGATCAGATTGAGTAGTGAGACCCAAACGATTAGCCACTCGCTTAACATGAGTATCCACAATTATTCCAGGCTTTTGAAAACACGTCGCCAAAATCACATTGGCAGTTTTTCTCCCAATACCATGGAGGGATGTTAACTCTTCTATCGTCGCAGGAACTCTGCCATTAAATTCCTTGACGAGTTCCTGGCTGCACCGAATGAGGCTATTGGCTTTACTTCGATAAAAACCTGTCGAATGAATAATTATTTCCAAATTGGAAAGTTTGGCCTTGGCCAATTGTTCTGGGCTTGGATATTTTTTAAAAAGCGCAGGAGTTACACTATTCACACGCTCATCCGTGCACTGAGCTGATAAAATCGTAGCCACCAGCAACTCAAAGGGAGTACGGTGCTGAAGTTCGACCACTGCCTCAACAATGGACCGCCTGAGAATTGAAATAATCCGACGGGCCCGCGCTTTCGCATCAGATTTCACCGGCATTCACTATTCCATATCAGCTGGCGTGACAAGTCTACCCAAGGCCTTATCTTTTCAAAACCTTTGCCTTTGGATCGCGCATCAATTTAACCACGCGAATGCCATGCTCAGTTCCATCAAATCTATTGCCCGCCTGATGGCCGGATTGGGCATCAAGAGGAGTAAGCTAGGAAACTGAGCGAAGCGAAGATTCCGTCACCCCATCAACAAAATTGATAATCTTGCCTTCTTCAAGCAAACTCAGCACTTCATCAATGTCCGATAAAATTGGAGCAAGAGTTTCTTTATGAAGAGCTGACACCCCTATGGCCTGATGACGTCGGCACAAGGTTTCCACTATTTTAGGTTCCAATCGATCGCATTTATTCAACACAAAAATTCTAGGCACCCGGTCTAATCGCAAGTCGGCTAAAATATTTTCTACAATCTCTACTTGGCGATTAAAATCAGAGGCACTACCATCGATCACATGCAACAAAAGATCAGCGTCATGTAACTCCTCAAGCGTGCTTCGAAACGCATTTAACAAACCCTGAGGAAGGTCCCGAATAAAACCAACGGTATCAGTAATGATCACTTCTCTCCCATTGAACAATCGCAAACAACGGCTCACGGTATCAAGCGTTTCAAAAGGCCGATCTCTAGCTGGAACATGACTGTTGGTCAAAGCATTAAGCAATGTGGATTTCCCCACATTGGTATACCCGACAATAGAAACCACCGGCACTTGATTGCGTATCCGCTTGGCGCGTTGCTGAACTCGCTGTTGGGTCAATGACTTTAGCTGACGTTCTAAATGGCCAATCCGATCACGGACTCGACGAAGATCTGTCTCTAACTTAGTTTCCCCAGGGCCCCTCGCCCCAATACCCCCACCCAACCGGGAGAATATGGACCTGGATTGCGAAAGCCGTGGCAACATGTATCTTAATTGGGCTAGCTCAACCTGAATTTTACCAGCCTGAGAATGTGCCCGTCTTGCAAAAATATCCAAGATCAGCTGTGTGCGGTCCAACACCTTCATTTCGGTTATTTCAGAAATAGACCGAATTTGAGTCGGAGTCAGATCACGATCAAAAATTAACAATTCTGCGCTACTCTGCAACGCCTGAATAATCACATCAGTGAGTTTTCCCACACCCATGACAAACTTCGTGTTCACATTCACTAAACGCTGCTCAACAATACCCAAGACCTCAATCCCTTGTGAAGTGATAAGTTGCTTCATCTCTTCAATCCACTCTTCCTGTTCCACTCGACTTCTTGTAAACACACTGACCAAGAGAGCGCCTGGCTGGGTTTTCGTTGCAATAAGTCCGGGGCTTCCTCCTGCGATTTCCGATTCCAACGATTGGATAAACTCTTGAAACTCGAGTTGAAAGGAATGGAAAGCTATTGGAGGAAACTCCACGTAGGATTTCCCATCAGGATTTGGGGGAAGTAAATGCGCGACTGAAATATGGGCCGGCTCTCCCTGTTCTCCAACACCAATCGCCACCATCATATCCAGTCGCAACAATGCAAGGTCTGTTAAATCATCTTTGGTTAGGGATTGATCTTTCAGATGCGTATGAACGAAACGGATCCCTCGTAACAACCGAGGTCCCGATCGACTCCGAGCCAGTAGCGGAATCACCAATTGACGATCAGTGCCGACAATGATTGTCTCAATCACGCCTCGTCGATTAATCAGAAAGCCGATTTGCCGTCGAATTTCGTGGGATAATTCCGCAGAGGCCCGAGCCAATTCCGACGTAATCACCTGTTCGACTGGAATCCGCCGCCGATAGAGCCGCTCAAGACGCGCTAGTTGGTTAGGCTTAAGTCCAGTTAAATTCCCAGTTGGCGCTGAGATGGATTTTTCCTCCTTGTCTCATTACTTAGTTAGCGAAACGAGGGGATTTTCTTTAGCGTAAGAAGTCCCGTGTAGCAAGTTGGCTTTGACATCCAGATCCCAAGAAGCAAATTCTTCTCTCTCGTAGGCCCACAAACCTGCGGTGGCAATCATCGCAGCATTGTCCGTACAAAACTCAAGAGCCGGGACAATAATTTGAACCCCGATCTCAGTCGAACGTTCTCTTAGTAATGACCGCAGTCGACTATTTGCTGACACCCCTCCCACAACCGCGACAGTTTTGACATTGTAAAGCCGGCAAGCCCGAAATGTTTTTTCAACCAGCACCTCAACAATAGATTCCTGATACCCAGCTGCAACATCGGCAACCACACATTTTTCCCCAGCTTTTTTTAAATCTCTAAGGTAATACAACAAAGAAGTTTTGAGACCACTAAAACTAAAGTTGAGCCCTCCGCGGTTAAGATAAGGCCGAGGAAACCGAACCCTTCCTGAATTGCCTGAACGAGCAAGATGGTCAATGGCCGGACCGCCTGGGTATCCCAACCCCAGCATTTTCGCTCCTTTGTCAAAAGCTTCTCCTGCAGCATCATCCAGCGTGTGACCAATAAGATGGTACTCCCGAAATTTCGGAACGAAATATAAATGCGTATGCCCCCCCGATACGACCAGGATTACACATGGAGGCGTGAGATCCGGTTGCGACAGCCATGCAGAGGCAAGGTGCCCTTCCAGGTGATTGACCGCTATACAAGGAATTCCCTGGGCATAAGCAAGAGCTTTGGCAAAACTTACCCCAACCAACAACGCACCAGCGAGCCCTGGACCCTGAGTCACGGCTACTCCTTTGATATCCGGAAATTGAATCCCAGCGCACCTCATTACCTCTTGTACAGTTTCCTCGATTTGCTCAGTATGTTTTCGTGAAGCCAGTTCAGGAACCACTCCGCCAAAGCGTTGATGCACCTCATATTGAGTTGCTACTAGATTAGAAACCAAAACTCCATCTCTTGATAAAACCGCGGCCGCAGTTTCATCACAAGAAGTCTCAATGCCCAAAATGTAACCGTGCTCAACTAGTGGGACGTCCAAGACCGTGGGAGGATAATGATCAGAAATCATTCAGTTGGAAGGAAAACAAGGAATCGTAAAAACACAACGACCCTCATCGCTAGTCAGCCATGAGGGTCGCGGATCGTCAATCACAAAGTATGTGGTCACAGGCCAGAGATCAGAAATTTGTTAGACACTCGCCATCGCTTCCTCCTCTATAAAGAAGGGAGCATTATCTCGAAGCACCACTTTGATTCTTCGTACATCTTTAAAACGGCCCTTAATTAATTCCTCTGATAGAGGGTCGCCTAGGAGTTTTTGAATAGTTCGCCGCATGGGTCTGGCACCATATTGCGGCTGATACCCTTCATCAATAAGCCACTGTTTCACTTCTTCCCCGAAATGCAGTTGTACATCGCGTTCCGCGAGACGCTGATTCAATTCCTCAAGCAGAATGTCGATAATCGCAAACAGGTGCGTTTTCTCTAATGGATGGAAGACGACAAATTCATCAACCCGATTTAAAAATTCAGGGCTGAAATTACGTTTGAGTTCATCGAGCACATCTTTCTTCATGCGGTCATTACTCCCAGCTGTATCGTCCTTTTGGAATCCTAGAGACACGCCTTTTTGAATCAATTTGGTGCCTAAGTTCGAGGTCATCACAAGAATGGTATTTTTAAAATCGACTTTTCTTCCAAGACTATCCGTCAACACACCATCATCCAATACCTGGAGCAGTACATTAAAGATATCTGGATGCGCTTTTTCAATTTCATCAAACAAGACAACGGAATATGGACGTCGACGAACTTTTTCTGTTAATTGCCCGCCTTCTTCGTAGCCGACATACCCGGGAGGAGCTCCAAACAAACGCGAACTCGTAAATTTCTCCTGATACTCGGACATATCGATTCGGATTAAGGAGTCCTCAGTATTAAACAGGAATCCAGCCAAGGCCCTTGCCAATTCAGTCTTACCGACACCTGTTGGCCCTAGATAAATGAACGAGCCAATAGGTTTCCGAGCATCTTTCAAACCAGCTCGAGATCGCCGAATTGCACGACAGACCGCGGAAATGGCCTCTTCCTGACCCACAATCCGCTTATGAAGAAACTCTTCCATGTGCAGGAGTTTTTCAGACTCTTCTTCCTCAAGCTTGAAGAGAGGAATACCCGTGATCTTCGAAACCACGAAACTCACGTCTTCGCCACTAATGACTGGTTTATCCTGCTCCTGCTTCTTTTTCCAATCACGCTTAGCATCTTCTAACAACTTACGAAGTCGCTCTTCTTCTTCCCGATACTTCACCGCATCTTCAAAACTTTGAAGGCCAATCGCTACTTCCTTTTCACGAGCCACTCGTTTGAGTTCTTGTTCCAAAGACTTCAATTCCGGCGGGAGAGCATAGGATTGCAATTTGGCTCGGGAACCGGTTTCATCGATCAGATCAATAGCTTTGTCAGGAAGAAATCGATCGGTGATATACCGATCGGTGAGTTTTACAGCTTCAATAACAGCTTCATCCGTAATTTCCACCCCATGATGCTCTTCATACCGATCACGCAACCCATGAAGGATTTTAATCGTTTCCTCAACGGAAGGTGGATTCACATAAATCGGTTGAAAACGCCGTTTGAGGGCACCATCTTTTTCAATATGCTTCCGATATTCATCCAAAGTAGTGGCCCCGATACACTGGATTTCTCCTCGAGATAAAGCAGGCTTGAGCATATTAGCTGCATCAATTGAACCCTCCGCAGCACCTGCTCCTACTAAGGTATGGAGTTCGTCAATAAATAAAATAATATTGCCAGCTTGTGCGATTTCTTTCATCACGACTTTGAGCCGCTCTTCGAATTGACCACGATATTTGGTCCCTGCTACCAAGGAGCCCAAATCCAAAGCAATAACTCGTCGATTCAGCAAATTGTCAGGCACATCCATGGAAACAATGCGCTGCGCTAGGCCTTCCACAATGGCAGTTTTTCCAACACCGGATTCTCCGATCAACGCCGGGTTGTTTTTGGAACGCCGACTGAGAATTTGTAAAACGCGCTCAATCTCATCTGCTCGACCAATCACCGGATCAAGCATGGACTCCTGTGCCAACTGAGTGAGGTCTCTTCCAAACTCATCAAGAGCTGGAGTGCTACTTTTCTTGTCCCGTTCTCGGGTACCGGATTTTCGGAGGAAGGTCACCGTCAATTGTCGAGCAGTCAACAAATTCCCGCCCAAACTTCTTAAAACTTTTCCTCCAACTCCTTCCTCTTCGCGAAGGAGACCTAAAAGAAGATGTTCGCTTCCAATATGGTTATGGCCCAACAAACGCGCTTCTTCCACACCATATTCAATGACTTTCTTGACACGGGGGCTAAATGGAATTTCACCAAAGGTGACGGTGGTACCGCCGCTCGGCAAGTTCCGTTCAATCTCCAAACGAATTTGTTCTGGAGACAGGCCCATCTTCTTACTAATCATGAGTGCAATGCCATCTGACTCACGGAGAATAGCCAAGACGAGATGTTCCGTACCTAGATAATCATTCTGGTGACGTTCCGCTTCCTCACGGGCCAAGATAATGATCTTTCGACCTCTGTCCGTAAATCGTTCGAACATTTTCCCTCCCTCAGGGCAAAAAAAACCTCTTGCAATTTACCGTCCAACCCCTAAAGTCAAACAAATAAAGTCTAGCTACCATCTCTTAATACTGTCAAGGTTAGAACATCACTGGTGTATTCCTAGGCTTTCATAATCATCAAGTCCCGTCAAGACCTATTCATAACCTCCTTGCATTTTGATTGACTCTAGAATCAACACCCGATACAATTTTTGGTTTAGGTCACACGCCATTATGATGCGAGAAAGACACCATACCGCGTCAACTTCCCTGTTCTCATAACCATTTTTCGTAAACAGACAGGTCGACCTTGAACATCATCGGAATCCTTACAAAGCCCCAGTTTCCCGAATTAGAGGCAGTGATTAAGGATTTGGTCGCCTGGCTACACGTCCGCAAGAAGACCGTGGCATTGGGCACATCTGCCGCCACCTTGCTTCAAGAGCCTGATGCCCACGGAGCTCAGGTAGTAGCCAATCAGGCCGAATTAGTAATTGTTCTCGGTGGCGACGGCACCATGCTCAGTGCAGCACGTCTGGTTGAAGCAAACTGTACTCCTATTTTGGGAGTAAATGTGGGCGGCCTAGGATTTTTAACTGAGGTCACAGTTGAAAATCTGTACGACTCGCTGGAAAAGATTTTCGCGCAACAGTTTTATCTCGATCACCGCTTACGCATACAAGCCAGCATTTCCCATTTAACCGGTCATGAGGAACACGGAACGGCTCTTAATGAAATCGTAATTAGCAAGGGAGCCATTGGTCGAATGATAAAAACCCGCATTCAAGTCGACAAACAATTTGTCACCAACTTGCGAGGTGATGCAGTAATTGTCTCAACACCAACCGGATCCACTGCTTACAGTATGTCTTCTGGGGGACCGATTCTAGACCCTTCTCTAGAAACACTTTTGCTCACTCCCGTGAGCCCGCATACATTAACCCATCGCCCCCTTCTGATTCCCGGACATGCTTCCCTAGAGATTAACCTCACTAGTGAAGATGAAGTTCGTGGCTTATTTGATGGACAAGTTGGTTTCGGAATGAGTCATAGCGATTCCATTACCATCAGCGCTTCCCCTCACCAGACTCACCTTATCCGATTTCCAGACCGGACTTTTTATGACATACTCCGAAACAAATTGAAGTGGGGTAATGGGTAAAGAATCCTCATGGGCCGAGGTGAATCGAAAAGGAATCTAGAGTCACCCTGGCTAATGGAAAGTGCAGAGGAAACCTCAAAAAAATGGACCATTTCCTAAGTCATACCTACTTCATGGATATGGAGAGGATCAGGGCTTACACTCCGGACATTCCGAACGCTCCACCGGTGCACGGAACTCATCCGAAGTGAGGGCAAAGGTTTGCTCGCAAGTTTGGCATCGACGAATTTCAAAATAGGCTTCGCCATCGTCATGAATTTCACAAGGCAACAGGAGATCAATGGGATCGTATCCCAAAGTTTTTCCATCTCCAAACTGTACCACCGCTAATCGTATATTAAAATTTTGAAAAACGCCTTCCTTGCCTTGTAAATCATCTACACCGCCTAAGGCACAGACCGGCTGACCCGGTTTTCGAGCTTTTAGATCCTTAAGGGTCCGCTGCGAGTCCGTTGCAACGGCATAGTCGACGATTTCTTCGGAGTCAGTATTACCCATAGCAACGATCTATGATCTTGGTTTTTTGAAAAAAAGTGGCTCTGAGCTTGTAACATGCAATAAAAAACACCGTCAAGATAACTTCTAAGCGTTAGCGTTAGGGAGAAAGGAGCAAAGAACTACCCATGGCACAAATCACCATTTACCAAAAACCTACCTGTTCAACATGCCGAAAAGTCATCAAACTTGTTAGGGATAGCCGAAAACCATTCATTGCCATTAACTACTACGAGAAGCCTTTGACTAAATCCCGGCTTAAAGAGTTATTAAAAAAGGGCGGTTTCAAAGCCAGAGAGGTTTTGCGAACAAAGGAAGATATTTATAAATCTTTGGGGTTGTCTAAAACAGAAAAATCAGAAGATGAATTGATTGATCTTATAATTAAACATCCAGACCTTCTGCAGCGGCCATTAGTGGAAAAGGGCAACAAAGTAGTCATGGCTCGGCCTCCGGAAACCATTGAGGAAATCCTATAGACCGTGTCGTCATTCCCACGGTCGTATGCAGCAACTCAGACTAGCTTCTTTATAAATACATATATAGGATTTTGAGAAGCTTCAGCTCAGGAATTATTTAGAGGTACAAAGACGAGAACCCAATATCTCTACTCCGCCATTCCTGACCAACTTTGATTCTCGTTAACTTGGCCTTCAGTTCTAGGAATAGTCGAATCACCACGGAGGTACTGGTAGGCTTCGATAATGCGACGAAGTTCAGGCTCTGCCGTACGGTCGCCATTATTAATGTCGGGGTGCAGCTTTTTGGCCCGATGTCGGAAGGCCCGTGTGATAGTGGCCATCGACACACCAAATTCTAAGCCTAAGGCTTTATATGCGTCTTCGTGTGAGTTAATTTCCCCCTGAGAAACTGTGGGGTCACCACCCCCACCTGTGGCCTTTTTAAAGAAATCGAAGAGATTAATTTTCCTACGCCGACGTTTAGGACGTTGGTAAATTTCGCTATCGAATTCTTCAAACCGGTCTTCTATAAACTCCAATCGCGCATCCAAGCGTTGAGCGTGGGCCAGTTCCACAACTTCATCGAGTTCTTCTTCAATGATCGCAATCATGCGTTCAATCTCTACTAACCCTTTTTCGATTTGGATGTAGCTCTCCACACGTTCTAACATCATGTTATCAATCGCAAATTCGAAACTCGCTTCGGACTTGGATTTTAATTCGATAATCCGACGACGCATGCCAGAAAAGAAGCGGGCTTTGGCTCGTTCACTAAACGCCATATCATCTCCACAGAGGTTTCCCTTTGGACAATAGCCTTCAATCCATGAGGAAAATAGCACATTGTAACACAAATTCCTTCCTATTCCCCCGAACCCGTGTAACCAGTCTTACCTCTTACCCTTCCGTAATTGCCTGCCCTTTCTCTTCAATGCTAGAGTCCCAAGATTCCTAAGCCACTGCATTCTTGGGACAGGAGGCGTTATTATTCACAATTTCAATTCACAAGGGGGACATGCCGTGAACAGGTTGTTGGGTATTTTGATAAGTATTGGGCTGGTAGCCACCATGACACCGCAAGTATGGGGCGTAAATCCTACCGGCTATGGACAAGCCGGTGGGGAATTTGACATTACCATTTCTCGCGTTCCGAAATCTGGACGAGCCAAGGCCAAACGAATGAAACCCCCGTTTAAAGCCACACCGGAAATCCTGGCCGAAGGGAAAAAAATTTTTCTGGGTGTGGGCGGCTGTGTGAGTTGTCATGGGCCAGAAGGGAAGGGTAACGGAAAAGCTGCTAGTAACCTTCCAATTCAACCACGGAACTTTACAAACCCCAAATTTAAAAAACTGCGGAAACCTGGTGAACTTATGTGGGTGCTGAAGAACGGTAGCATGGGGCAAACTGGGAAAGTTCCAGGCACAGGTATGCTTCCCGTGGTCCAACCCAAAGGATTCATTACAGAAGAACAAGGCTGGAAAGCGCTCCTCTACGAATTGAGTTTGGGTGGAAAATAAATTAGGGTTAACACTAATATTTTTTGAAAGACTGTGAGAAAACAGTGAGTTTCCTCACGGGCTTCCTTTTATTGCCTGGTTAAGAAGGCAAGGATAAAAAGCATAAGAGCGAGAACGCCACTGGAGGCCTTTTTTAAAATTTCCTTCATCGCATTCGTTGACATCCCCCAAACCCAAGGTTACACTTTTTTAATTTCAGGACACTCATCGTGCCCC
>CAZGFV010000036.1:0-10859 GCA_964524575.1 uncultured Nitrospiraceae bacterium
CGGTTACGGTTTTTTCCGAAGTTTTGTGGAATTGTTCCGAGAGCCTGATGCGCATTTGGGGTATCTAATTGGACCACTTACTATGGGACAACTTTTAAGTATACCAATGTTTTTGCTCGGGATTTTGATGATTGCAAGAGGTTATCAGAACCGCTCAATATCCACCGATTGAAGAAATTTTTAGAAGGCTCCGGCTCTTCCCCCTCCTCCGGTGCTACCGCCTCCACCGCCTCCTAAAATCCCGCCTCCACCGCCTCCTACCCCTGGAATCGCCGGCATAGTACCACTGCCCTTTTTATCGACATGAACATCGCCATAGCGGCGCAACACTGGTGAGTTCCATATAACTTGATGCCCAGGTGCTAAATTCGCGGCTTCCATATAGTGAGGCCTGGCTTCATCCCGCTTCCCCATATAGTCAAGGGTGAGCGCCAAATTATAATGGGCTTCGGCCACGGTCTTTTGAGCCTGGATCGCTTTTTCATACTGGATCTTAGCCGCTTCATAACGGCCAGAGGCAAATAATCGGTTACCTTCAGAGATCGCAGTTCTTGCAGCCGAGCTTACAATTGTTGGCGCATTCAGCGTGGGTTGTTTGACAGGCTGAGACGTGCTGGAACAAGCAGCCAACATCACTATTCCAACGACAACATGACTTAATATCCATCCGCGATGGCTCATTATTCTACTCCTTTCTGACTTGGATCATTCCTTCCGTCCACCTTACACTTCAATCGAAAAACCATTGCGCACAAAGATAAGTTTGGCCTTGACCGAGGCATCGTCAAGCACTCCTTGAAGAGCCTTACGATAGGCTATCGCTTGTATGCGATAGTTAGCAACTACTTGCTCTAAGGTCTCGGGTTTAACCGGAATGGTTTTATAATCTGCCACCCAAATCTGATCTTTCCAGCGATACACCACGTCAATGACTCCATGAAGTACCACAGGCGCATCATTCTTATCCATGCCCTCAGATAGGCCCCTAGGTTGCCATGGAACGGTAATCGGCACCTCTCGCCCCAAGATCTCCGCCTGACACAGGATGGCATAGGGAGTGGTACGAACAAAGACATTAAACATATCATATAATTCATTCATGAGCCCCTCGGCGTCCTCCACCCACTCATCGGAAATTCCCCCCCGACACACAGCATCAACCCATGTAGGGAGTTTCTCTGGATCATCCTGAAAATTCCAGGTTTGTAGCACGCGATGGGCCAATATTCCTATTAAGGTTTGTCGATCACGTGAACGGGTAGGAACGACGTCCTGTTGAGAAGCATCCTGGAATTCAAACGTATCCGGCTTCAACCCTGAATGCAGAGGGGACGTAGTCTTTCCCAAACTCGTGGGAGTTACAAATAGCGAATGGCTATACCCATCGATCATTCGTTCATACCGTGAGGCCCACAGGGAAGCTGTTGCAGGATAATCGGGTTCCATGATTTGCCAGGATCGTGAATGCTGTCGCAGAACATAGTTACTTTCTTGGGAACCTGTGACCACTTCTAGCAAGACCGGAACGGTACCAATCGTCAACTCCCGAGGACCTGGATCCTGTGCTGAGGAAAGAAGCATCTCGGGCTCAATTTCGAAACTACTCAGAAGCATACCAAGCAATCCCCTAGACATCCCCCCGGAAGTAGTCGGACATCCTGCAGACAACACTAACCGACGTTGGGCTCGTGTCATGGCGACATACAATATACGAATCTGCTCGGCTCGTTGCCGGGCTACCATTTTAGATTCAAGGTATAACCCACCCAGTGAATAATAAAGACCTAATCGCATGCCTACACAATCAGTTAACCAATCATGATCAACCCAAATAGATTTACCTTTCGGATCAGTTCCTCGGTGTAATCCAGCCACGATGACCACAGGAAATTCCAATCCCTTAGATTTATGAATCGTCATGAGCCGAACGGCCCCTGCCCTTGGCTCTTCCTCACATTCCATATCTATCAAGGAACTCTCAGCTTCAGCCGGAGGATCATGAATCCATTGGGTGAGTGTGTGCACCACGCTCCGAAACCCCACGCCCGATTGCAAAGCATAGGCATTGGCTAAGTCCTGTAGTTTCCGAACATTTGCTACGGCTTGTTCACCATCCATTGTAGCGGCCATTAATTCCATAAACGGAGTTTGGCTCAAAACATAGTCTAGGGCATCGTCTACTGGTTGTGTAAATACGTGGTCTCTCAAATTTTGCAAAATCGGAAATACCTCTGGCATTTCCGAGGATAAAGACTTTCGATGCCAATCATGAATCTGTCCAGTGAGAAAAAGATGAGCCACCATATCATCCGAACAACCGCCTAAGGGTGAACGCAACACCCCAACCATGGCGACACGATCATATGGATCATTTAATAGTCTCAACAAGTTGACAAAGTCTACAATCTCTTGCCGTTCAAAAAAATGTTTTTCTCCTTCCGTAACAAAAGGAATGTCATACCGTCGAAAGGCCTCGACATACACGTGCAGATGCGTGAGGGTTCGAAACAAAATAGCCACATGACGAGGTTGAATTAGCGAAGGCTCACCATTCAGGCATAACGAATCTTTATTGAGCACTTCTTCAGCAAGCCATCGAGCCAATTCCTGCGCCTCAGTGCGCGTAGCTGCATCCGTGCTGACTACATCTTCGGAAGATTGCACGATTCGGATCTGAACGCCTTCGTTTTTGAACGTCTTGGAATCTCTTTCGACAGGGACTAACGTTTCATACTGAGGTTGCACACCTTTTATCGCTTCATGCGGAAACCACTGCTGGCACAAGGCATTTACCGGACCTAATACGCCAGCATGCGACCGAAAATTGCTGCGCAAACTTAGCGGTTCCTTTTGGACAGATTGCTTAAGAACCAGATCGTGAATCACGAAATCATAGGCTTCGATATCCGCACGCCGAAAGGCATAAATTGATTGTTTAGGATCACCCACAATAAACAACTTCCCTGGCTCTAATTGGATCTGTGGCCACGCACGTGCTTCATGATTTGATTTTTCCGCTACATACAAAATCAGTTCATATTGAACTGGGTCGGTATCTTGAAATTCGTCCACCAAAATTGCTTGAAATTGCTGTTTAATATCACATCGAACACGTGGTGTATCTCGGAGAAGGTCTCGAGCTTTCACTATTAACCCATCAAAAGAAACCCACCCAGCATTGAGATAAGTCCGCTGACACTCTCCTAAAAAAGGAAGCAGAGTTCTCAGAAAATCTCGCAAGGCCTTAGGAGCTAAGGTTCTGGAGGCTTGAGCCACTTTCACAATAGAACGAGCATGTAAGTAATCTTCGTCTGACCAAGATTTTGGTTTCGGAGGAATCTTCGGATTACGAAGGGACTCACGAATCTCTGGTTCGAAATATACACCATGAATCACCGCATTTAACTGGTCTATGGCTTCATCCAATAGCAACTCTAGTTTTTGTTCTTTATCGTAGACTTTTCGCAACTCACGAGCAGTTTCGAGAAGACCAAAGATCCAATTGCGAATGGGCTGTGGAAGCAACCCATCATCTTGAATAGCAGCTAGGCTCGCAAACGGCACAAGTTCATTCATTAAGACACGAGCAAATTGCTCCAAATCCTCCAAACGTACCAACCGTAATATGGCTCGCCAATACTCTCTATTGGGCCCATCCTTCTGCAATTCATGAGCTAACCATCGGTTCCATTCACCATGAAAATGCGCTGCGAATTGCGTGCCATCATCCTCTTGAAACGAAGGATCAACTCCTGCTTCAACTGGAAATAGCCGCAATACATAACCCGCAAAACTATGGATCGTCTCAATATGCGCACGCTCTAAATCATAGAAGGTCTGTTCGGCTACGTAGGCTATATGCTGATCAGTAAGACCATAAAATGCCTGAAGATCTCGTATCACTTTGGCTTCATGGCCTTGTGAATCCTTATCACTCAACCCTCCACGAGCCAATTCCTGCATCACCTGAAGCCGTTGACGAAGCCGAATTTTCATTTCATTGGCGGCTTTGTTGGTAAACGTCAACGCCACGATTTGTCCAAGACTCAGTCGTTGATTAGGACGAAACAACAGATGGGTCAATCGATCAATAAGAAGGGTCGTCTTACCCGTTCCTGCACCAGCCGTCACAACAATATTTTCATTGTTCGCAGTGGCCGCGCGTTCACGAACTGCTTGATCAGCGAGAGGATAACTCATATTGAAAAAAATTATTCATAACCGAAAGGTATTATCTCGAAATCTGAAAATACCTTCATTCTTTTTTAGTTTTTTTGCCTGACTCCGCTAGTGTGGCGAGCTTGGCGAAACGGACATCCCGATGCCCCTTGGTTTGTGCACGATCTGTCTCGGCACGCCAGTGGCTTAGGGATTGCGTACGATGACAGATGGCACGAAAATCACAGGCCTGGCAATGAGAACCAGTCACAATGAAATACTTTCCGCGTTGGATACCGTTCATCAGCGTTTTCATGTTTTTCTCAATTTGCGGTTTGAGTGATTCCCAGCGACCCGAGGTAAAGGGAACTGGGTTAAAAGCATCGGTCGATCCCAAATTGTCTACTGCTAAATAATGGAACCAGACTCCAGAGCAAGACAATCCTTGAGGAACTCCCAATTTGGCAAAATTTGTCAATGCAAGAGCCCCCCCCTCTGCTAGCAAAAAATAGAGAGCTGGCTGGAGTTGCTTGCATCGAACCACGTCTCGCGCCAGCGCCTGAGATGTGGGAATCGCCCTCAAGGATGTTTTGTATTTGTAATCAATGATTCGAAAAGTGCGTCGGGAGGGTGACCAATCAATTCGATCGATTCGTCCCGCAAGAGATAATTCGCGTACGTCATTGTCCAAGGGGAGAAACATCGTACCTTTGACGAACTGCTCCAATCCCACAGGAACCCAATCTTCCTCCCGGCTAAAATATTCCTGAAGAATGAGGCGGCTGACTATATCACTGAGCTGTTCCTGATGCCATTCCCAAACCAAAGGATATCCTGTGGGATACCACTGTTCATAGTGCTGGAATACACCGGCTAAAATAGATCGAAGAAGTTCTGAGATATTCTCCACCGATGGCTCTTTCATCTGTTGATAATATCCATGCTCAGAAAGGGCCGATAAACATTCCCTAAACAGTTGGTGCAATAAATTTCCGATTTCTCGTGGTCCAAGACCGATCTCGAGTTCTAAACGATTAAGCGAGCCTACCTTGAGAACATGTTTCGCAAAATATTTAAATGGGCAAAGGGCATATTGTTCCAGCGCGGTTGGGGATATGCCTTGGCTTTGCATCGCGTCCCACCATTCCGGAAGGTCTCCCGTCACTCCATCGAATCGATTGAGTCGAGGAGAGAGGGACTCTTGAAAGGTCAAGGAAGCAACTCCACGCTG
Organism: uncultured Nitrospiraceae bacterium; assembly: GCA_964524575.1. Taxonomy (GTDB): domain Bacteria; phylum Nitrospirota; class Nitrospiria; order Nitrospirales; family UBA8639; genus Nitronereus. The sequence continues at coordinate 5,390 of CAZGFV010000036.1, forward strand.
CACCACCAACCAACCTGGCATTTTTTGGACAAGACCTCCAACCGGTAGGCACCGATCCAACATCCAACTTGTCCGGATTTCCTCTGCGGTGAGCCACTTGTGGGCATATTGCGATAGAGTCGAACGCTTTTGCCCAAGACGCTTGGAAACAACAGTAGTGGAAATATTGCCGACGCACCGCTGGAGGTCACTGAGATACCAAGAGGGAACGGAGGGCTGATCTTGTTTGCCGGCACGCTGAGTCAACAGTGTGACAGCATCAGTTGCGGAGTTGACTAGCAAATAAAATAATAATTGTTCCTCTTCATACCCTGTGGCTTTCTCCGGCACCTTAAATCCCAAGTTAACATCCAAGAACCGGCGCACTGAATCCCGTAAAAACGCATCTTCCCGAATATGACGAGGAAAGACATGCTCGTTCACACCCACCACAAATAGCACTCGGAAAGAAAACCCTCGTGCAGCCATAGCATCCAACACCCATACCCCATGAATATCATCAGCCCTTTGGTTTACGGGCACAATGGCTCCCTCAAAAAATCGCTGAACGGTTTCAATAAACTCAGAAATCGTTACCTCTTCTGAGATCTGCGTGAGCAGTCGTATGTCCTTGAGTTGATCGTGGACAGCCTCAAAGATATGGGCATGGTTATGCTGACCTGCATTAGGAGGCTGCAAGCTATTCCACAAATCCAAAGCCAACGACTTTGTATTTTGCTCGGTATGCGGTGGCACCAACAACTCGTTCATTAATTGAAGGGTCTGTGCTACAAACTCTTCATAGGTAGCCTGCTGTGGGAAGCGGGCTACGCTTTTGAAGAGAGCATTCAACGTGACATCGCATAAATCTATTTGTTGATCAGATAATTCAGCGTCATTTCTCTCATTCGGCTCGCCTTGATTCACCTGACATTCTTTTTTCATAACCCGAATGAAACGCTTCCATTCTTCAAGCCCTTTGGTAATTCCCACTCGGCGGCTTGCTCGATCCCAAAGGTCTGGACGAGGCAACTCCCTTTTGCCAAAGGGAGTCCCCAAATAGAAATAGGGTGAGGTCAGCACATCCATGACATGATCACGCTGAAAATCCGAAATGGAAATGGATACAAGCTTTAACAGAATTTGAGTATAAGGGTAGGCAATTAAAGACCGCTGCATCGTCGTGTTAAACGGAATCCCATGTTCATGAAAAACACGAGGCAAGATTTGCTCATAGCCGGACAAAGTTCGACCAACAACTCCAATCTCATGCCACGGGACTTGGTTTTCCTCCACATATCGAAGGATTTCCTTTCCCACTATTCGTATTTCATTTTCACCCCCAGGAGTGTGAAAAATCTGATAAATTGGCTCGTGACTTTCGTCAACCGGACAACTATCACCATGTACTTGCTGGTTATCAATTGAATCTCTTGGGGTAAAAAGAGCTTGAAGCGCCGATGCCTGACGTCCATCTGAATGATGACGTATCCTTCCAGCACTCAATCCAAGGATATGACGATCAAAAAATTGTTGTGCAAATTGATAAGCCGGATGACCCCGGACAATTGGAAAATACACGGAGGTGGGATAAGACTGGGCAATAGCATGAAATAGATCTAACTGAACCTGGGTTAAATCGTAAAACCCGTAATACCAGATTTGGCTCTGTTGAGAGAGAAAAGTCGAAGAATCCACACTCGCCTTGGCAATTTTGGCGATATCATCGCAATCAAAGATCTGAAAACGATTCTGTTCTTCACAATACCAATCATAGAGCATGAACACGGATTGACAAATGGGATCGACGTCCCGGTAATTGTGCCAAAGCGCCTCTCGAGCGAACTGAGCATCCACGGCTCCATTCTTCAGGTCTTTGATTGTATTCCATAGAGTCGTCCATCCTCCTGGAGTCTTCGTTAAGCCTGCCAAATGCGGAAACGCAGTTTTTCGTCGCCTCATCAGATGGTGTATCCATTCACGGAAAAAATTGTCCGATCGAATGACATGGAATATTAACTGCCCTTGTTCTTCCACTAGCTGTAGTGTTAATTGAAAGAACGTAAGGACATGAACGTGAAAGAGTGAAAGATTCCGTTGTGTGCACAAGAACCATTGCAGACGAAGCCGTGCATAGTGCGAAGGCACAATGATGGTCAACGGCTCAACTGGATGTTGGACTCGGAAAGATTGGAGATGCTCAGCTATGGCATCTTCAAGGTCGGAATACAGAGGTCCCGTGACAACATGAAGCATCGGAAGATAGCGTGTTTACCTTCAAAGAGTAAAAAAACGATACAGAATTAGGAGATTATCCAGTTTCTGGGCCGAGTAGCTCGCCATTGCAATCAGAGCATCCCCATTCGGCATCGATAAAGGCCATGGGTTCACCACAGAACGGGCAATCCGGGGCCGGGCCAGAATTTAGCTGAGGAAGAATCGGCAATTCAATGTCCAGTTCATCCGGATCCATGCCAAATGGTAGGTCAGCACTCATGCAATAAGGCGTTTCAGAGATTACCCACTCCGTCCGGCAAGGGCTTTCTCAATGCTTTGACGGGTTGGCACCCCAACAAAGGTCAACCGGCCATTGATGATGGAAGCCGGCACGGCACGAACCGCATGCCGTTCAGCAAGTTCCTGACCATCAGGGGTACTGATGTCGATTTCTCGATAACTAAAGCTATGCTTAACTCGCATTTGCTTCCACAGGCTCTTCGCAGACGGGCAGGCCGAGCAAGTCGACGAGACAAGCAATGTGACGTTAGCCATAAGTACTTCTCCTTTTCAATCAGAACAAGACAACCACCAATTAGGGATGAGGTTCAAGTTCGATAATACCTTTGCGAATAGCTAGAATGGCAGCCTGAGTGCGATCGTAGACATGGAGTTTGTGGAAGATATTTCTGACGTGATTTTTGACTGTCTTTTCACTAAGATCCAGCACGTTAGCGATTTCCTTGTTAGTTTTTCCGTCAGCAACAAGCCGAAGTACCGTGATCTCCCGTTCTGTCAAATCGTGTTCTAACAGCGACTTCTTTTTCCCCTTACCCTCAGCGAGCAGGGAAAATTCTGCTAGAATTTTACTGGCAACAGAAGGGTGGATTAGGGATTCTCCTTTTGAAATAGCTCGAATGGCCGCCAAAATTTCCGTTGAATCTGAATCTTTGAGTAAATATCCAGTAGCACCGGCCCGCACAAGATCAAAAATATACTGTTGGTCTTCATACATGGTCAGGGCAATAATACCGATATGCGGGAGTTCTCGTTTGATTATTCGCGTGGCTTCGACTCCAGTCATTCCCGGCATGCTTACATCCATCACAATAACATCCGGTAATAATTGACGAGCCTTTTCCACGGCCTCGCCACCATCTTTGGCCTCGCCTACAATTTCGATTTCTTCTTTGGTCTCTAGGATGGCAGACAACCCCTCCCGTACGACACGATGATCGTCGGCAATCAACACCTTAACTTTTTTTGCCATTCTGTTTTACATCCTTTCTACCTAGAGGAATGCGAACTGTGACCTTTGTTCCTTGCCCTTTGGCAGATTGCAAGCGCGCATCTCCGCCAAGAAGCTTGGCGCGCTCCTTCATCCCACGGAGCCCAAAGTGATCCCACTTGTCTGGATCACGAGACACCGCCTGCACGTCAAAGCCAGTGCCATTGTCTTGAATCGAAGCCATGAGCATATCATTATTTACCTCAATATGCACAAACACCTTTGTGGCTTTGGCATGTTTGGAAGTATTCTGCAAGGCCTCCTGTACGATCCGAAAGAGAAACACTTTTGCCTTCGGGTCCAAGGATGCATCATCGCCATGAAACTCAAACTCCACCTTGACACGCTGCTGTTCTTCAAAGGATTTCAAAAAATTGGAAAAAGCCGGAAATAATTCCAGCTTTTCCTCCTGTCCAGGGCGCAAGTTAAAGACTACCTGTCGGGTTTCTTGAATCCCATGTTTTAACTGAGATTTGGCTTCCCGCATCAAATTGGTACACTTGGTCGCATCCTGTAAAACTAACTCAGCGCAACGCTCCATTTTGAAATTAACTCCGACCAATGTTTGCACTAAGCCATCATGAATGTCACAGGCAATACGTGTCCGCTCTTCATGAACAGCTCGTTCAGCTTCTTCTTTAACAAACCGCCGAAACAACGATTGATACCTGGTGAGAGTTTTCTCGATTTCTGTCGTCGCCCGAATTCGCGCCTCAATCAGTTGCCACATAAATTTGGCACTTGCCCCACCGATAATGGCCAACTTTGGTCTTCGAACTCTTTGTAAAACTTGGCCAACTTCCGCGCTCCCCGTGACATCAATAATCAAATCTACATCTTTGAGCTTGAGCAACTCACGATAGTCTTTCGTCACCGGGACCCCAAATTGTTTTGCCAACTTTGTACCAGAGGTTCGGGTTTTACTTTCAGCCAATCCAACGATGCGAGCAAGCGGATCTTGAGCAAAAATTTCCATCAAGGCCTTTCCACCGCGCCCCCCTCCAAGAATAGCCACACGCGTAGCCTGAACAGATTTCACACGAAGGTGTTTAGTTTTGGGTTTTCCAGAAGATACAGGACGCCTACGCGAGACAACTCGTTTAGTAGAAGTGGCAGAAGATGGCATATTTTCGCACTAGAAACTAATCGTGGTTAAAAAACATGAAGCATATCTCGCAAACTAAAATGGAAAAAATCTTAAACTCAAACAAAAAATTAGAACGGTTTGACCATCTTACCTCAATATACGCTTCACGGCTTTTCCTAGAGTTTCCCCTGATCTTGAGCCAATGACCTGATCGTCTCCATGAATTGATCGATATCTTTAAACTCTTTATAAACCGAGGCAAATCGGACATAAGCTACCTGATCCAGTCCGTGCAACTCGCGCATAACTTCTTCGCCAACCACCCGCGCTGGCACTTCAGATTCTCCGTATTCTTGCAGCCGTTTTTCAATTCGATCTACCGCTCCTTCAAGTGCAGCACTACTAATGGGCCGTTTTTCACAAGCTTTTTTTAAACCGGTCATAATTTTACTGCGATCAAACGTCTCACGCCGATTATCCTTTTTAACAAGGACGGGCAGGTTTTCCTCAATCCGCTCATAAGTAGTGAACCGTCGCTTGCACGTAAGACATTCCCGTCTTCGGCGAATCACTTCACCTTCTCGGGCAGTCCGAGAATCAATCACTTTGTCGTCAATCCGGCTACAATAGGGGCATCGCACGCGTTACAATCCTCGACTCAATCCTGCCTGTGATCATGAATTGGCTGATACATGCCATACCAACACAACAAAAACTTTGTGTCGATGAAATCTTCTCGATCGCGATTACGCTGAGGTCAAGGGAGAGGCCTGAAAAATGGGAAAGCGGCTGCACAATGCTTTTACTTCTTTAGCAATTCGTCGTTGAACTCGGCGGTCTTCATAATGTTGCAGCACCTCATCAATCCAGGCTACGATCTGAGACATTTCTTTCGTCCC
>CAZGFV010000037.1:0-10740 GCA_964524575.1 uncultured Nitrospiraceae bacterium
AAGGCCTTATGGCGCTTCCAGGCGCTCAAGGGCTCCAAAGTTCCTCGGATGTTTATCGAACTTTTACCTTTTGGCATATACATACCCTCATAAAAAAGTTCCGTATTTACGAACAAATCTGCCTAAATCAGTACTCATCTTGGCCAGCCCGAACTTTAATTTATACCATACCTGGCAAAAAAAAGCTAGAGATTCGGCAAAATGGAACAAGTTATACCACTATCCATAAAGCTAAATGGAGAATTTTAATACTCTTTGTAGTTGATCGTAGTAAGAAGTAATATGTAGATAAAAATAGCTATAACTAAGTCAGATCTTAGGGAAATTTTTTGTTAAACTCTTTGACAACTTCGTTCGTAATGTCGAGACCTTTACGGCTGTACAGCACAATTTTTAACGTTGCTTCACTACCCTTATCAATAACTAAAGAAAATCCATGGCGATCAGATACGACCTTGATGGCCGTTTGGATCTTACCTAGGAACTCCTTGACCATAGCCTGCTGTTTGTTGCCAAGTTCCGCCTGAAATTCTTGGCCGCGCTGTTGGTATTCCTGAATCTTACGTTGAAACTGTCCTTGTTTAGTTTGTTTTTCTTGATCGCTTAAACCTTCGGGTTTCTGGAGTGCTTCTTGGAGGGATTTTAGTTCCTCCTCGTCCGCAGCTAACAATTTTTGTCGAACCTCAGCGTGTTCCTTTAAAGTTGCAAGGGCGCGTTTGCCCGCCTTGGTCTTTTCAATCACGGCCTGAGGGTCAACAATTCCGACCTTAAATCCTTTTGCTGCAAAGGCTTGTGGAAGGCTGTAGCAAAAGCTGGCTAAAAGTATGGAGAAAAATAGCATACCAAGTCGTTGTTTCGTGTTTGTGGAAATTACATGACTTGCTCTTTGCATGGCACAGGCCTCCTTCTTAAATCTCATTTGTTAACGATGGTCTTCTCGGCTGGTAGGAAATGGTCTCACAACTGAGGTACGATGCACCTAGCAGAGTACCGTATCGATGGTTGAGAGTATTCATTGAGATGTATCGATGTCAAGAGTTTCACAGTAAAACGGCATTGCCATGAGTCCTGACCTAATTATACAGGATAAAGAAAATTCAGGTGAGTTTCATGGGTGATGCATAGAATTCTATTTGGCGGGGAGATAAGGTTGATCATCAGGTGAAAAGGGACAATCCGTATTTAGTGTGTTTTGGTGACAGTTTAACTGCAGGGTATCAGACTGGGCCAGGTGGCTTTGGTTTGAGTGTAGAGACTCCTCCTGGTGGTTTTATTCAAGAGTGGGTTGGATCTCAGGCACAAGTCGTCGTCACGGCAATTTGCGGAGAAACTACAGCTGAAATGGTTCAGCGGTTTCCTCAATCTGTCCTAGTGCGTAACCCAAAATTTGTTGTGATTTTGGGAGGGACTAATGACTTAGGGCTGGGGTTGACCCCGTTACACATTCGTGAAAATCTAAACCAGATGTTTCAGCGTGCGAGGAAGGCAGGTATTGAGCCAGTGGGTGTGACGGTTCCATCTATTTGCTTGGGGGAAGAGGAAGGGCAATTAATTCCAGATTGGGCACAAAATCATATTAAGCAACGACTTGTGCTTAACAAGGAAATTAAGGACATGTGTAAAAAGCTAAATATGAAATGCTTGGATTTATTTCGTGAGACCGGAGACGGCAGGGGGCAGTTATTGGCTTCCCGCTTTTCAAGTGATGGTTTGCATTTCAATACTACGGGATATGAAGCGTTTGCCGGTCTGATTTGGGACCGCGTATTAGTAGACACATTTGGCGAAGACCCGACAAAAATTTAGATTCGGTGAGTATGTTTGTTAAGAGTTTGATTTTGGCAAAGATGAAGAGGCCGATGAAGATGTTGAGGACGATGTTGTTGAGGAAGGCGGGGAGCTAGGAGGCGGGGAGCTAGGAGGCGAGGACGGAGTTGAACTCGAGTCGCTTTTTGCACCACTTGAATTAGAATCTCCACCACTGCCCTCACCTGAAACTTTCGAAGCCCCGCTATCCTGCTTCTCCCCAGCTGAGGTGTTGGGTTTGGATAGATTGGGATCCTTCAATTTATTCGAGTAGTCTGTCACGTACCATCCTGTTCCTTTGAACATGAGGCCTGGCGCGGAGATTAGTTTTCGGACACTTTTTCCGCATTTGATGCATGCTTCTACTAGCGGGTCTGAAAACTTTTGCTGGACTTCAAATAAGTGTTCACATGATTCGCACTGATACTCGTATATGGGCACGGTCAATTTACTCCCTACCTTAAAATATTGTTAGCACCTCAAGTTTCCATAACACCAAAATTTGGGTTGTCAAAGCAAGTTTATGTTAGTGCGTCAATTGCTGATCGTAACCGTTCCATGCCTTTTTTAATGATTTCTATGGTTGGGGTATAGGATAATCGAAGATGAGAAGGACTTCCGAATGGTTCACCTGGTACACAGGCTAGGTGAACTTCCTCGAGCAAATAGGTTGCAAGGTCTGCAGCGGTGGAAATCGTTCCTCCGGAATGGCGACGTCCGAGTAACCCAGCAACATTTGGGTAGGCATAAAACGTTCCTGAAGGCGTCGGGCATGTTACGCCGGGGATCGCATTGAGTTGTTGTACCACAAGGTCCCGTTTAGGGTGGAGGTCTTTGACCATTTCTTCAAAAAATGCTGAACCACCGTTTAATGCAACAACGGCGGCCTTCTGGGAAATGGAAGTGGCATTGGATGTGCTTTGCCCTTGTATCTTTGACATGGCTGCGATTAAATTTTTTGGACCAGCAGCATAACCAACGCGCCAGCCAGTCATCGCGTAGGCTTTTGAGATGCCGTTAACCACAACGGTTTGTTCAGTGCACTCTGGGGCAACGGTCACGATGCTAAGAAATGGTGGTTCTCCAAAAACAAGCTTCTCGTAGATTTCATCTGAGATAACTAGTATCTTATGCTTGTTGGCAATGGCTGCAACCTGTCGAAGTGTATCCCTCGTATAAATTGATCCGCTAGGATTGCTCGGGCTATTCAAGATCAAGGCTTTGGTTTTCGGGGTGATGCAAGCCTCCAAGGCATTTGGGTCAATGGCGTAATTCTCGGATTCACGAGTTTCTAAAATAATAGGGGTGCCATCGGCTAACAGGACTTGATCAGGATAAGACACCCAGTAAGGCGCAGGAATGATCACTTCATCGCCAGGATCAATCAAGGCCTGAAATAAATTATAAAGTGAATGTTTCGCACCGCATGAAACCAGAATCTGAGACATGTCGTAAGTCACACCTTGGTCTCGTTGAAACTTATCCGTGATGGCTTGCCGTAATTCGTCGGTTCCCGGCACTGGTGTGTACCGAGTAAAGCCGGTTTGAATAGCGATCTCTCCAGCTTTCTTTGCAGAGTCCGGGGTGTCTTGTGCGAGTTCGCCTGCTGAAAAATCGATCACATCAATTCCTTGAACTGCCATGGCTTTAGCTTTGGCCGTGACACTTAAAGTCGCTGAGGGGATGATACGAGCCGATCGAGTTGAAAGTTTCATGATTTCGATCCGTCATACCATTGACGGAGTCTCTGAGCTACTTCGGGGCAAACAAAATCCTCTAATGGACCCCCAAACATAGCGAGTTCTTTAACAATGCTCGAGGTCAAATACGAGTATTCCTCGCTTGGCATGAGGAATACGGTTTCTAATTGTCCGGCAATCTTTCGGTTTAGCAAAGCCATTTGAAATTCATGTTCAAAATCTGACAAAGCGCGTAATCCACGAATGATACCGTGAGCCCCACGAGAATGCACATACTCTACAAGAAGACCGTTGAAAGCCTCCACTTCTACATGCGCAAAGTTTTTCGTGGCAATTTTCGCTAACTCGACTCGATCATTAATAGGCAAGAGCGGCTCTTTTCGAGGATTGGGCGCTACGGCTACAATGAGGCGATCGAACAATTGCAGACTCCGGGCTACGATGTCGGTATGGCCACGGGTGATTGGGTCAAAGGTGCCGGGATAGACGCCTATGCGCATGAATCCTCATTAGGCAGAAGAATCAACTGGTAAAAGCTCAACATAGTATCGCCATAACGCGATTGTCTCCATTGTTGCAGTTGTCCAGTTCGTAGGGGGAGTAAGGTTTTTTTGAAATGTTCTACGACCACAAACCCACTCCTAGTAACTCGTTGAGTGGCATCAAGCTTAGAGAGGAGTGGCTCTAAGTTTGAAATTTCATAAGGGGGATCTATAAACACTAGATCGAACGTTGTTGTATCATAGGGCGAAGGAGGGGTTGTCAAAAACGTCTCTACATCTTCGGCAATAATGGTGGAGCATTCGGTCAAAGAACAGTGTTGTATATTTTCGCGCAGCACGTTTATTGATGATTCCTGGTTTTCTACGAACACAACTTCTCGTGCTCCACGGCTCAGAGCTTCCAGTCCTAAGGCTCCAGTTCCCGCATACAAATCCAATACCCGTGCATTGGAGAGACGTTCGGCAATGATGGAAAAGAGAGCTTCTTTGACCCGAGCGGAAGTCGGCCGCAGTCCAGGACCCACCGGTTGCTTCAGTCGTCTGCCCTTTTGAACTCCTGCAACTACGCGAAGTGTCATTTGGGTTTTCCCACGGGAAAAAGACCTTATCACACCATTTTAAAGAGCAGCAAGGCATTGTTTTCCCATACTTTTTTTAATGGAAATACGTATTAAGAATTGTGCTTTTAGTCTTCAGGCAATATCAAGGTTTTCATTGATTTGTCCCTGGACTGTTGTCCCTGTTAACTTTGGTCTGGTTAAAGAATTTGAGCCGAAGATTTTTCCTTTTGCTGATGAAAAGTGAGTGGTTTCAGAGCGTTAAGAGCTTAATTTTGAAAGCCCTTCACCAATAGGGAAGAAATTCCATTCAGAGTGTATGGTCAGTAGCTTTTCGCTTGAACTTCATGCTAAAAGTACCGGTTGCTGAATCGTTGCTCTTTTTATTGAATTCATGGTCAAATGAGAGTGATATGTAGCCGAGGGTTGGCGTTTGAAATCCCAACCACATTGAGAAATAGAAGTCTTCGTCAAATGCGACTTACCCAAAAAGAAGTGGAATATGTCGCGGATTTAGCTCGCATTCAAATCAGTGAGGCTGAGAAAGAGCAACTCAGCCATCAGCTCAGCAGCATTCTGACCTATATGGAAGAACTGAATCAGGTGGACACCGAAGGAATAAACCCTATGGCGTCTGTGGTGAGTCAGGTCAATATATTGCGGGAAGATGAGGTGCGCGAATCTGTTGGTCAAGACAAGGCTATAGGAAATGCTCCAGCAGCGAAAGATGGCATGTTTCAGGTACCTAGAATTATTAGAGAACGTTGAGATAGAAGGAATACAGCTATGCTGCGTCATATGTTAAGAGCCAAAATTCATCGTGCCGTGGTGACGGATGCTTGCCTGGAATATGAAGGCAGTCTGACCGTGGATGAAGACTTATTGGATGCCGCAGGAATTCTGCCTTACGAATTAGTCATGGTTTCGAATCTCAACAACGGTGAGCGATTTACCACTTATGCGATTAATGGCAAACGAGGCTCTGGCGAAATTGTGTTAAATGGTCCAACTGCTCGGAAAGGAGTGACTGGAGATCAAGTTATTATATTTTGCTATGAATACTATAATGATGAGGAAGCCAAGCATCATCTTCCAAAGATTATTCAAGTGGACGCTCACAACAAAATGATGAACCACCCCTAGACCTCTTCTTTGACCACACGCCCCAGAAATTGAGCCCGGTTCAGAAGTTATTATCTCTCTCATGGCAATCTTCAAATTAACCCTTAAAGAACTACAAGATGCGTTTGCTGGGGGCAAGACCAGCGCATATGAAATCGCGCGAGCCTATTATCTGCGCTTGAGTGTGGTGGAGTCTAAGGTCAAAGCCTATGTGACGATCAACGATAAGGAAGGGATTCTCGAGCAAGCGAAGGCCATTGATGAGGAACTGAAATCTTGGCGAAAAACCATGCCACTTATGGCCATGCCGATTGCCATTAAAGACAATATCTGTACGTCAGACTTGGCTACTACGTGTTCCTCCCGAATCCTTAGCCAATTCAAACCACCGTATGATGCAACCGTGGTGCGCAAAATGCGTGAGCATCGGTTTTTTCCTATCGGTAAGACGAATTTGGACGAGTTTGGTATGGGGTCCTCCACAGAACATTCAGCTTTTGGGCCAAGCCGAAATCCATGGAAACTGAGTTATGTGCCAGGTGGTTCAAGTGGCGGTTCTGCGGCAGCCGTAGCAGCAGATGAGTGTGTAGCCGCTATCGGCACAGATACTGGTGGATCAATCAGGCAACCTGCGGCATTTTGTGGAGTGGTAGGCTTGAAGCCAACCTATGGCCGTGTCTCTCGTTATGGCTTGATTGCTTTTGCTTCCTCACTTGATCAAATCGGTCCCATCACAAAAGATGTGTGGGATGCAGCTATCATGATGAACGTATTAGCTGGTCAAGACCCGATGGATTCGACTTCTGTCGATAAGCCGGTTCCTGATTTTACTCGCGCGTTTAAAAAGAAGGACCTCAAAAAACTGAAGATTGGAGTGCCTAAAGAATTTTTTTCTGAAGGTTTAGCCCCCGACGTCGAGGAGGCCGTGCGGCAGGCCATTGAGGAAATGGATCAGCTCAATGGAGAAATTAAAGAAGTCTCACTCCCGCATACAGGAGTTGCCGTGGCCACTTATTATATATTAGCTACGGCTGAGGCTAGTTCAAATCTTGCCCGGTACGATGGTGTAAAATACGGCCTCCGTTCAAAAGAATGCCAAGATTTGTTAGAAATGTATCGGACCACACGGCAAGAAGGGTTCGGTTCGGAAGTCAAACGCCGTGTCATGCTTGGCACCTATGCCTTAAGCAGTGGCTATTACGATGCGTATTATACCAAGGCCCAAGCTGTACGAACGTTGATCAAACGAGAGTTTGATCAGGTCTTTGAGGAGGTTGATTTGCTGGTTACACCGGTTACGCCGACTCCAGCTTTTCAGTTGGGAGAAAAAATCGAAGATCCCCTACAAATGTATTTGTCAGATCTATATACTATCTCAGCAAGTTTAGCTGGGATTCCGGCGATATCAATTCCATCTGGCTTTAGCCAGAAGGGGCTTCCAATAGGATTGCAAATCATGGGCCGACCTTTTGATGAGGAAACCGTGTTGCGTGCGGCGCGCGCGTACGAAATGGTGACCAATTGGCGAAAGAAACGTCCGGCAATCCGCTAACGAAAGGGTGATGCATGCTTGACTTTGCCGCTGTTGTGGTTGCTGTAGCCTTTTTGGTTTTAGTGGGATATCTCGTGCCGACTGTGATTCAATTGCGTCGGACTGTCGCACAATCTGAACGGCTCTTAGCTCAAGTGAATAACGAGTTGCCGAGATTGTTCAAAGAATTGAAGGGCACGAGCGAAAACGTACATGCTTTAACCACACAAGCTAAAGAAGGCGTAGATCGAGTCTCGGTATTAATGAATGCCATTGGCCAAGTTGGGGATACTGTTAGTCATGTGCATGGAGCTGTCAAAGGCAAAAGTGGTGCGGTAATGATGAATCTTGTTCGTGTGCTTTCAGGGATGAAGGCCGCAGCTACAACGATTAAGGATCGAGTTCATAAAGAAGGAGGGCATTACAATGGCAGGGAATAACGGAGCCTCCGCCGGCAGTGTGGCGCTGGCGTTTTTAAGTGGAATGTTATTAGGCGCGGCTACCGCATTTTTGCTTGCGCCGCTTACTGGGAGAGAATCCCGAGAAAGTTTATTGCGAGCCGCCCGACGGGCCGGTGGAGATTTCCGAGATATTTCCGGACGAGCCACCGATACGTGGGATGACGTAGTCAGTAAAAGTCGTGAGTTTATGTCTGAAGCCAGTTCGGTAGTCAAAGAAGCCGTAGATGCTGGCAAGGAAGCCATGCAACCTTTGCGTGATCCATCTCGCGAAAAACCGACTTCTCAGCTGTGACCTTCGAAACCATTATTGGTCTCGAGGTTCACGCACAGCTTCGAACCCAATCTAAAATGTTTTGCGGATGTGGGACAGAATTTGGCCGTCCCGCCAATAGCCAGACCTGCTCAGTTTGCCTGGGTTTACCAGGCTCGCTTCCAGTAATCAATAAACGTGCTGTGGAAATGGCCATTCGAACAGGTCTGGCCCTGAATTGTTCGATTCGGTCCACGAATATTTTTGCACGTAAAAACTATTTCTATCCAGATTTGCCGAAGGGTTATCAAATCTCGCAGTACGAAGAGCCAATTTGCGAAAATGGGTGGATTGATCTGGATGTCAATGGTTCTTCCAAGCGGGTCCACATTCGACGCGCGCACTTAGAGGAAGATGCTGGAAAAAATATTCATACGGTTGAAGGTAGCTATAGCCATGTGGACTTGAACCGAGCTGGAACTCCTTTGTTGGAAATTGTTACTGAGCCAGACATGCATTCGGCCGACGAAGTTGTTGCGTATTTAAAATCGCTTCGTGATGTGTTGGTCTATCTCGATGTGTGTGATGGCAATATGGAACAGGGAAGCATGCGGTGTGAGCCAAACATTTCGCTTCGTCCGACTGGCTCTAAAACTTTCGGGACTAAAGTGGAATTGAAAAATATTAATTCCTTCAAGTTTGTCAAGGACGCCATAGAATACGAGATTAAACGCCAAACTAAGGTTTTGTCCGAAGGCGAAACAGTTTATCAAGAAACGCGTCTCTGGAATATTAATCTTGGTCAAACCGCTATTATGCGAACCAAGGAAGAAGCGCACGACTATCGCTATTTTCCTGATCCTGACCTTTTGCCGCTTTCAATCGACGATGAGTGGATTGAAGAACTTCGTGGTACGTTGCAGGAATTACCTCAAGCTCGCGAGCAGCGGTTTATAGTAGATTATAGTCTGCCCGAGTATGATGCAGGTGTGCTAACGAGTTCGCGTGAGTTAGCGGATTATTTTGAAGCCTGCGTGGATCAATTTCAAGAACCTAAAACCGTTAGCAACTTTATCATGGGTGAATTATTGCGTGAACTGAACCAATCGGGGACAGCGGTTGAGGATTCCCCAGTTTCCCCAGAGCGATTAGTAGAGTTGTTGCAATTGGTTCATAAAGGAACCATTAGTTTAAAAACTGCGAAAGATATTTTCCCCGAACTGTACGTCGGCGAAAAGTCAGCCCCTCAACTGGTTGAAGAAAAAGGACTCCAGCAAGTCTCGGACGAAGGCGCTTTAGAACAAATGATCAAGGAAGTGCTGGATAAGAATCTTGCTCAAGTGGAGCAATATCGCGGCGGCAAAGAAGCTGTGGTCGGATTTTTTGTCGGTCAAGTAATGAAAGCTTCCAAGGGCAAGGCCAACCCCCAAAAAGTTAACGAACTTCTTAAACGTGCCTTATCGTCATAATATTCAGGCTATCTTCCAAAACATTTTGTCATTTATTCTTGTCAAAATTTAAAAAATTAGTATGATGGGCACAGGACTCTGTACTCAATGAAGTTTGACAACTCATCGCTACTTTATTTTCCGAAAGGACTGCATATATGAGTGCGATTCAAGAACTGAAAGGGCGTGCTATTCTCGATTCGCGCGGCCATCCAACTGTTGAAGTTGATGTGCGATTAAGCAGTGGGGTCTGGGGACGGGCGGCTGTTCCGTCCGGTGCATCCACTGGAACTCGTGAAGCTTTGGAACTGCGAGATGGAGACTTCAAACGGTGGATGGGCAAGGGTGTAACCAAAGCCTTACAGAGCATTGAGAAAATCCTCTCGCCTAAGCTCAAAGACATGGATGCATTGGACCAAAATGCTGTGGATTTGGCCATGATTACGTTGGATGGAACTAAGGACAAGTCTCGCCTTGGTGCTAATGCGTTGCTTGGCGTGTCGATGGCGGTCGCGCGTGCCGCCGCTGCAGAAATGGGACAACCCTTGTATCGCTATATCGGTGGAGCAAATGCTCATGAGTTGCCTGTGCCTATGATGAATATTATCAATGGTGGTGCGCATGCAAATAATGGCTTGGATATTCAGGAATTCATGATTATGCCCGTCGGGGCGTCATGTTTTAGTGAAGCCCTGCGTATGGGCACGGAAGTGTTTCACCATTTGAAGGCCTTATTAAAGGGAAAAGGCTTGAGCACGGCGGTTGGTGATGAAGGTGGATTCGCACCAGCTTTGAAATCCAATGAAGAAGCTTTGGCTTCGATCATCGAAGCTATTCACAAGGCAGGGTATAAGCCTGGTTGTGACATAGTGTTGGCGCTTGATGCGGCAGCGAGCGAGTTTTATGGGGAAAAAGGCTATGTATTGCAGGCTGAGGGTGGTGTGCCAAAATCGTCATCCCAGATGGTCGAGTTTTATGAACAGCTGGTGGGTCGGTATCCCATTGTATCAATTGAAGATGGGTTGAATGAGGATGACTGGAAAGGGTGGAAGCAGTTAACCGATCGGCTAGGTGATCGAGTGCAACTGGTGGGTGATGATTTGTTTGTAACCAATGTTGAATACTTGTCCAAAGGGATTCGCGAAAAAACTGGCACTGCGATTTTGGTTAAGGTGAATCAAATCGGTACGCTTACCGAAACCTTCGAAACCGTTGAAATGGCCAAGCGAGCGGGTTATGGTGTTATTATTTCGCATCGTTCAGGAGAGACCGAAGATACAACGATCGCGGATTTGGCTGTGGCATTAAATGCTGGACAAATTAAGACCGGATCGTTGTCGCGAACGGATCGTCTGGCGAAGT
>CAZGFV010000038.1:0-10718 GCA_964524575.1 uncultured Nitrospiraceae bacterium
CCAAAAAGCGGTACGGTAATAATGAAAACATTCAAGTGCAAATCGCCAGTGATACTGGTGAAATTTCTATTGTATCGCTCAAGACCATTTCGGAAACTGTGACTGATGCCAAAACCCAGATATCCCTTGAAGAAGCTCGGGAGATTGATGCGGAAGCTGAGTCGGGTGATGAGATTGGTTCCCTTCTGGAAATGCAAGAGTTTGGTCGTATTGCCGCACAGGCTGCTAAACAAGTGATATGTCAGAAAGTCCGTGAGGCCGAATGGGAAGCAGTTGAACGAGAATATTCCAAAAAAGAAGGTGATTTGGTCCATGGGGTTATCCTTGGGCAGGAGCGTCGAAACTATCTAGTGGAAATTGGAAAAACCGAAGCCCTTTTGCCAGTTCATGAACAAATTCCTCGTGAGGTACACCGGCGGGGGGACCGGCTCCGGGCCTTGCTGCTGGAGGTTCGGCGAACCCCAAAAGATGTCCAAGTAATTTTGTCTCGCGCCCATCCTCAGTTTGTGGTCAAGTTATTTCAGTTAGAAGTGCCAGAAGTTATGGAAAAAATCGTAGAGATTAAAGGGGTTGTCCGGGAGCCTGGCGATCGAACTAAGATTGCTGTGACTTCGCGGGATAAAGCGGTAGATCCTGTGGGAGCCTGTGTGGGAATTAAAGGTTCCCGGGTGCAGGCAATCGTTCGCGAACTTAAAGGGGAAAAAATCGACATTATCCCTTGGACGACTGATCCTCGGGTGTTTATTGGCGAAGCCCTTAATCCAGCCTCCATTGAAAAAGTCGGTATTGACGAGCAGAAAAAAGCTGCGTTAGTCGTGGTAGCTGATTCTCAGCTTTCATTGGCCATTGGGAAAAACGGTCAAAACGTTCGCCTAGCCGCGAAACTTACCGGATGGAAGATCGATATTATTAGCGGCAGCGAATATGAAAAAGAAAAGATTGAACGTGAAAAAGAAATCAAAGCAGCACTGGCTCAAGAAGCGGATGCTCAACAAAATCAATCTGTAAGTGAAATCGTTGTGGCTTCTGAAAACTCTGAGCCTGTTCAGGGGGCGGCTGAGCATTCGGAGGATGTCTCAGCGCAGTTTTCAGGTGAGGGGTCGGACAATAATATAGAGGAAATCCCATCCTAAAGATTACAGATGTATTGAGTCATTATGAGAGTTCATGAGTTAGCCAAACAATTGGGGATTGAGAGCAAGGTACTCATTTCGAGGCTTAACCGAATTGATATTGCGATTACTTCCCATAGTAATACTCTTTCGGAAGATGATCTGCAAAAGGCCTTAGCCGCCTTTGGTAGCACCGAGAGCAGCAATGTGGTCACTGCGAAAGGGAAGTTAGGCAGGGGCGCCAAACTCACCAAAAAACCTTCTGGTCGGACCGTAAAAGGACAGGAAGAACCTGCGGAGCCTGCGCCGTCTCTTAAGCCTGAGAAAAAACACATTCTCATAAAGAAAAAACGCGAGGAAGTTGAATCCCTGCTTCCACCGATGGAAATTCAAGAGGCCAGCGTTCAAGAAGCGCAGCCCTCGACTCCAGAAACTAAAACGAGCGAAGAAGCTGTTCAGCTTTCCCCGGAAGTGGCGGCGGTAACCGAAGTTCTGGGGGCTTCCCAGCCAACATCAGAGGATTTACTTCAAGAGGGGGCTAGTCCTGAAGTTGTTCTTGCTTCGGAGGAGGCTATAACTTCGACAGCAAAAGGTGAAACGTCAGAACAAGAAAAGGTTGTAGCCGAGGAAAAACCCAAAAAACCCAAAAAGTCTGGAAGACTTCGTAATGCTGACCTGTTTGCGGAAAAGTACGAAGATGCTGCTCGGTGGCAAGATCTTCGTGCTCTTCCCACATTACGGCGCGAGGAACGGTCGAAGCATGTGCCTTCATCGACTTCTACTGAAGTTACCAAACCCCGAAGAAAAACCGTTAAACTATCAGCAGGAATTACAGTTAAAGAATATGCCGAGCAACTCGGACAACGTTCCGGCGACATCATGAAGAAATTGATGGAAATGGGCGTGACGTTGACCATGAATCAACCTATGGATCTTGAAGCCGGCCAATTGATCGCTGAAGGGCTGGGTGTCCATGTTGAAGTCACCGTTGAAAAGGAAGGTGAGGCGCTCCTAGAAGAAGTGCTTGAGAGCAAAGGAGACATCGAACTTGCGGAACGTGCTCCTATTGTAACCATTATGGGGCATGTTGATCATGGAAAAACCTCGCTGCTTGATGCTATCCGAGAGACCAATGTGACTGACCGAGAATCGGGAGGCATTACCCAACATATAGGTGCCTATTCCGTTTCAGTTGGTGCTAAACGGGTTGCATTTTTAGATACTCCGGGCCATGAAGCCTTTACTGCCATGAGAGCACGTGGAGCTAAGGCTACGGATATTGTTGTTTTAGTGGTGGCTGCGGATGATGGTGTGATGCCACAAACAGTGGAGGCTGCTCATCACGCGCAAGCCGCAAATGTGCCCGTTATTGTGGCGGTCAATAAAATTGATAAACCAGGAGCCAATACCGATCGAGTCAAACAGGAGTTGTCGGAACATGGACTGATTCCTGAAGCGTGGGGTGGTCAGACGATCTTTGTTGAAGTTTCTGCCAAAGAAAAACAAGGTCTCGCTACCTTGCTTGATATGATTTTGTTGCAAGCCGAAGTGATGGAATTAAAAGCTGATATTGCCCAAGCGGCAAAGGGTGTGGTGCTCGAGGCCAAATTGGATCGGGGACGTGGTCCAGTCGCGACAGTATTGGTCCAGAGCGGAATATTGAAAATTGGGGCGCCCTATGTTGTGGGTACTACGAGCGGTCGTGTGCGTGCCATGTTGTCCCATGATGGGATAAAGTTGAAAGAAGCCAAGCCTTCTACCCCAGTTGAGGTGATTGGAATGTTAGCTTTGCCTGCAGCTGGTGACCAGTTCCATGTGGTGAAGGATGAACGAATGGCTCGTGAAGTGGCGGAAGATCGTCAACGTAAACAGCGAACAGTTGAATTAGGCACTGGCGTTTCTCGTATGACCTTGGAGGATTTGTATGCTCAAGGTCAAGAGCTAGACAAAAAGGAACTGTCCATCTTACTGAAAGCCGATGCGCAAGGCTCCGTTGGAGCGTTGCGTGAGTCCATTGAAAAAATTCAGTCGGATTTCGTCAAGCTTCAAATTATTCATGGCGGGGCTGGAGGCATAACAGAGTCAGATGTCTTATTAGCCTCGGCTTCAAGAGCCGTCATTATTGGTTTCCATGTAAGGCCTGAACCAAAGGCCTCTGCCCTGGCTGAGCGCGAAGGAGTAGAAATTCGGTTACATACCGTTATCTACAATGCCATTGCGGACGTACGAGCAGCAGCCGAGGGTATATTGGAACCGATGTTAGTGGAACGTGTGCTGGGCCGAGCTGAAGTGCGGCAGGTGTTCACGATCCCGAAAATTGGAACAATTGCCGGATGCTATGTGAATGATGGACATATTGCGCGATCAAGTGAAGGAGTCCGAGTGTTGCGTGATCATGTCACTGTGTATGAAGGAAAGCTGGGTTCGTTGCGTCGGTTTAAAGACGATGTTCGGGAAGTTCAGCAGGGCTATGAATGTGGAATTGGAGTCGAGAATTTTAATGATATTAAATTAGGCGATATCATTGAGGCGTATGTCTTCGACAAGGAAGCAGCGAAGTTATAACTCGTGGGGGGAACAGTTCCCGATGAGGTTGGTCACGTATTTCTCATCGATTGCAATGAGGCGTAAAATTTCAAAATACCAGGAGTTGGCCACGGGTAACTGGCAACGAATAAGATGATCGTTGGGGTGTGCCAGGTTTGCTTACACTTGCCGGAGGGACATTCACTTAAGGCGAAACGTCAAGTTCTCTCGCGCCTTAAGGCGCGTTTAGGTCAGAATTTCAATGTTTCGGTTGCCGAGGTTAGTGATCAGGATCTGTGGCAGCGAGCTACCTTAGGGATTGCGTGTGTGGCGAACGAGGCTCGGTATGTGAATCAAGTTTTAGACCAGGTGTTGAACGTTATTCGGTCCAATCCAAGGCTCGGACTGCTGGATTTCCAAATAGAACTGTTATAGGACGCAATGATCACCAGCACGAATTTGTCAGTAATGTCAAAATCCGCCTATAAAAGAGCAGAAAGAGTAGCAGACCAACTTCGTATTGAAGTGGCTGATATTCTTGCTAAAAAATCAAAAGATCCTCGACTACAAAATGTAACGGTTACTCATGTGGAGGTTACTAACGATCTTCGCATTGCACGTGTTTATGTATCTTTTTTAGAGAAGAAGGACGATGAACCTGGCATTTTAAAGGCATTGTCTAGTGCCTCTGGATTTGTTCGATCAGAACTAGGTCGTCGATTAGAATTGCGCTATACCCCTGAGGTGAAATTTTGGTCGGACTCGAGCAGCCCGCGTACGGAACGAATATTAAACATTCTGGACTCCTTACCCCCTGCTAGCTCTTTAGAAGTGGTTGACGAAGACTCTAGCAGGGCGCCAAACCTTCCTGAGGGTCGATAACTCATGGATAAGGGATTGGTAAGTGTGGATGCTACTTCTACTATTGATGGCGTGGTTAATGTGTCCAAGCCAGTCGGCTGGACTTCCCATGATGTCGTTGAAAAGTTAAGGCGATCCCTGGGAATTCGAAAGATCGGACATGGAGGAACCCTAGACCCCATGGCTACGGGCGTGCTTCCGCTGTTAATCGGGAGGGGCACCAGACTATCAGAATACTTGGTCGAATGGCATAAAGAGTATGAAGGGGTTTTCCGTTTAGGGCAAGAAACCAATACGCAAGATGCTACTGGAGAGGTTATCCAAGAACAGTCGGTTGAAGGGTTAACCGGAGAAGCTATCCAAGCCACGGCTGAAAAGTTTTCTGGAGTTTTACAGCAAGTTCCACCGATGTATTCGGCTTTAAAGCATGAGGGTATTCCTTTGTACAAAATAGCTCGGTCTGGAAAAACTGTGGAACGGGCATCTCGATCAATTACAATTTATGAATTGGAGATTTTAAATATTGACCTTCCGGATGTGGCCTTCCGTGCTATCTGTTCAAAAGGCACTTATATTCGGACCTTGTGCGCGGATATTGGGAGAGCGCTTGGGGTTGGGGGGCATTTGCGTCAATTGTGTCGTACGCGGGTTGGTCCCTTTTATATCAAGGATGCGGTGTCGCCCCTCGAGGTTGATTTCGATTTTTTGGTTCATCGAAATTCCCCGTGTTTATGGGGCTTGGATGCTGTTCTGGGTCATTTCCCTGAGATTGTGATTGACTCCTCGATGGTGACTCGTGCATTAAATGGAGCTCCGATACCGGAGACCGCGCTGGGATAACTCCTGGATGACATTGCCGAAGAAAACATGGAGCGTAAAGCTTTTCGTGTAAAATCCCCGGATGGTCAGTTGTTGGGATTAGGAAAGTTTTCGCAAGCAGCTCGGGCACTGGTTTTCGTCAAGGTGTTTGGTTTTTTAAATAACTGAAGAATATTCGTTAAAACATAAGGATCTAATTTTTTAAGGAGGGATTTAGATATGGGGCTGGAGAATGCAGTGAAAAGCGATATTGTTAAACAATATCAAGGCCATGATCGTGATACGGGGTCTTCGGAGGTGCAAATTGCTTTATTGACTAACCGTATTAATTATCTCACGGAACATTTTCGAACGCATAAAAAAGATCATCATTCCCGTCATGGGTTATTAAAAATGGTCAGCCGTCGTCGTCGGTTATTAGACTATCTGCATCGTGTGAATGCTGATGGGTATCGTTCTTTGCTGGGAAAATTAGATCTAAGAAAATAAAATTTCATATGGAAAAGCTTGAGAGACAAGTTGGGGTGAGGAAGGAGAAAATTTCATGGTGCATTCTGTTGAATTAGAAGTAGCCGGTCACACATTAAAGCTTGAGACAGGGCATATGGCCAAGCAAGCGGATGGGTCCATCCTGGCTTCGTATGGTGACACGGTGGTGTTGGCGACAGCGGTAGCCTCAAAAACGCTTAAGCCTGACACGGACTTTCTCCCCTTAACCGTCAATTATCAGGAAAAAGCCTATTCTGCTGGGAAAATTCCAGGTGGGTTTTTTAAGCGTGAGGGAGCTCCTTCGGAGAAAGAAACTCTGACGAGTCGGTTGATTGATCGGCCCATTCGTCCCCTTTTTCCAAAAGCGTTTTTTTATGAAACCCAGGTGGTGGTATCTGTACTTTCCGTTGATCAGACCATGTCTTCTGATACGATTGGTATTACCGCTGCGTCCGCGGCCTTAGCCATTTCGGATATTCCGTTTTCTGGGCCGCTTGCCGGGATTCGGATCGGTCGTGTTGACGGGAAGTTAGTAGTGAATCCTGCCATGAATCAATTAGCCACAAGTCAATTGGACTTGGTGGTTGCTGGCACGGATGAGGCTATCATGATGGTCGAGGCTGGTGCAGAGGGTTTGTCCGAGTCTGTTATGCTGGAGGCTCTGGAGCTTGCGCATGGAGAGATCAAAAAAATTGTTTCCAAGGTCAACGAATTGCGAGACAAAGTTGGCCGCGACAAACGAGTGATTGAAGTAGAGCCTATTAGTGAAGAACTCCAATCCAAGGTGAAAGAATTAGCCGCTGGGCCTATCCGAGAAGCTGTATTTGTTCCCAATAAAACGGCACGACAAGAACGGTTAGACGAAATTCTTCGAGAAACCATCGAAAAGTTTGGCGGGGAGGACCCAGTTGTCCATAGACGAATTAAAGAAGTGTATCATGATCTAGAATATGATGAAGTTCGGGACATGATTTTAGAGAAAAAAGTTCGGGCTGACGGTCGTGGTCCTTCGGATATCCGCCCGATTACTTGCGAAGCGGGGATATTGCCTCGTACCCATGGCTCGGCTCTTTTTACTCGAGGTGAAACGCAAGCGCTTGCGGTTATTACTTTGGGAACGGCAGATGATGAACAGCGTATTGATGCCCTTGAAGGTGAGTATTTCCGATCATTCATGCTTCATTACAATTTTCCTCCATTCAGTGTTGGGGAAGCGCGACCCATGCGATCACCTAGTCGCCGGGAAATCGGGCATGGGAAACTGGCTTGGCGCGCCCTCAAGTCCGTTATGCCCACGAAAGAGACCTTTCCTTATACAATTCGATTAGTTTCAGACATTTTAGAGTCTAACGGGTCATCTTCCATGGCTACTGTGTGTGGTGGTGCCTTGGCGATGATGGATGCCGGAGTTCCCATTAAAGCACCTGTGGCTGGTATTGCCATGGGACTTATTAAAGAAGGAGACCGGGTGGTGATTCTTTCCGATATCATGGGGTTGGAAGATCATCTTGGGGACATGGATTTTAAAGTGACGGGTACGAAAGTTGGAGTCACGGCTTTGCTAATGGATATTAAAATTGGCGGCATTACGACCGAACTCATGCAGCAAGCTCTGGAGCAGGCTCGTAGTGGACGTTTGCATATTCTGGAATGTATGCAAAAGGCGCTAGCTGAGCCGCGGGCTAATCTTGCCGCATACGCACCAAGAATTTTTACTGTTCAAATTAAGCAAGATAAAATTCGAGATATAATTGGTCCGGGCGGCAAGGTTATTCGAGGGATTATCGCAGACTGTGGTGTAAAGATGAACGTGGATGATTCCGGTCTAGTGACAATTGCTGCTGTTGACGAAGCATCTGCTAATAAAGCCATTGAAATGGTGAATCGCCTGACCGAGGAAGTCGAAATTGGGAAGCTGTATCTCGGGACGGTAAGAAAGATTATGGATTTTGGGGCCTTCGTAGAAATTCTCCCCAATGTTGATGGTCTCGTACACATTTCCCAGCTGGCACATCATCGTGTGAATTCAGTCTCTGATGAGGTGTCAGAAGGGGAGCAGGTCATGGTCAAAGTTTTGGAAATTGACCGGCAGGGGAAAATTCGATTAAGCCGGAAAGAAGCTTTAGTCGAGTCTGAGGCCCCTACAAGCGAATCCAAGCCTTCTTAAAAGATTGCCGCGATCATGGCCTTCATTATTCTCGGAGGGTTGGTCATTTTCTATCCTATCCTTAACCCAGCCCAAACGTTTACTTTTTGAAGAATTGCCTCTGATGCGTAAATTGGTTTTAGACAATGGTGTTCGCGTGGTCATGGAGCGCATGTCGGCGTTGAGGTCCGTCGCTATTGGGTTATGGATTAACGTCGGTACCCGTGACGAAGTCAAAGGCCAAGAAGGCTTATCCCACTTCTTAGAACACATGATGTTTAAAGGGACTCGACGTCGATCGGCTTCTCAAATTTCGAAGGAAATTGATAGCCTCGGCGGCGAAATGAATGCCTTTACGACTCATGAATCCACAGTGTTTTACGTCAAAGTTCTTGATCAGCAGATCAATCAAGCGGTGGATCTGTTAACTGATTTGTTCCATCACTCCAGGTTTCCTCCAAAAGAAATTGAAAGGGAAAAACAGGTGGTGTTAGAAGAAATCCGAACAGTTCAAGACGATCCAGAAGATTTCGTTCAAGAATTGCATGCCCATCACGTGATGCGTGGCCATCCCTTAGGGCGTTCTATTTTAGGGAGTCCGTCAACGATGAAACGAATTGGGCGTCGCGACCTCCTTGAATATGTCCAGGCCCGATATCACCCTAGCAAGTTCGTAGTCTCCGTAGCTGGGAATTTTAACACGAAAACCTTACTGTCCCTTCTTAACCGATCGTTTGGAAAATGGAAGCCTGCTTCATTAAAAAATCTTGCGCTTCCATCAAGAAACCCACCATCTCTACGAACTGGTACTTTTGTGCATCCAAAGCAATTAGCGCAAACCCATGTGTGCTTTGGTCTCCCCGGTATCCCCGTGAATCATCCGAGCAGGTATGCAGCCCATACACTGAATACATTATTCGGGGGCGGCGTGAGTTCGCGATTATTCCAAGAAATAAGAGAAAAACGGGGGCTGGCCTATAGCATTTATTCGCAACTGTCCTGTTTTTCTGATTCTGGAACTCTCACCATCTATGCAGCGACGGGGGCCAAGGAACTCAGTGAACTAGTGGATGTGGTTCGGCGGGAAGTGAAAAAACTACAGAGTCGAGGCCCTGCTTCACAGGAATTGGATCGAACCAAAAATCAGTTAAAAGGGACCCTGATGCTGGGGTTGGAGGGAACGTACGGGCGAATGCACAAGTTAGCCAAAGACGAGATCTCCCAAGGTCGGTCTATCTCTCTAAAAGAGATGCTTTCCGAGATTGACAAAATTTCCAAAATCCAGATCCAAAATGTGGCTCAAGACCTGCTAAATGTGGAGGAATTGACCATGACGGCCCTAGGTCCTGTGCCCAGGAGCTCATTTCCGGGCTAACAGGAAAAATTCTCGCCCGAATCTTAAAAAATGGGGGTTTTTAGGACAAAAAGCCTCTTGACATCCTGGATGCAGATCAGTAGCATGTGCCACTCGGAAAGTAGAGGGGGCAGAAGGTGTTGTGAGTGGGGGAGAATGATGTCCCCTTTGGTCCCTGGAAGTGTGAATTCTGTGTCGTTATTGTAAATGGTGTTGGTTAGAAAGTTAACTGTCGGTATTTTTTGTTTTCATTATGTCATCCTAAGTTAAAGGAGGGGGAAATGAAGAAGTCATTTTTCCGTGGTGTGATTGCTCTTTTTGCTGTGGCTCTGTTGAGCGTTGGGTTTGTCAGTTTGGCAAGCGCCAAGAGTAGTATCTTCGGGCCCTGCTCGACCAGTAAGAAATGCCAGTCCAAGCCGATCGCCGTGGCGACTATCGGCGACATGTCCCTTGATGGCAAAGTGGCCTCAAGTCTCAAAGGCCGTGTCTATGCGCATTGGGCAGATAACCCAAATGGCGAGATTCTTTTTGGTATCCAATACTGGAACACTAGTGAACCTGGCGAAACCGGTGATCCTCTCGGTCGGGCGTCTGACGATCGTGATGCATCGATTCCGGATCCTTTGTTCGTGTGTTGCTCATGGGGTTTCCAAGGTGGTGAAGAGAAGAATGGTCCTTATGCCGGATGGTATAATCCACAAACGACCGTTCGTCTTCGCGTGAAAGATTCAGGGTTGATGAAGCAAATGATCGCAGCCTCCCAGAAACTGGCAGCCATGGAAGTGCAGCTGTCTGGTGGCAATACTGTGACGGGCTTCAAAGTCCTAGGCAATTAATTCAGATAATTGAATTCATTATTAGGAACACAAGACGTCTTTATCATTTACATAGGAGGATGGAATTATGAAAGTTCGTATGACCGGGTTGGCAGTCTTAGCTGCCATTGCCTTGGTAAGCGTAATGGCCTCCAGTGCTTTTGCCATTGAAGCCTTCCAAGAAAGGTTCGAATGGGGTGATCTGAGCAAGCCCACCACCCTTCATGCGCGCGTTGCGGTCACCGATCCCTATGACAAAGCTGCTTGGGTTAACGTAGCAGTGTTCGGTGGCAACGCAGAGAGCGGTTATTACTGGCAGAAGTATTTCCCAGGCAAGAACCTCAAAGTCTTTGCAGCAAATGACGGTGTTTGGAGCAAACTGGTTTCCCTCGGCAAAGGCTCTCACAGCCAAGCTGTTATGACAGGGACCAAACCATCCAAGTACACTATGGTTGAATTAACAATGCAGGAAACTGAGCAAAATCATCGGGTGGTCACGGCAATCAAGGAAATTGCAGACGTTGCTGGGACTCCTGATAAGCCAAGAGCCATACAAAGTCTTCGGGCTTTGACCCAAACCCAGGCAGTCGAAGATG
>CAZGFV010000039.1:0-7920 GCA_964524575.1 uncultured Nitrospiraceae bacterium
GCGTCAAAAGGCGCTTCATTGAACCAGCCTTGATAGCCGTCCCCTGTACGTATAATTACAGTGTTTATGCCTAAATTGTTCAACGTCTTTTTGGCCCGATCAGCAAGTGACTCAACAATTTCGATACTGAAAACTTTCTTGGCCAATTGAGACAAAACCGCGGCCTGATATCCTGAGCCAGCTCCAATTTCGAGCACGCGTTCATGTGGTTGAAGATTCAATGCCTCCGTCATAAATGCCACGATGTAGGGCTGCGAAATTGTTTGCCCAAACCCAATGGATAAGGGATGATCCTCGTACGCCTCTTCCACATCTGATTCCAGGACAAACTGATGCCGAGGGATGGTCCTCATGACATGAAGAACACGGGGTTCCGTAACGCCACGGGCCATAATTTGCTCTTGTACCATTTGGTCCCGTTCAGCTTGTCGTGAGTAATTGTTGATGAGAGGTCCTCGTTCCATATCTTCGATAATGAAGAGCCAAAAACCGTTCCGATGGTAGTTATCCTTTTTTTATCCCCCTGGAGACCGAATGCCTTTAGATTTCCCTCTTTCCATACTGTTTCGGGCCCGTGCGATTTTTTTGAGGTTGTCAAACCTCCCAACAATAAAGAACAGAAGGAGTACGCTTCCTATGGTCATGACACCCCAATCGAGCCACCCCCATTCCTGATCCGCAAGATGGGATTCGGGAGAAGACAGCGCTGCAATCAGCATAGCCCCGATGGAAACCCAGGAAAAAAGCCACACAGTCGACCATTTTCCCCTGGCCCCTGCCACGTGAGGATAAAGCAGCACGATAAAAATAATGGGAAATGATAACACTGAAATCATGGTGGCCAATGCCGAAACTCCATTCATTCTGCTTGGAATCCTCCGTTTATTTATCCGTTGATCCCAGCCACTCTTTCTATTAGGAAGACAAGGGGGCATGTCACAACACAAGCCTATAAACAGGAACTTGTCAACAGCCATTGTGGATAAAGATGAATGTATATTTTTATGAAAGTCTTTGCCAAGTAATCCGTTCCCTTAGCTAATAATTACTTAGGTATTTCCAACCTATTGATTAAAGTTTCTACGTATGCTGGAAACACATACCATATGTTGTACGATTGATTTATCGTCTACTATGCACAAATTTTGTGCAATTTGCTGAATAGGCGTTGGGAAAAAACAATCCGCGCAATAAAAAAATGTTTTCACCAGTTTATACACAGATTTTGTGGAAAAGACTTTTTTAAACTGGCGGGGACTTTACGGAGTACTATGGTGATCCACAAAAGGTTATATTATGTCTGAAAATGCTTCGGTTTGAATAAAAATATTGGAGTTAATCGGGTTAGGCATTGACATCGAAGACAATCTTCTCAAGGTAAATTTTGAAAGTGAATTTTGAACCATCCCTAACCTTGATCGAGTCCCTAAAAGATCCTTCGGTCTATTCACACCCTGTTTCTGAAATAAGGATTCTTGAAACCCATATATCCTGGGTAATCCTCACCGGCCTCTTTGCCTACAAGATCAAAAAACCTGTTGACCTCGGATTTCTTGATTTTTCCACTCTTACCTTGAGATATCAAGCCTGCCTTGAAGAATTGCGCCTGAATCGCCGGATAGCACCAAACCTATATCTTGAAGTGATTGCCATCTCCGGAACTCCAGTAACACCCCGGTTAGCCGGTGACGTGGAACCTTTTGAGTATGCTTTAAAAATGCGCCAATTTCCAATCGAGGCAACGCTTGACCAAGCCTTGCCCAAAGGGCAAATACAATCCCGTCACATAGATAATCTGGCCCAGGACCTCGCACAGTTTCATAGCAACCTTACCAGTTCTCCGGAGACGGCTGAATTTGGAAATCCAGAGGTTATTGAAGACGTGGTCAAGGATATCGTAAACCGGTTTTCCCTGGAAACCCAAACCTCCGCCGATCGCGATGTGCTTCAATCACTTCAACAATGGATACAACGGGAACATGGCCGTTGCTATCAGACCTTTGCTACCCGAAAAAATCAGGGGTTCATTCGCGAATGCCACGGAGACCTCCACCTTGCAAACGTGGTGTTACTTAACGATCGCCCTACTCCGTTTGATGGGATTGAATTCAGCGAACACCTCAGGTGGATCGATCTGATGAGTGATACCGCGTTTTTCATAATGGACCTTATGGCCCATGGACGATCAGACTTTGCGTGGAGATTTCTTGTTGCATATCTTGAGTACACAGGCGATTACGAAGGAATGGCTGTCTTCCGATTCTATGAGGTCTATCGTGCCCTTGTTCGTGCCAAGATCGCCAAGGTCCGGCTGAATCAAATTCCTCACCAAGATGATTCGATTCCTCTACTCGAAAAAGAATTTCATCGTTATACCTCCATCGCACAAACTTTGGCGCAACCATCACCCCCAAGTCTCATCATCATGCGCGGGCTCTCCGGTTCCGGAAAAACCACAGTTTCTCAGACCCTCTTAGAAACCATGGGGGCCGTTCGCCTACGTTCCGATATCGAACGAAAAAGGATGTTTGGCATTCCTCCCAAAGACCAAAGTACGAAAAAGATCAAAGAAGAAATGTATTCTGGAAATACCGGGGATACACTGCACTGCCAATTACGAGAAATCGCGCAAAAAATTCTTTCATCGGATTATCACGTCATCGTGGATGCGACATTTTTAAAACGTCGCCATCGAGACCTCTTTTGTCGGCTTGCTGACGAACAGAACGTGCCGTTTCTTATCCTCGATTTACAGTCGTCACTCACAACGTTGAAAGATAGGGTGGCCTATCGGGCAGAACAACGATCAGATGCATCAGAAGCTGATCTTGCGGTACTTGAGCAACAACAACGTGAAGAAGAACCGTTAGGAAACGATGAACAGAAGGTGGCCGTTACCATCAATTCTGAAGAACCTTTGGATACTAAAATAGTTTTTCGGAGGCTTCTAAAATCCAGATAATCATGCAAATGAAGGTATTGTAATAAGAACCGTATGCTAACGTGGGCGCAACTTCACGACGCCTAAGGCAATGACTCGATAAGTTTCGTCCATGGCAGGAAAATAGCTGGGGGGCCCTGTTGATCTTAGGCAAAACTGGTGCTAGGCTGAAATCGCAATGCATCGCCAACGGGCCTCGCGATGCTGAGCTAAGTTTGAATGGGCCCAGAACTAATGTTGCCTGGTGAGAAGGACGTAGTTCCGAAAGCATTAGCCCATAGAAGATGCCGAGCGGCCTGCCCGCTGTTCCTCATCGGCCCTTTCTTTCTCTGTTCCTGCCTCTCTGGACAATATCACTATTTGATGGAGGTAGTGGTGAACCAAAAGATTTATGTTGGAAATCTGCCGTATTCCACAACGGATCAAGAACTCCAAGATCTGTTTGCAAACCATGGAAATGTTCAGTCCGCTAATATCGTGGCCGATCGTTACACCGGAGGATCAAGAGGATTCGGTTTTGTGGAAATGGGAAGCGCTGAAGAAGCACAACAGGCCATTTCAGCATTAAACGGCGCTGACTATGGAGGACGGAATCTTGTTGTCAACGAGGCCCGGCCTAAAGAAAGCCGGCCGCCGGGTGGCCGATAATTTTGTGACAGATAACTTCTTCTTGTGAAACAAGAACCCCCACGTCATATCTGATTTGGAATGAGTTGGCCTTGAGTCTATTCAGAGATCCAAGGCCGCTTGTAGTACCACGATTCTTTGCAATATTACGCAAATTTCTGGATTTTTTGCCTTTACAATCGCCCATGCAGGAAGGTATCCTTAAGTGACGTTGCATTTCTTTTCTCCCAGAGATCCTAGTAAGGTCATTAAAGTTGGGAAACCTGTCGATGGGGGTGTTTAAGCCATCGGGGTTGGGCCACTTCAATTTTGTAAAAACAACAGCTATTCAGATTAATGACAACCACTACGCTTCCGATTGTTGATAGTCCAAGTACGCGAGAGCGTGATGTGACGACCACCATGCTATTTCTCCTTGTCGCCCTGGGAGCCGCTATTGGTCTCCCCACTTATGCCTATTTTTACGACTATTCGTGGTTAGATTGGACGATGTTTTTCGTTCTTTATATCTTTACCGGGCTGGGAATTACCGTTGGCTATCACCGGTTACTCGCACATCGCAGTTTTGATTGTCCAGGCTGGGTCAAAGTTATAATCCTAATTGGTGGAGCGTGGGCATTTCAAAATTCAGGATTAAAATGGGCCGCAGATCATATCCGACATCATGCTCGTTGCGATGAGGATGAAGACCCCTACAACGCAACTTGGGGTTTTTGGCATAGTCATTGTGGATGGTTGTTTGTCCGGGATCCCCATCGAGACCCGAAATATGCCTCCCGCTTAAAACAGGACCCGGTCGTGTTGTGGCAAGACCGCTATTATATTCCGATCCTTATATCGGGGTTAGTTTTTCCATTTGTGGTTGGTTTTCTTCACAATGGGTGGGTTGGTGGTATGGGATGTTTTTTTCTGGCTGGCATCGGACGAACATTTTTTGTGTTGAACTCTACCTTTTGCATTAACTCCATTTGCCATATGTGGGGTGAACAGTCCCACGGTACTTCCGATTCAAGCCGAGATAGCTGGTGGATTTCTCTTGTCACGTTTGGCGAAGGGTATCACAACTATCATCACGCATATCAAAGCGATTACCGGAATGGACCTAAATGGTATAACTTTGATCCATCAAAGTGGTTTATTTTTGCGCTGTCAAAGGTCAGACTGACCAATTCATTGCGCCGATTTTCTTAACCATCTTTTCCTTTCCCCAAGATTTTCACCGGTTTAATCTTTCGCAGCGAGTTCTTTATCCCCCGAGGGCTACATCGTTCTTAGGGGTAGGGAACAGATGAATTTAAAATTTCGCTATAAAATTCTGGCAAGAGCCAAAATTGCCCTATGGTTTTGTTCACATTTGTTTCAGCAAAAGTAAATCCTCGCACGGGGACGAAACCCCGTTTAAAAACAAACTGTCAAAAAAATGAGTTATAAAGAGGGATTGGAACGAAGGTTTCTGGCTTCAAAAAGGTCTAGATAAACAGCGTAGTCTCAGCTCCCGTCGCCATTGCAAGAATTGCCGGTAGGCCCATGACTTCATCAACCTGCTTAGCCACAGCATCGGCATCTACTCCCATGTACTCCAAGCCAGCGCTACATGCAACAATTCTGAATTGCCCAATTTTTTTAGCTTCATCAAACATTTCTAAAATTTTCGGAACTTTCCGCTCAGACAGCAATCGGGTGACTTCATCATGATAAGCATGATATTCGGGAGGAAAATCAACAGCGTTAATGTTGCCTTCGGCCAGTTTTTTTATTGTCCAAAACAATAAAACCACTGTCACTTCCTTGCCCATAGCAGCAGCGGTGAGTCCAAGCGTTGCTACTTGATGCAATTTATCGTAAGTGGCGTTATGGGCATATATGATAAAGCGAGGAGCGGAACTCACAATATAAACCTTTGCCTTCAAAGAGGAGAATGTATGTATCGATTTAGAACGTGATTATAGCCTCGCCTTGTTTCCCCTGCAATAAGGAAGAAAAGGAACGAGCCACTTCTGGCCTAGAAATCCCTTTTCATGTTCTAAGGAGAGACAGGAAAGAAAACATAAATGAGGGGCGGGAAAGATTAGGGGCGGCTTAGCTGAATAAGAGGTTGTTTGGAAAGACGGGGAGTCGGCCAATCTTCCTCAAACATTAAGCAACATTTCAGTCGGCCACAGACACCAATTCGGTGGCTGTCATTTCCCCATGCACCTTCCTTTCTGGATAATTTCAAATTCACAGACGTGAAGTCGGATAAAAAACTCGCGCAGCACAATACTAATCCACATGTATCAACACCACTAATCCGCTGGGCTTCTTCACGACTGGAAATCTGCCGCATTTCTATTCGACAACTAAAATGTCGTGCGAGATCCTTGACCAGTTGGCGAAAATCCACTCGGGATTCTGCGGTATAGCAAAAGGTCAAGACGCGTCTCTGAAACGAGCTGTAAACCTCGACTAATTTCATCCTGAGCCCAAGCGCTTCTGCGCGTTCTCGGCAAAAGTGCACCCCAGATACCGCCGTCTTTTCTTGGTTGGCAATATTGACTTTATCTTCCTCCGTGGCTTTGCGAAGGACACTTTTCATTACTCGCATGGGGGGAATAAAAGGAAGAACCTGGGGACCATAATACACTTTCCCGTAGGTCACATCGTTATCCAGCTCGAGTAACACGGAATCCCCTACCTCAAGGGTCGTGCCATCGGTACGGGTCTGCTTGACCTCGCCCTGATCTCGGACCTTTACACCAACAATCGTGACAAATTCTGGATAGGACTCTTCTGGTTCTAGTTGAGGAGTAGGAGTGGTTTGATCGGTCATACATGTCACCAACTTCTAGTGTCTAACGCCAGTCGTATCATATTATTTGGCAGAACAGCAAGAACTTAAACCCATGATGTCAGAAGTATCGAGCATTCTATTTCCGAGGACCCCCTGCGAGATTGGCTGGAAGTTGATGATCAAGTTGGTAGAGAACAAGAGGGGCTAAGGTCTCTGCGTTGGAGTGAACGCGAACTTGGCCACCCTCATAGACTCTCACAATATCTAATGCTTCACCATGGTGATACAGACACCCAAGAGGGGCTAAGTCATCCTTAAGTGATTCTGGCACATCCCAATGAGCTGTCAGCAAGGCCGTCCGTGCAGGATTGCGATTACTAAACATGAACGACAAATGGTCCGGATACCAATCTGCGCCACCTGTGGCATACGAGACAAAGAGTTGCGCTTGGGTTTGGCTGGCTAATTCCGAGAGATAAGCATTGGTTAAGAATCCGTTTTCCCCCACCTCCAACCATCTCCCTGGATGGGACAAACTTGCGTGGGCGGCGCAAGAACGAATCTCTTTTAATTGTTGTTGCGATGCATAAATAGTAGGAATAGCACCATAAGTGCTCACCAACCCCTTCATTATTCCATTCTGAAGAGCAGAGCGTCCATCGTTTGTTGGTCCACTATCTACATGAACCAAAGTATTGTGCTCTCGATCCACTATTAAATAACAATTTCTCGGTAATTCCAGATCACATGGATCCTCTCCAAAGAATGGCACGGAAACGACTTCTCCGCCCTCAAATTTCCAAGATTCCCCATGAGCTAACTCAATAACATTGGTAAATCCAAGTTCATGCATGAGCGAGAGATAATCAAAATACAGCGCTCGCCGATTTTTCCGGCTTGGAACGATAATCGGGATATCCTTTGGCAAGTGAAGGAGTGTTCGTGGATCGACATGGTCATCATGATCATGGGTCAAAAACACGGCTGCAGGTTCTGGCAATAGCGATGTCCAAAGAGACGGGACCGGAGATTCAGCAAACCATGGCATCAACCACGGATCAAACCACAAAAATTTATTCTGCTGACGATACATTAATGCCGCATGACCTAGATGGACCATGTCTTGATCGCGCATCACTTCCAACCAATGGGTTCGAACTGAGGACTGTTCTGATGCAGTAAGACAATCATGTTGGGCGAGTTGTTCCACGAGATTAGTGAGATGGCATTCAATTTCTCGTCCTGACGCGGCAACAATCGTGCGAATTTCTGAAACGGTTCGGGTTCCATTCAAAAACCCTAAAAGCTTGCCTACATTGGGAGAGAGAGGACGATCAAACCCAAACGGAATTGCCTGGCGCGTCACCGCATTGAAAATACGTAACCCCGCATAATTCATAACCGCGGACTGATCCCGATCCCGCGAGAATTCCCAGAGAAAAGTCCCGTCTGGATTTCGTCCGCAATGAATATGTTCTTGAAACCGTGGTCGCGTTTGAACCACTTCCGCATAGGCGTCTTCGAGTCGTACCCGTATATGGGGATCATCTAGGGTCGTGCGTCGAGCAAACACATCGCTGAT
>CAZGFV010000039.1:7930-10693 GCA_964524575.1 uncultured Nitrospiraceae bacterium
GCTGGAGCCCCACACGTTGATTCGGCTTAAACTGATCCCATATAGCCATAATTACACTAACGCTTTCTAATTCGAGTGTTTTAAAATAAGTGCATTGATCCTTAAGAGGAAAAGAGATGTTCAAAAGGTAAACTTAGCAAGGCCGCAGCCGTTTTGCGCCGTGGAGTTTACAGCTAGTACGTCAGCATGACAAAAGACTGAAAATGCCACTGATGACCTTTTGCACCGTCACTAAGTGGAAAAATGAATCGCGCTTATAGTTGGTTCATACAAAACTTGAATCACAATCTGATCGGGGTCTGCCAAATAAAAAGAATAACTGCCATCTCGGTGTTGTTTAGGGTGATGAACAATCTTCACGCCTTCTTTGGCCACCTGTTCATAAAGGCAGTCCACGCTTTCTGAAGATTTCATTAAAAATCCCAAGTGATCCAGAAACTGCCCGTGGTTAAGTTGATGGGCCTTCAAATCGTCACGATGAATTTGATGAAGCGCCAAATTATCGACTCCCGAACTCATATAGACATTATCTGCGTCAGGCTCCCAAACTACTGCCATTCCAAACCACTTTTGGTAAAAGGATTTTGATAAGGCCAAATTACTCACCTTAAGCGCCACGTGTCTCAGCCCCATAGTCGAAGGAATTTTTGGCGTATTGGTTTTAGTCATGATGTGCTCCCGGAAATGTAGACCAAACCATATTAACGGGGCCCCACATGTGGAGCAACCCCAGTAGGCCTGCTACAAACAACAGATCAGATCATTTCGCATTTCGAAGAGGTCTAGAATTATGATACGATCCCATTGATTGTATTCACACATACTCTATTCAAGAATGGCTATAATTACCCACCTCAGCCTATGACGCCTCTTTCCGAAACTAATGAACCCCTAGGATTTGCCGGAATGACCGTGGCAGCCTTTGAAAGCCGAATGGCGGATCAAATGGCAAACCTCATTACTCGCTATGGAGGAATTGCTGCGGTTGCGCCTTCGATGCAAGAAATTCCCTTGGAGAATAATTCCGATGCCTTGGACTTTGGCCATCGACTTTTGTCTGGCAATATTGATCTCCTTATTTTGCTGACTGGGGTGGGAGCCAGAACTCTTGTGGATATCTGGAAAATCCGGTTCTCTCTAGCAGACATTAAGCAAGCCTTAACCCAAACCACCGTGCTGGTACGCGGGCCCAAGCCGCTCGCAGCCCTAAAGGAATTAGGTCTGAAGCCCGACCTCACGGTTCCAGAACCCAATACCTGGGAGGATATCCTCTACACCCTGGATGAGTTTAAACCCGAAGGGCTTTCCGGATTCACGATCGGCATACAAGAATATGGTACGACGAATGAGGAACTGATGAAAGCCTTAACCAATCGAGGAGCCATTGCTATTGGTATACCCGTATACCGCTGGGCGCTTCCGGATAATATCGAGCCCTTGCAACATGTACTGGACGCCATAACTTCCCAATCAATCGACGTCGTGTTATTTACTAGCGCTGCGCAAGTCACCCATATTGTGAAATTGCTACATAAAACACAAAATCTTGAACGGTTTCGGCAGGCCCTGAATCGCATAGTGGTAGGATCAATTGGCACCATGACCAGTCAACAGCTTCGTGCCCACCAACTTCCGGTGGATTTGGAGCCCAGTCACTCAAAAATGGGAATCCTGGTCAAGGAAACCAGCCTAAAAGCCCAGGCCATTGTACAACGAAAACGTCAACCGCCTGCACAATTATCGGGTTTCTTAGTGTGATGATACAAGTCAGAAATTCCAGAGAATCAGCCCAGCCAAACTCGCCAAATCAAATCCCACCACTTGTAATTTATGCAGGACTACCAAAATGCACACAGCCAACCCATTGCATCTTTCTACCCTAGAATTGCTTATGGTCAAAACATTCGCTAACTCCCCAAGAAAATTGCAGTCTTTATGTTTTAAGCACAAGTTAAAAAGAAAAGAGGCCTGCAAAAAAGCCTACCTAATGATCCGAATATTTTGGTATCCTGCGGAGATAGAATTTACGGAGTATGGATTGCCACGCCCTGGGATTCCCGACTGATCTTTTTTCACCAAAACATATATGAGAGCTGGCCATAATGAATGATTTCATAAAAATGTTTTCGTTGCTTTCCATTATGTGTGTCCTAGGAATTCCAAATGGTTGGGCTTATACAGACATACCTGTTGAAAATGGTGGCGCGATTGCGGGACAGGTCACGATGCAAGGACTTAAGCCAGATCCCTTGGCTTATAACCTAGCCCTCTTTCCTGATCCTGCCTTTTGCGGACAAATTTCCACAGGGACCGGTTGGCGGCTGTATGATCATTTTCAAGTTTCTCCCGATGGAGCTTTGCAAAATGCTATTGTTGTCCTAGAAGGCATTCATCAAGGCAAACCCTTTGATATCCCTGACGCAACGGTGGAAGCGAAGGATTGCATTTTTTCACCCAGCGTTATGGTGGTCCGCAACAAACAAGAAATTCGTTTTTTCAACATGGATCCTGTGGTACACGATGTACAAATGTATGAGACTGCACCGAATGGTTCCTCGGTCATCTTTCATCGTCCGCTTCGCATGAATCCCTATCATTCTCTTGAGAAGCCCCTGGACCATGATCATCGTCGTGGGGAACCACTCATCGACGTCTTCCAATTTACCAAAGGCCGTCGAATCTTTTTGGCGGAATGCGGACAACATCCTTATATGCAGACCTGGGGACTCTCTGTGACAAATCCCTACTATGCCATCACTGACC
>CAZGFV010000040.1:0-10522 GCA_964524575.1 uncultured Nitrospiraceae bacterium
GATTTTTAATGAGCATGGAAGGATTTTTATTTGCTCATGTTTGCCATAGAATTGGTTTATCGGTTGCGGGGAAGTGGCTGCCCAGCCCAGCCAAGTTTTGAAGCAAATCCCTTACCATATTGATCGTAGAGTTGGAAGAACTGAAAGGCTTTGCAATCTGTGAGTACTTCTTTTACTTCGTGTAAATAGCGACTGTAGGAGTAATGGAATTCAACGCCTTGACCGCCGACCATAACGACTTTTTTATTTTCTGTATCGATGTAACTTTCTTGATGAAATACGTATCGATAATAGGGGCTTTCGGACCCGCCGATGTGTTTTAGGAACATGGCCCAGGTAGGAGATTTTTCGTTAGATAATCGTTGCGCAATGCTGACCCCCATGCTTTCGCCAAATTCATCAAAAAAATCACTAAACATTGTGTCTACCCAGTTATGTTCCTCAGCAATATGATGAATTGCATGCTTGAAAGGGGCTACGGTATGCATTTCCCATCGCGATCCTGGCGCCCAATGAAAAATTACACCATTTGATGGCCCATCCCACTCAGTCCCTCCTACCTCCTCGACCTGATGCTCAGTGATCTTATTAGCCCACACCCAATACAGAAAATCGACAAACCTTGGGTCTTTAGGCGTAAGGGTAAGCTGCGTGTGACTAAGTAAAGTATTCGGGTTATAAGAAGTTCGAATACTGGCACATCGTTCTTGCCATTGAGTATCAGACCAGGCATAAGAACTGGTTGGAAATGCATGGCTATTATGATTGGGCAAGAAAAAAAACCAGAGGAAAAGGGCAACACAGAAGTTTCTTGATATGAACATGACGGTTTCTTTTCCTGGGCTTGGCGTTAGTTATAGACTTTGTAAGGCTTTTACTCTCGCTTCTGTGGGCGGATGAGTTGAGAAGACTTGCATGAAGCTTCGTGTTTGGCCTGAGATATTCATAGTGGCCAAGGCGTCTTCCTTATGATGCTGGTACTGAACTTGGCTGACCCATCGATCAATAGATTGAAGGGCTGAAATCATATGTTCTTTTCCAACTGTGTTGGCAGCGAATCTATCCGCGGAAAATTCACGACGTCGAGACCACCAACTGATGGGAATCGAAGCCAAGATTGATAGAGCAAAGTAAATGATAAAATATGCGGCAAAGGCGAGCCCTACACTTCGTTCAGCCAAGAATCGATAGATTACGTTGGCAATCAAATAGACAAAGGTGTTCATTAACCCGGCCAAAACAGTGGTTGTGAACATATCTCCGTTGTAGACATGCCCCATTTCGTGGGCTAGTACCGCGCGAATTTCGCCTTCATGCAGATTATTCAATAATCCTGTTGAAACGGCGACCATGGATTTATTTCTCGATGGTCCAGTTGCGAATGCATTGGGATCGGGAGATTCATAAATATAAACTTCAGGCATCGTGATGTTGAGACGCCCTGATATTTTTTGAACAGTTTCAAACACCAATACTTCTGCTGGAGAGCGTGGCGATGTGATTTGCACTGCCCCGACCATCATTTTGGCAAGGGTTTTGGACATGGCCAGACTGAGAAATGCGCCACCAAAGCCAAAAAAAGCAGCGAATAGTAAATTAGACCCAGAAACGATTCCGCGGATGTCTATCCCAAAGCTTGGCAGTATAACCTGGGATAATATAGTGAAGGTAATAGAAAGCGTGACTACTATTAAAATATTTGATAGCAATAGTAAGCCAATGCCTTTAAGCTTTTTCATTTAGTTCCTCCTAATGACAACGCTGTTAATTCGACATATTTTTATTTGTAATCGTGTGCTGGGAGTTTCCAAAGCAATCCTCAGAAGCTATTATACCGTATCTTGTTTTATCCGCAATCGGTCAGTTTATGAAAAAGTTCGAACAATTTCGTTAACTATTTTATATATAATACCGTTTTTCCGAGAGTCAAGATAGTTAAAAAGTGAATTCTTGATAACCATGCATGGTTGTAAACTGAGGTTTATTTCGGGTAGGCAGGGCTTGTAATATGGTTGTTTATTCCTGGGGGACATCGGTGTACTATTGGCTTAGTTGTACGGTTTTGGTTCTGGTATTTCTCTGGGTACCTTCATTGGTCGAGCCTTCTTCTCCTGTGATCTTGATTCCAGGCCAAGATGGAGTGCAGCGTATTAAGATTGTCTTGGGCAGTTATTTTTATTCTCCAAATGAAATCATCATTCAAGCTAACGAGCCGGTTATAATTGAACTAGAAAACGAGTCTTTTTGGACTCCCCATAATTTCGTGATAGGTGATCCCAAAATGAACATGCATCATGAGATCAATGTAAGTCCGGGGGATACCGTAAACTTGCAACTCTTGTTAGTGTCGCCTGGTCGGTATACTTTTTACTGCAACAACCAACTCTTATTTTTTCCTAGTCATAGAAAAGAGGGTATGGAGGGCGTACTTGAAGTACGTTAGTTGATTTTATGAAACAAGAGCCAAGCGAAGCCTGTCTCTTGCATGGTGTGTTAAAGCGGGTTTCCAGATCTTTTTATCTTACTTTAGCTGTATTGCCCTCACCGGTGGCGAGGCAAGTAGAGATTGCCTACCTCTTTGCGCGTGCCGCGGATACAATTGCAGATACGGGTCAGTTGGATCGTAGTGCACGAATTATGTTCCTCCAACAGTTTAAATTGCAATTTATTCGGGAAAGTTTGAATTGGGATGAGATTCGGGCTATTAAAACGGAAATAGCTCCTCAACAAAGTCACCATGGTGAACGGAAATTGTTGGAACAATTAGAAGAGTGTTTTAAAATTTATGAGAAGTTTGATGTGAAAGACCAGGAAGAAATTCGAAAAGTTTTGCCGACCCTGATTAGTGGAATGGAAATGGACCTGGATGTTTTTCCAGGGGAATCCGAGGAAGATCTTACTGCGTTTGGCACTATGGATGATCTAGATACTTATACCTATCGAGTGGCTGGCTGTGTCGGGGAATTTTGGACTAACCTTGCTTGCGCTCATCTTCCGTTAATTCGTCGGCAATGGGATCAGGAACAAAAAAATCGTAGTGGGATTCGTTTTGGAAAGGGGTTGCAATTAACGAATATTTTAAAAGACCTGCCAAAGGATCTCCGGAGAGGACGTTGCTATATTCCTTTAGAGATGTTGGATTCCGTGGGGTTGGAACCTAAAGATCTTTTAGACAAAAAAAATATGTCGAAGTTTAGTCCAATCTTGCAAAAGTTAGTGGGAGTTACATTAACCCATTTAGATCAAGGATGGTTTTATACTA
This sequence comes from uncultured Nitrospiraceae bacterium, assembly GCA_964524575.1. Classification (GTDB taxonomy): domain Bacteria; phylum Nitrospirota; class Nitrospiria; order Nitrospirales; family UBA8639; genus Nitronereus. Next base: position 3,263 of record CAZGFV010000040.1, read on the forward strand.
TGTCAATTCCTCGTTGGGAAATTCGACTTCGGTTGGCCTGTATGTGGCCCGTTTTAATTGCACTTCGTACTCTTCATTTGCTTACCACTTGCGACAATATGCTCGATCCAACTCAGTCACTGAAAATCTCTAGGTTTGAAGTATATCGAATTGTGTTGGCGACAACTTTAACGGGTGGTGGAGATCGTATCAGCACTACTTATTGGGGACATTTTCGAAAAGCCGTTGGGTAGCACGTTACTCTTTTTGTGGCACGATAACTTTCTCGCCTTTTTTAAAGACAGTATAAATGGCCTGAGTTGGACAGGCATCCAGGCACAATCGGCAAGTTTCCATGCAACGGGACTCATCAAATTTATAGGGTGGTGTGGATAACCAGGCGCCAGTTGGACAAACAGGAATACAAACAGCATTGTGTGTGCAGCGGTCCGGATGTCGGACCAAGTGATCGCGTGTGACCATCATAGGCTTAACTCCTTCAAATAACCCTCCAGAAAACATATCAAGCATATTCGCTGGGCGTCGCATTTTAAGAATTCCATTTCTTGACTAGTGAACGAATTTGATCTTTTAGTTCTGGTATTTCATCGAGGTTATTCTGAATCGCTCCCAAAATGTTTTTAAGACGTGCGTTTCGAGAGGCTTCTTTGTCCTGTTCTGCTAAATGATCGTACTGAATATACGCCTCTGGATGTCTTAGCTCCAAGGTCGAACGAGCGGTTTCTATGCCTTCCCGCAAAAACTTTGGCTCGGTTTCGAGGGGACGAGCAATAGCAAAACTGCCATCTGAAAATTCAAGAACTACACGAGGAGAATCAGAATTTATCGGAATAACGGATTGCACCGGTTGGCCCAAAGTCTCTTCCCAGGATTGTATCAAGCCAGGAAATTTCTTGAGGAAGGCAGCCTTGGCTTGGTTGGCTTTCCATTTCTCTTCGTTTATAGTCATGTGTACCTCGAGATCGTCTGGAGTGAAAACATCAGTTTTGGCCAGTACTTGGTATCTAGGAATAGAAGAGACTGCCTGGCAATTAGGGTATTGGTGTTGCCCGAGAGTCCACTTGCGCAGGCGGGACATCATGACCAGGTATGAGTAATCGTTCGACCAGTTCCCCTTTTATGATGTGCCGTTCCATGATTTCCGTCACATCTTTTTTGCTGCCAGCCCAATACCAAACTCCTTCGGGGTAAATGACAATGCTTGGACCATATTCACAATGGTCGAGGCAGCCTGCCTTGTTAGCCCTGATGATGCCTTTCAGCCCGAGACGCTCCACTTCTTTTTTGAAAAATCCATGTAAGTCAACGGATCCCGCATCAGCGCAACATCCTCGGGGGTCACCCTTCGGTCTTTGATTAATACAAACGAAGATGTGATGTTTAAAGCCACCCATGCTCCCTTTTTTACTCTAGATATCCCATATCAGGCAAGTCCGGAGCTTTCAAAAAGTTTCCGACGGTGTTATCGCCTTTTTATAGTCCGCACGTACTTAATATACGTTATATGCCTCAAAAGGGCTGTGGCCTTGCTGGAACTATCTTCGCCGAAGCACTTTCACCTAAAAAGGAGGCGGATTTTTTTCAATATTTCCGGCATTGTTTCCGTATGCCGGTCCATGCCTTGACCAACGTAACACTACGTTTTATAGTCCGATTAGCCGATAAAAGGATCGAGCAGGTCTTATCCTCGGCTCCGGCGTAGCTGCCAGGGGTATGGACGTTAAACAGGGGTATGTGATTAATCAGGCTGTGGCTGATGCTCATGGGTTGCCTTTCGTGCCTTTGATCTAAGCTGTTTGGCATCTGTTAAAATTCGGGGCGTAGCGCAGACCGGTAGCGCACCGCGTTCGGGACGCGGGGGTCGGAGGTTCAAATCCTCTCGCCCCGACCATTTCCTTCTCTTCTCGCGTTCGTGCTCTCACAAATGTTGGGTTAACGTTTCTCAGTTTTTCAAACGGGTTAACGTCAGTCTGGCTTCGTGGTAAGGTTTTGCCAGGTATTTTCATTGTATTCCCGTTCAAAGTTTTTATGGGATTATCATGGGTGGAGAGTACACTGTTTTAAATGTTATGGGTCCGTACCGGGAACCCAAAGAAACCGCTTTGTCATATGATTATTCGGTCCAGCGTCCAGATTGGGCCACGCCGCAAGGCGTTCGTGTGAAAATTGCGTTGGAGAGTGAACTTGATCTTTTAAAAGACCAGATATTGGAAATTTCTGGTGGGTCGGCAGGTCAGCAGTTACGGGTAAATCAAATTCTCTCTCGGGCCATTGGGGATCGGAAGTTAGCACTTGCCAATGACGAAAACATGTTTGATGACCGCCGTGATGTCATGATTGATCCGTTTACTGGATCATTAGCCTATCTATTTCCGAAACTTGAAAGTTGGATGAAAGAAGAACGAGAAAATCTTCGAAAAGAAATTAAAAGAAACGTGGGTTTGTAAATATTTTCCGAATTTGAACGAATGATGTTGTTGTAATCTCTTTAGTTTTTCTCCTTTCCCAAAGCCCCTCTTCAAAATATTGGCAGATACCGACGGGAATATAATCCTGTGGCTTCCTCTCCATACCCCAGGGTCCCTTGCTCCGGCTTATTCTTGTTGTTGAGATTCACCATATAATGGCCGCGGACCTGTTTCATAGCGACCTCATAGGGAATTTCCTCTCCATAAATATCCCCTGGGGCATGAGCGCCAATGGTTAGAATTTGAATGGCTTGCTCTACGGCGTATTGCTGATCGGAAAATATATAAATGCTAGCAATGGAAAATTCATCAAGATTGTTTTTTGGAGTGGTGGGCGGGAGAATTGAGGAAAGGGTACCGTCTTGTCGGGCTTCACGAAGGTAGGTCACCAAGGCGACCACTTGTGTATCCGTGGTTTGTTTTGGAACAAGCAAACTGATGGCATTCATGGTAGGGATGGTTGCTGTTATTTTAAAAGCTGGGATTGGAGTGTTTTTTGCTTCTTTCAAAATATTGGCGGAGCGGGTGGATTGTGTTTCATGTCCTTGCGGGGGCTGAATGTTCTTGGATTTAGGAATAATAGCTTGGGTAAAGATCCATAGACCAAAAATTACCCCGAAGACGACAATCAAAGGGTGTATGCCTATTCGTTTGCCATCTTGGTTTTCAGGTTCACTCATGCCTAATTACTCCGTATTTAAAGTGATGATCGAGGTTTGGCAGTTGCCTGTTCATGTGTTTTAGCAGTTTCCCAAAAGTCATCCCATTCTTTTGGCGTGAGTTGTTGCAAGTCCTTTCCAGCTGCCGCTGCCTGTTGTTCCATATTCACAAACCGATGGATGAATCGATTGCAAGATTTCCGAAGAGCCTCTTCGGGATTAATGGTCAAAAATCTTGCTAGGTTTGCAATGGTGAAAAGAACATCTCCAAATTCATGTTCTATAGTATGGAAAGTGGCGTTTTCCTGTTTCTTGGAGAGAAGAGATTTTTCGTTTTCATGGTGGTTCGCAGCTTCTCGAAGTTCTTGGATTTCTTCGTCAAGTTTGTCAATGACCTGTTCAGGTTTATTCCAGTCAAATCCAACACGGGCCGCGCGTTTCTGTACTTGATAGGCGCGTAACAAGGCAGGAAGTGAGGCCGGAACACCATCCAACATTGAATCGGTTTTTCCTTTCTCTGACCGTTCGGCTTGTTTAATTTTTTCCCATTGATTAAGAACCTGTTCGGCATTCAAAGTCTGTTCTGTTACCCGATTGGAATCAAACACATGAGGGTGTCTTCTCTTGAGTTTTTGGCTTAACGTCGTGAGCACTTGTCCAATAGAAAAATTATGAAGTTCCTCTTCAATTTCTGCATGCAGTAAAATTTGCAGCAAGAGATCTCCTAATTCCTGACGAAGTTGGTTGGAATCGTTTCGATCCAAGGCCTCCATCACTTCGTAGGCTTCTTCAATTAGGTAAGGTTTCAGTGATTCATGGGTCTGCTTTTGATCCCATGGGCAGCCATCTGGGCCCCGTAAGCGAGAGACTATAGAGACTAAGTCGTCGAAAGCTTGTGACATTGTGAACTTTCAGAATATAGAGAGTTTATTTTGTCCTGGTGTTTAAATTTCTTAGCTATTGAGGCAATTAAAACCAGGTTCTCCATTATACTGGTTTCTGAGTGGTCTTCAATGCCTACTGTCTTGCGGGGACAGGATGTTTGTGATAGCTTCTCTCTCTATTTCTAGGAACGGAGACTCGGAGTGGCTGAGGAAGAAGAACAAGGTTTTGTCATTCGAGATAAGCGCGGGCAGTCTCGTGAGGAACCGCTATCCTCACAGCCCACGGTGGAAAAAGCTTCGATATCAGAGGGCGTATCGGCGACGGTTTCAGAGGGCGATACTTACCAGGATTTAGGTGGATCTCCAGGACAGGCGCCCCCGCTTTCATTTTCCTCGTTTATTTTTTCCCTCGGGACCTCTGCCTTAATGCTCATGGGAGAAAAATTAAGTCCTGACCAGCCTAGTACGTCGGTTAATCTTATACAAGCTAAGGAAATCGTAGACATTCTTTCGATTTTGGAAGCAAAAACTCGAGGTAACTTAACAGCGGAGGAGGGCGCAGTCATGAAGGATATGCTTTACACGCTGCGCATGAAATATGTGGAAGCTTCTTCCGGCCCCTCTCCCGCAGCGTAAATCCTTCACACCCGCGCCAGATTGGGCGAATGGCGATTCGCCCGCAGATGGTAAAAACATTTCAACCCTTTTCTATCCCGCTTACAATATGGCAGACTACGTTTGTTCTATCCTTTCCAATAGGATGGGGACAGGATTGTGGTAGATCGTGATGGATGTTTCCTCAAAAACGTGTCTAGGGTTGGCCATCATACTACAGTAGGAAGCATGTCATGCCCTCGCCTTCTAAACTAGCTCCCCGTTTTAAGTTGCGGGAGCGATTCATTCGGGATGATGAGCAAGGTCCCAAGGCTCAGCGTCTTCATTTAAAACCCGTCTGGATTGTCCTCCTCTTGCTCATTCCTTGCTTGCTCTTCACGATGTACTATGCCAGATATGGCATGATCGGGGGGCTCCAAACTGATTCTTTATTGCCGAGTGCTAGCTATGCCATGGTGTTATTCTTGGTTTATCTGGATGTGGTAGGCCTGGTAGTCCTTACCTTGCTTTTATCTCGCAATTTAATCAAGGCCTATTTTGAACGTCGGCACCGGCTCCTTGGATCAGGGTTTCGAACGAAATTGATTGCTGCCTTTGTTGGATTTTCTTTGATCCCTACAGTACTGTTGGCTTTTGTCGCGAGTGGGGTCATTAGTGAAGTCATGAAGGTTTGGTTTAACGATCAAATCGAGCAGGTGCTGAAGGACTCTGAAGAAATGGCCAGAATGTATCATGAGGGCCACACTGCTTTAGCCACAAAAAGTGCACATGCCATTAGTAAGGAGATCTTCCGAGAAAACATGCTTAAGCCGGAGCATCGTGAAATTTTGATGGCGGCTATGGCACGAAAACGAGCGGAGTTTAATTTAACTGGAATAGAAATTTTCTCTTCTAAGCTTGAAACCTTAACTCGCATGTTTGACCAGGAAGCTCCGGCTTCGATGCTGAGTTTACCGGTAGGCCAATTTGTTTTGCAGGTCTTGGATACAGGAAAGGAGCTAACCTCTGTTCAAGAAGCCCCAGTTGGTCGCTTAATTAGGGCTGCAGTTCCAATTTCATCTAGCCAAAATTCTAATGACATAGAAGGTGTAGTGGTGGTAGGCACCTATGTTCCGGAATCTCTTTTAGCCAAAATGGAAGGGATCGCTAGACAATATACGGATTTTCGCCAAATTAAGGCCATGGAAAATCCAATCAAGGCTGGAGCCTATTTATTCGTCGCGGTTGTGACGGTGTTGTTGTTGTTTAGCGCCACATGGTTCGGGTTTTATGTCGCCCGAGGGATTACTGTGCCGATTCAAAAATTAGCCGAAGGGACAGAGGCGGTCGCGCGTGGAGATTTGAGTGTACGTATTGCCGTTAAGGCTACCGATGAGATTGGGACTTTGGTAGATTCATTTAATCGTATGACCGCGGATTTATCTACCGGGAAAGCAGAACTTGAAGCCGCGAACCAATCGCTCGTGCAATCAAATGTTGAAGATGATCGGCGCCGATCTAATACAGAAGCGGTTGTGGAAACTATTGCTTCAGGGGTGCTGTCCATTGACGTGCATGCGATTATTACCACATTTAATCATTCAGCGGAGCGTATCCTTGGGGTTGGGGCTGATGATGTTCGAGATCGACCGTTGTTCGATGTTTTTAAAGAGAATCAGTTTAACTTATTTCAGGAAGCATACGACCGGATTTTGGTTGATGGCCGGGATACCTTAACCCTTGAAGGGCAAATGGATGTTCAGGGTAAGTTATTGACTGTTGGCTTGAATCTTTCTCGAATGAGAAATGAGTCGGGTAAGGATTTAGGGTTTGTGTTGGTGTTTGAGGACCGGACGGAATTAATCAAGGCTCAAAAAACTGCGGCTTGGCAAGAAGTTGCCCAGCGTATCGCACATGAAATTAAGAATCCGTTGACCCCGATTCAACTAGCCGCGCAACGGTTAAGGAAAAAGTTTTTTGATCAGGCTCCAGACTTTCAGGATATTTTTGATCAATCGACAGGAGTTATTGTCAATGAAGTTGGAAGCCTGAAACGTATGGTTGATGAGTTTTCTAAATTCGCTAGAATGCCAGCGCCCCAAATGGTCCGAGAATCATTGCCCGAGGTTATTGAAAAAGTTGTGGCGCTATATAGTGGTGGGCATCGGGATATTGAATTTCAACTAACATTAGATTCAACCTTGCCGTTGGTAAATATAGATCGAGAGCAAATGCGGCGGGTGTTTGTGAATTTATTTGACAATGCCATTCATGCCATGGAACAAAAAGGGCGGATTTGCGTTTCCACTGAAGTAGATTGGAAATTGCAGCATGTGATTATTAAAGTGGCAGATGAAGGGCCTGGGATTCGCCATAAGGATCGAGAGAAACTATTTATGCCATACTTTTCCAAGCGAAGGGCAGGAACAGGATTAGGGCTGGCGATTGTGCATCGTATTGTTACGGACCATAATGGCACGATTCAAGTGGCGAATCATCAACCGCAGGGAGCGTTATTTACCCTTGCATTGCCGATTTCATAAACAATTGAAATTTTTGAATTCTGCAGGGAAGCAGGGAGACGATATATCAAAAAGTGTGTCTGCTGGATGGTATGACTAAATGAATAGGTAGTAAAGGTTAAGCCCAATTATG
>CAZGFV010000041.1:0-6327 GCA_964524575.1 uncultured Nitrospiraceae bacterium
TTTTCAAAATAGGCTTTTAACACCCCCTGTGACCGTCCAGGACCTCATCCTCTCTCTGCATCAATTCTGGGCCAACCAAAATTGTATTATTTGCCAACCCTATGATTTAGAAAAGGGTGCTGGAACGTTTAACCCTGCGACGTTTTTAAGGGTCTTAGGGCCTGAGCCATGGCGCGCTGCTTATGCGGAACCCTGCCGTCGACCAACTGACGGTCGATTTGGAAAAAATCCCAATCGTCTTCAACATTACTATCAATACCAAGTGGTCATGAAACCTTGTCCTGATAACATTCAAGCGTTGTATCTCGATAGTCTCTCAGCCTTGGGGATCGATCCATGTAAACATGACATCCAGTTTATTCAAGATGATTGGGAGTCGCCCACGCTGGGAGCTTGGGGGTTGGGCTGGGAAGTGAGATTAGATGGGATGGAAATTACACAGTTTACATATTTTCAAGAAGCGGGTGGGCATACGCTAGACCCGGTAACGGTTGAACTGACGTATGGGACCGAGCGAATTGCCATGTATATTCAGGAAGTCAATAACGTCTATGACCTCATGTGGTCGAGTAACGCGACTTATGGCGATATTTTTCATGATCAGGAAGTCCAATTCTCTATATACAATTTTGAGGTTGCGGATGTCAGTATGGTGAGTGCCATGTTCAACTCCTGTGAAGCCGAGTGTCGAAAACTTTTGGACCGAGGCCTGGTCTTGCCGGCGTATGATTACTGCATGAAATCATCTCATTTATTTAATTTGCTTGATGCACGAGGTGCTATCAGTGTTGCTGAGCGAACAGGGTATATTGGGCGAGTTCGGGCGCTAGCTCGAGCTTGTGCAGCGGCCTATATAGAGCGTCGGGAGAGCATGGGATTTCCGCTATTAAAAAACGCCAAGGATTTGCTTGCTTCTAAAAGGCGCAACACGAAACCATCAAGTAAGCAGGTATCAGTTCGTTCTGGGTCTGGAAAACGACCTGCGAAAAAATAATTTTCCCTTATGACGCGTTCGATACATAAAAAATCTTCTTCCCCATCCCAATCGAAGACCAAATCGTCAAATCCTTCTTCGGCAACATTTCTCCTCGAAATTGGATCTGAAGAATTACCCTGGGAAATGATTAAGCCGGCCATGACCCAACTCGATCAATTCCTCCAGGCCTTGCTTGTTGAACAACAAATTGCGCATGGATCGATTCGTTGTTTTGGTACTCCACGTCGGTTAGCCGTCCTTATTGAAAGTATTGCTACGAAACAACCCCTAACTTGCCAGGAAGTGTTTGGCCCCTCAAAAGCTGTGGCTTTCGATGTTCAAGGACAACCTACCAAGGCGGCTCAAGGTTTTGCCAAATCTCAGGGCATTGATGCAACCTCACTTGAGGTGAGAGAAACGCCAAAGGGTGAGTACGTCTGTGCTGTGAAACGCCAAGAGGGCCGGCGAACAGATGTGGTGCTCAAGGAAACACTTGGTTCCTTGATTGAAAATCTTTCTTTTCCCAAAACTATGAAGTGGAATGCTACGGGAGTGCGATATCCTCGCCCAATCCGATGGATTCTTGCTCTACTTGGGCCAAATATTATTTCCATTGAAGTGGCTGGAGTAAAGTCTGGGAATCGAACCTTCGGTCATCGATTTCTTTCAGGAAACAAGGGGTCCTCCTCTGCGGTAAAAGGGATTGCAGTTAAAAAGCCTGAAACTTATGAGGCAATGCTCGAAAAAGCCGGAGTCGTGGCCGATCCTGATCAGCGGCGGACTATCATGCAACGCCGGATGGAGATACTGGTCAAGGCTGTGAAAGGAAAAGTATATCAAGCCAGTTACGACGAGTTAATCGAACAGGCCGTGTTTTCTGTCGAGTCCCCGAATGTTGTCTGTGGGACATTTGATAAGCAATATTTGAAGTTACCTTCGGAAGTTTTGATCACTGCCATGAAAGAGCATCAAGGGTTCTTTTCTGTGGTCAATAACAAACAAGTCTTGATGCCGCGGTTTTTGGCGCCATCCAATATGAAGATCTCCAAAATGGATCTCATTACCGTTGGTAACGAGCGGGTGCTTGCCGCGCGGTTGGCTGATGCCAAATACTTTTTTGAAGATGACTGTAAGGGCAAACTTGCTAATCGTGTGGATCAACTTAATGGCGTAGTATTCCATAAGAAGCTTGGAACTTTGTATCAAAAAACGGAACGAACAATTTCTTTGATTGGCGCACTAGTTGAAGCTGCGGGGTTGGGATCCCTCAAAGAAGCCTGCCAGCGGTCTGCGCTTTTAAGCAAAGCCGACTTATCTACTGGGATGGTTGGGGAGTTTCCCACATTGCAAGGGGTGATGGGCAAGGAATATGCCGTTCATGATGGCGAGTTGCCGGAAGTGTGCCAAGCGTTGGGAGAATATTATCAACCTGCTACTCCAGAGGATAGTATTCCAAGGACACAGGTTGGGCAAATGCTATCATTGGCTGATCGTCTTGATACTTTAGCGGCTTTTTTCCACGTGGGGATGGTGCCCTCTGGATCAGAAGATCCGTTTGCTCTACGACGGCAAGCGTTCGGCCTTGTGCGGGTCTTGGTCGAAGCAACTCTTCATGTGAACTTAATTGATCTACTTCGTCAGGCTGAGAAGTTGTTAGAAAAACAGGGAGTTCCATCTGTGGTTTTGTTTGAAGTTGGACAAGCCAAGGCAAGGACCGAACCGCTTCCTGCTCTCGTTGAGTTTTTAGCCGATCGGCTTAGGTTTTTTGGCCGAACTCTTCATGGGATTCGCGAGGATGTCATCGATGCGGTACTCAAGGGACGTGCTATTGGCGAGTTGTCCATGACCGATTTATTCTCTCGCATGCTGGCACTTCAAGCCATTACTCATCAGGAGGATTTCGATCCTCTCATGGTCGGATTTAAGCGGGCCCATCGTTTGGTTGAAAAAGAACAATGGACTTCGAATACGGTGAACATTGATTTGCTTAAACATCAATCCGAAAAAAATCTTCTTGCTCGTCTTAAAGAAGCCGATCGGGTTGTTGGAACGGCCATTGGCGACAAGAATTATTCGTTGGCATTGAAAACCTTGATTGGGTTAAAGCCCGCCATTGATGTTTTTTTCGATGGTGTACTGGTGAATGCTCCGGAAGTCGAAATTCGGGCCAATAGATTATCCTTATTGCGGAAGGTTGATGAGTTATTCCTTGGGATTGGAGATTTGTCTCAGATTCAGGTGCAGGGGCAATAGAATATATGAAAAAAGATTCAAAGAAGAGACTCAAATAAGTTAAGGAAACAGTGCAGTCTCATGATCTTTTCTGAATCCAGATTTCGATGGTTTAGTTTTGGGGTCACCCTAGTCCTAGTTATTGTTTGCAATGCTCTGTTATTGGGGGGGCTATGGGTAAGTGGTTTGGACTTGGATTTCTTGCTGACAAATGCGGAACTCTATGATCCAGCCAATAGTCATTGTGTGCGCGTCGAGTGGAAAAAAATTTTAGGCATGGATAGCCCTGTTCAAGTGTGTTCTGAATGGCTGGATACGACAGATCCCACAGGGCAAGTCCATAAGTTACGAAGGAACGAACCCCTGGCTATGGGTTCTGATGGGAATTTGTATTACCCAAATGCTCGAAAAGCGGACCACCAACTTTTAGGTCTGCTTGTTTTTACGGCCGCGGTCATTTTTGCGGGAATGTGGGTGAAACGGTTTTTGATCAATTGGTACCAGCTTCGGCTTCATGCGAGTTGACAGTAGATTTCTTTGAAGTTTTTGGTATGTGGAGCGGGCCTTCAGCCTTTTTCTTCCCTGTGTATTGTGAGGAGAGCAAGTGTTTCATCAATCAAGTTGAAAGTTTTTTGAGAATTAAAATAAATATGGTACATTTTCATTTTTTTTGTGGTAGGCGATGAGGTAAATAGGTTGGCTGGGCAAGGCCAGATATAAAGGGGGAGCCACGAATGGAGAAAAAGAAGTACGTTTACTACTTCGGTGAAGGGAAGGCCGAGGGCAAGGGTTCGATGAGAGAACTCCTTGGAGGAAAAGGTGCTGGTCTTGCCGAAATGACTAATCTAAAAATTTTGGTTCCTCCAGGATTTACCATTACCACCGAAGCCTGTCTCGAATATTTTAAATCCAAGAAAAAATATCCAAAAGGGATGTGGGCTCAAATGCTTCAGGGTCTTAAGAAAGTGGAACGATCCATGAAGGCAAGATTTGGGGATCCTCAGAACCCATTACTGGTGTCCGTGCGTTCCGGGGCACGCGCTTCTATGCCTGGCATGATGGATACTGTGCTCAATCTTGGATTGAATACCATTACTGTCCAAGCTCTTGCTAAAAAAACGAATAATTTTCGGTTCGCTATGGATGCGTATCGCCGTTTCATCACCATGTTTGGTTCGGTTGTGATGGATATTCACCGCGAGAAATTTGAAGAAATACTAGATAAAAAGAAAAAAGAGTTGGGGGTGACGAACGATACTGAAATGCCCGCCCAAGTTCTTGCTGAGTTAGTGAAAATTTACAAGGAAGTGGTCCGTCAGGAGACCGGTAGGGATTTTCCTGAAGATCCCTTTGAACAATTGCAGATGAGCATCAATGCGGTTTTTACGTCATGGTTTGGAGATCGTGCGGTGACCTATCGAAAGATCTATGATATTCCAGAAACTTGGGGTACTGCTGTTAATGTCCAATCCATGGTTTTCGGTAACATGGGAGAAACCAGTGGAACCGGAGTAGCTTTTTCCAGAGATCCTGCGACTGGGGTACGGACTTTTTTTGGGGAGTGTTTGTTGAATGCCCAAGGAGAGGATGTGGTGGCTGGGATTCGAACCCCACTTCCAGTGACTTCCCTCAGCGAAAGTCTGCCTGTCGCCTACAAAACACTCATGAAAACCCAAAAAACTCTCGAAAAACATTACCGCGATATGCAGGACATGGAATTTACCATTCAGGAAGGTAAACTCTACATGTTGCAAACACGGATTGGAAAGAGAACGGGAATTGCTGCTGTTCGTATTGCTGTTGAAATGGTTAAGGAAGGACTCATTGATAAAAAAGACGCAGTTCGTCGAGTTGCACCAGAACAATTGGCTCAATATCTCTATCCTATATTTGGACAAGCTGAAGAGAAAAAGTTTCAACCCATTGGAAAGGGCTTGCCAGCTGGTCCGGGTGCAGCGTGTGGGAAAATTGCTTTAACTCCTGAGCAAGCCGTTAAACTCAGGGATTGTGGTGAAAAGGCTGTTCTCGTGAGAAAAGAAACCAGCCCGGATGATATTCATGGGATGCATGCATCCGAAGGTTTTCTCACAGCTACAGGCGGTATGACTTCGCATGCTGCGGTTGTCGCAAGGCAAATGGGTAAAGTCTGTGTCGCGGGCTGCGAGGGTGTTGAAGTCCTTGAAGGTCAAGCCAAGGTGCGGATTGGGCCATCAGTCTTTCAAGAAGGAGATTACCTTTCTATTAATGGGTTCACCGGATTTGTGTACGGAGGAATGCTTTCTGTGGTCGCCTCAGAAGTTGTGCAGGTTATACAAGGTAAATTTCCTGCCGTTCAATCCGAAAAATATCGTTATTTTTCCACGATTTTGAAATGGGCAGATGAAATCCGAAAACTTAATGTTCGTGCCAATGCCGACGGTCCTGAGCAAGCGCAAATTGCACGGGGATTCGGTGCGGAAGGTATAGGGCTATGTAGGACCGAACATATGTTCTTTACAGAAGAACGGGCTCCGATTATGCAAGCTATGATTATGGCTTCGAGCCAAAGAGAACGAGAGAAATATTTGGAACAACTCCTACCTCTTCAGAAAAAAGATTTCATTGGGCTCTATCGAGAAATGAAGGGCTATCCAGTAACCATACGGTTGTTAGATCCGCCCTTGCACGAGTTTTTACCCAAGCGCGAGCAACTAATGGTCGATATTGTGCGGGCCGAAGCAATCGGCGCCTATTCGGCCGAAATTGATGAGAAGCGAAAAATTTTGGCGCGAGTTGAAGAACTTCATGAATTCAATCCCATGTTGGGCCTTCGAGGGTGTCGTCTAGGCATCACTATGCCGGAAATTACTCGCATGCAAGTTCGAGCCATCATGGAAGCCGCCTGCGAGGTTGCCAAGGAAGGGAAGAAGATTGTTCCGGAAATCATGATTCCCTTAGTCGGTATGCCATCTGAAATGAAATCGCAGAAATCTTTAATTAAAGAAGTTGCCGATGCAACAATGAAACGCTGCGGAAAAAAATTGACGTACCTAGTAGGAACCATGATTGAATTGCCTCGAGCCGCAGTTTTGGCCAGACAAATTGCGGAAGATGCAGAATTTTTCTCTTTTGGTACCAAT
>CAZGFV010000041.1:6337-10459 GCA_964524575.1 uncultured Nitrospiraceae bacterium
GAGCTGCCCGGCGTGATATCAAGCTCGGAATATGTGGCGAACATGGTGGGGAACCCAGCTCCGGTGAATTTTGTCACAATCTGGGGCTTATTTATGTGAGTTGTTCTCCGTATCGTGTGGCTATAGCCAGGTTGGCAGCTGCCCAAGCTGTGTTAAATGCGGAGGCAGATAAAAAAACCGCCAAGCCAAAGAAGAAAGCCGCAAAGGTTTCGACGAAAACCAAAGTCCATACCTACCGTGTGACCACAAGTGCGAAGAAACCAAAGCCCAAACTCAAAGCCAGTCTTCGGAAAAGTAAATCTCGCCGGAGATTGACGTCAGCCAAGACGTTCCGTTTATGAAACAAGCCCTTTGCCTCGCGGACCAGGGAAGGGGGAGGACTAGTCCGAATCCCATGGTCGGAGCTTTAGTCGTATCTAAAGGAAAAGTTGTTGGGTCTGGGTATCACAAGCAAGTTGGCGGTCCCCACGCCGAAGTTTTTGCTCTCCAGCAGGCTCAATCAAGAGCACGAAACGCCACGCTGTATCTTAATTTGGAGCCCTGTTGTCATACTGAGAAACGAACGCCACCTTGTGTTCCTTTGATTATTGAAGCGGGCGTGAGTCGAGTTGTAGTAGCCATGCGCGATCCGAACCCGCAGGTAGCTGGTCGCAGCATTCAGCAATTAAGGCAGGCGGGTATTGATGTAGCTCTTGGGTGTCTCAAGCAAGAAGCGGAAAAACTGAATGAAATCTATATTCATTGGGCCAACACCGGAATGCCGTTTGTTATCCTCAAAGCTGCGATGACGATGGATGGCAAGATAGCCACTGCGAATGGTGAGTCACAGTGGATCACAGGAGTCAAGGCTAGACAACATGTCCATAAATTAAGAAGGCAGGTAGATGTAATTGCAGTTGGTATTAAGACGGTTCTCAGGGATGATCCGCAATTGACGGTTCGGTCACACTCAAAAAAGAGGCAAAGTAAAATTCTTCGTCAACCAGTTCGATTAATTTTTGATAGTAGCCTTCGGATTCCGTCCACCGCAAAGGTTCTTGACAATATTGAGACTAACCCTACCGCTATTGCGACAACCCGTAGGGCTAGAAATCGTAAAATCGAACAGTTGAGGGCGATGCATGTCGAAGTACTTGTCCTTCCTCAAAAACGAAATCAGGTTTCTCTTCGGCGTTGCCTTCAAGAACTTGGGCAAATGGGAATTACGAGCCTCATGCTGGAGGGCGGGAGCGAGTTAAATGCAGGATTTCTGCGAGAGGGTCTTGTCAACCAAGTCTATCTCTATGTGTCTCCAAACTTGCTTGGTGGCCAAAATGCCAAAGGTTTGATTGGGGGGCTTTCTCCTAGGCATTTAGCAGAGAATTTCGCGATGGTAAATGTCTGCATTAAGTCCTTGGGCGATGATTTTTTGGTGACTGGGGATTTGAACTCTTAGGCTGAATAGGTGAAAAATCATGGGAAGATGGACTTTTTGGATTAAATCGGAGGTAGATAGAAGCAGAGGTTCTTAGAAAAATATCACACGATCCTGCGCAGCCTCATTGGTTTTTAGCTGATCTTGTTTTTGGCTTTATTGATAAAAATAATGTAGTGCGTACAGAATCAATCCAAGTTCAAGCCGATTCCTCATTTCAGAATTATTTTTGTATATTATTGGCGTAAGGTTTGAGGGAGGACATTATGAAAACAATTGCTGTTATACTATCAGGTTGTGGCTACTTAGATGGGGCAGAGATTACGGAAGCCATTAGTACTTTAGTGGCTATTGGGCAGCAAGGCGCTGTGTATAAATGTTTCGCCCCAAACAAAGATGTGGGTGAAACTAATCATCTGACCCAGGAACCCACAGGTCAAAATCGCAATGTCCTGCAAGAGGCTGCACGTATTGCCCGCGGAGAGATTCAGCCACTGGAAGACTTAAAGGCTCAAGATTTTGACGCCCTGGCATTTCCTGGTGGGTTTGGGGCAGCGCTCCATTTATGTGATTTTGCTCAGAAGGGTAGTGGCGGTAATATCGATCCGGAGGTGCTGCGAATTGTGAAAGGATTTCATGATTCGAAAAAGCCAATTGCCGCGATTTGTATCGCACCAGCCCTCATGGCTTTGGCGTTTGGCGATAAAGGTGTGAATGTCACAATTGGCGATGACCAGGGAACTGCATCAGAAGTTGAAAAAACTGGTGCCAAGCATTCGAACTGTGAAGTCGAAAAATATGTGGTCGATGTGGCTAATAAAGTTATTACGACTCCAGCGTATATGTATGGAAGTGCCAAACCTCATCAAATCTTTGAAGGCGTTCATGGCGCGATCGCGGAACTCATTAAAATGGCTTAAAAAGAACTTTTCTTTATTTTATCAGAATCAACATACGGCTGTTTTTAGGTTGGTTCTTTATCTAAGTTAATGAAGAAAGCAAAAGAATTGGCTGATTAGGTCATGGTCTATGCTTCTTAAAATACTTCTAAGAATTATGAAAAACACTATACCTATTGCTGTAACGAGTATTTTGTTCGTTGTTCTTTATCCGGTGCTATCACAGGAATTGGTAGCATCTAAACTTCCTGTTCGGTCACAGGCTCGTTTAGTGCCTTACCTTAGTTCTCCTCAGGAAGAAGTCATGGTTTGGGATTCAGGAAGCGCGTGTCAAAAAGTAGTTCAAGCCGGGGGACGAATGGCTATTGCTACAGACGATAAACTTCAAGTGGCTACTTGGAATATTCGAAGGTTTCCCCTTGGACAACTTCCGAACCGTGCGCAGAAACCAAATCTTCATACGGATATATCTTGGTTAGCTTGCTCAATTGCCTGGATGAACGTAGATGTCCTAGCTGTACAGGAAAGCTTGGCTACTGCAGAGGCTAAGCAGGCTTGGGAAGAGGTATTACGCTTGCTTGAAGGCATGACTGGAGCTTCCTGGCGGTGGATGCCCCAACGATGTGGTGGCATGAAGATTGGGTTTTTGTGGAATGCCAAGCGGGTGGAGGTACAACAGGTCAAAAGTCTCAAGGCTTTTAACGTTAGAGCGCAATCGCCACATAGCCCTTGTGCAGGTGGATTGCGCCCAGGACTTTATGGCTATGTGCAATCTCTTCAGAAACCTGGGGTAGATTTTCATTTGATTGCCTTGCACTTGAAATCAGGCTCGACGGTATTTGCCCTTGAAGAACGACAGAAAGCTCTAAATCGCATTGATAAAACGATGAAGCCGTTTCTTTTTCAAGATAAAGACATCGTGATCCTTGGAGATTTTAATACCATGGGTGCCGGAGACTATGCTTCGAGAAAATCCGAACTAAAATATATGCGCCGCATGGTTTCCAAAGAAAAACCCGGGTTTCAGGACCTATTGATTACTCCACGTTGTTCTCACTATTTTCGTGGGCGTGGAGGCTGGCTGGATCATATATTAGTTAATCATGGTATGGAAGAAGTTCGGACTCGATCGGTCCGTGTCACAGGTTATTGTGCGATAGCCCAATGTCAACGTATTAAGGGCGACTATCCTTTAGCGTATGAACAGTTATCCGATCACTGTCCAGTAGTTATTGATATCGCAAACCAGGACCAAGATTAATGTTGCCTCAGCACGTTCTTCGGTGCGTTTGGGCAAAAAATGAGCAGCTTATTCGCTACCATGATATGGAATGGGGGGTGCCGCTTCATGATGATCAGCGACTTTTTGAGTTTCTGGTTTTGGAAGGGGCACAAGCTGGATTAAGTTGGTACATCGTTTTGCAAAAGCGAGAAGCTTTCCGACAAGCATTGGATCAGTTCAGTGCCGAATCTATGGCTCGGTATACTGTTCCTAAAATTCGTGAATTGTTGAGCAATGCTGGAATCATTCGAAATCGACTCAAAATTAATTCGGCAATCCAAAACGCCAAAGCATATCTGGCCATTCAACAAGAATATGCATCTTTTGATGAATACATTTGGAAATTTATCGGACATCGACCAATCATCAATTACTGGAAGACTTCTAAAGACGTGCCCTGTTCCACAAAGGAGTCGGATGTCATGAGCAAAGATCTCAAGCAGAAGGGCTTTTCATTTGTTGGTACGACCATTTGTTATGCATTCATGCAAGCTACAGGAATGGTCAATGACCACACGGTTGATTGC
>CAZGFV010000042.1:0-9999 GCA_964524575.1 uncultured Nitrospiraceae bacterium
ATGAAAATCTTCATTGCTGTAGAGTGAAAACTAGTTCGAGGGTTTTCCCAGGTGGGGTCACTACTCCGTCCACCTCGTCAGTAATAGGCTTTTTCTCCTATCCAATTTCTCGCACTTCGGATCGATCAATAACCTGGCTCTTAAATCGATATAATTCCCGCCCCAGATTCCGAATAATCAGACGACTGGGCTGCCCCGAATAAAGGTAAATTTGATCAGGGGCAAAGCGAAAATCTTCAAGGATCAAAGTCACTGCTTGATATTCCTTCGAACATCCATTCGGTGCCATTAATAGAACAACAAAGCACGACAACAAAATAAGACGAATTTGACCGCTTTTTACCTGCATGCTACAGTTTCCCTACTCCCAATTGGCCGCCTATACTGCATAATTTTCATGTTCTTTTCGTTCCCCACTTTTCTTCCATGATGAAACAGGTCCTAACGATTGCAGGTTCCGACTCTGGAGGTGGTGCAGGTATCCAAGCTGACCTCAAAGCGATGTCAGCCAATGGAACATTTGCCATGACGGTGGTTACATCCATTACAGCCCAAAATACCAAAAATGTTACGGCAATCCACGATCTTCCGGACACGATCATTGAAGCGCAAATCGATGCTATCTTCGATGATTTCGATGTCGCAGCTGTCAAAACGGGCATGCTTTCTAACGCCACCACCGCTGCGCTCGTCGGGCGAAAAATGAAACAATATCAAGTACAAAAACTTGTTGTCGATCCAGTTATGATATCAAAAAGCGGCCATGAGCTCTTAAAACCCAACGCCATAAACTGGTTAAAACAAGACCTAATCCCTTTAGCCTTTCTCCTGACACCGAATATTCCGGAAGCTGAACGGTTAACTGGGATGACCATTCGGACGTTGAAAGAAACTCGAGAAGCCGCCAAAGCGTTATATCAACTTGGATGTCAGTATGTCCTCATCAAGGGTGGCCATTTGCTGGAACATCCCGCCACCGATCTTCTTTATGATGGCCGGTTTTTTCGGCTGTATAAAGGTGATATTATCGACACGAAAACAACACACGGTACAGGGTGCACCTACGCCTCAGCTATCACCGCTCAACTCGCATTAGGTAAGCCCATTGGCGATGCTATCGAAGCCGCTAAAACCTACACCACTTCGGCCATTTTCCATGGATTATCTATAGGTCATGGGCATGGCCCAACCAACCATTTCTTTTTCCTGTCGTAAGGTTTTTTCTGTATTTAATTTACACAATCAACTTCTACTATCCCAGTGTAACATTGAACCACAAACCAGTTGACAACTTTCCAGGTGTCCATCAAGATTTCTGCATGAAATACCGCCAATCAAAACTGGTTTTTGAACATATCTTTGGTCAAACATCTACGATCTTAACAGAACCCAAAGAAGACGCGACCGGTATCGTCATCCTATGCCATGGATTTTTGTCTAATAAAGATAGTCGTACGAACATGCGGCTTACCGAATTGCTCGTATCCAAAGGACTCAGTACACTTCGCTTTGATTGGTTCGGAATGGGAGAGTCAAGCGGGCAATTCTCTGATATTACTGTTACCACCTGTCAATCTCAGTTAGACTCGCTCCTTAAGGATATAAAAACAAAAGGATATCGAGACATTGGGTTGATCGGTTCCAGCTTTGGGGGGTTATTATCGATTTTAGTCGCAGCCAATCACCCAGAACTTTTTGCAATTGGCCTTAAGTGCCCAGTTCCCGACTTTCCGGAAATGTTAGAATTAGAATTTGGGAAAGATGGCCTCAGCCAATGGCAACAGACGAACACCATACCCAATGTTACAGGAGAATCTGAACCCATTGCTTTGAATTTCCAATTTTATGAGAATTGCAAGAAGTTCAATGCCTATAGACAGGCTAAACAAATAACAACGCCTTGTTTGATCGTACATGGGCAACAAGATGAACTGGTTCCTATGCATCAAATAAACCAATTAGAGGAAAGATTGGCTGGGGAAAAAAATCTCCTCCTTCTCAAGAAAGCCAATCATTATTTTGGAAGGCCTGAGGATTTCCAAAAAATGAGTCTTGCGCTGACTGAATGGATCGTAGACCATGTGCCCAACCCTTTGAACGCCTCACGAGCCACTGCATGACGGACATACCCAGCTTACTCAAGGAAGAACAATTAGAAATCGTCCGCGTACTCTACCCCTGGTACAAAGAAGAAGTGTTCCGTCGGCGAGAACAGATGATGCGACTCACGGCCTTTGGCAGTGCTTTTTTAGTTTTACTCTTGATCACCATACTCGCTCTTGCGCCCCCTTATCCCGTCGATCCTATTATTAAAATCTTTTCCTTAACCGGGGTTGCACTATTTTCATCCCTATTCATTTACCTGATTCTTCAACAGCGTGACCGGCATATCCTTGCCAAACAAACATTGATTGAAATAGAAAAAGTTCTTGGATTATACGAGAAAGGCTTGTACTTAAAAGACAAAACACTGTACCCAGAAGACTGGCAAACCTCATGGAAAACCGACCGAAGTATCACTGTTTATGTGGCAGTCATAACTGCACTTGCTGTCCTGGTCATTGCAGCAGTACTTGCTAAAGGATAACCCCAAAGTCAAACACGACAAACAAATTAGATCTTAAAATTATCACCGACCTTATAATACGGCCATGACATGATCAAACCCTACCTCGGAGTTCTACCTACAATCACATCGAGCGCCTTTATAGAAAATACAGCTGTAGTGATTGGAGATGTAGTAATTGACTCAGAATCAAGCGTATGGTTCAACAGCGTCATTCGTGGAGACGTCCATTATATACGGATCGGACATCGAACCAATGTCCAAGACCTCAGCCTGCTTCATGTGACTCATGATACTCATCCTTTGGTCATTGGCAATGATGTGACTATCGGCCACCACGTAGTTTTACATGGATGTAAAATTGGAAGTCGTGTTCTGATCGGAATGGGCAGTATTGTGATGGATGGAGCCGTAATTGAAGATGATTGTATTATTGGAGCTGGTTCCCTTGTAACTGAAGGTACAGTGGTTCCTTCCCATAGCCTAGCACTAGGCTCACCTGCGTGCGTAAAACGTTCTCTTAAGGAAAAGGAATTGGCTTGGATCAAAGAATCAGCAAATAATTACATCCGGTATGCTAAACAATATATGATCGATTAGCCGAGGGCTACAGAACTTTTCTGTTTTCATTGATTCGAAATATATGAACACCCTTATAATTAAAACTTCTCAAATATCATAGGAGACATCACGATTCCCTCCCCCCATTCACTTCCTCTTATTATCCTCGGGGCAGGTTATGTGGGAAAGTTTTTTTATCACGAGGCATTGAAACAGGGCTTCGAGGTATTTGCTACTAGCAGAAACCCTAATGTACATCTTCCATATGTAACTCCTTCCTTTAAAGTATTTTTTGCCTAAGAGCAACCAAGAACATGTCTCCACATTACTACACCCTCCCAAATTGTATGGTGCTTTCCCGCTTTACCAAAAGAGGCAGCATCAAATTTTACAAAAGAAATTACAGGCAAAGAATCTCGATTGCTTATCCTGGGAAGCACATCAGCCTATCCGCCAAAGGCCGATGGCCTCACAAATGAAGAAGTTGAACTCAACATCAATCTTCCAAGAGTTCAAATTGAAGAACATTTACGTGAAACATACGGAGCCATCTTAGTAAGATTGGCTGGCATCTATGGACCTGGACGAAATGTTTTAAATTGGATTCGAAGGGGTAAGATTAAGAACACGGATCGATATGTAAATCTCATTCACGTTAAAGACATTGCTCCTTTGTGCATTGAAGCTTTGCGCCAATCCAAGCCTGGCTCAACGTATATCGTAAGCGACGGCATCCCTAGACGTTGGTCAGACATCTGTAAATTCCTTTCCACTGAATGGAACATTCCAAAACCAAATCCAACGACTCCAGAAGACCTTGGAAAACGCTTATCCCCTCAAAAAATTTTAAAAGAATTGAATTACCAATTGCGTCATCAAGATCTTTATAAAGAGTTGTCAGAAATTGAAAGAAACGAGGGTGGAATCCTTGAAAGTACCTGGGTAGAATAGACCAACGAAAGGATCTGCTACTGATGCCTGAATTGTATAAAAAATATAATGCGTTAACTCCTTCTCGGCGTATCTTACTCGGCCCAGGCCCAAGTCTGGTTCATCCTCGCGTGCTGCAAGCAATGAGCACTCCCCTTATCGGACACCTCGACCCAGAATTTTTGACGATAATGAATGAGACTCAGGAACTCTTGCGATGGCTCTTTCAGACCAACAACCAATATACGATAGCTGTATCAGGAACTGGATCGGCAGCCATGGAAACCGCGATTGCCAATCTTATTGAATCTGGAGACAGAGTCATCGTTGGCATCAACGGAGTCTTTGGCAATCGCATTGCCCAAATGGTCACGCGATGTGGTGGAACCGTCATCGAAATCACGGCACCCTGGGGTGAACCTATCCCGTTCGACCAAATCGCTCACTTGCTTCAAACTGCTGGGGCAATCAAAGCTGTAGCTTTAGTCCATGCAGAAACCTCAACTGGCGTCTGGCAACCCTTAGGAGGCATAGGTGCACTGTGTCACCAACATGATGCCCTTTTAATTGTCGATGCGGTCACCTCACTTGGGGGAATTCCAGTCGAGGTTGATGATTGGCAAATCGATGCCTGCTACTCGGCCACACAGAAATGTCTGAGTTGCCCTCCGGGACTCGCGCCTTTGACATTAAGCAATCGCGCACTAGAAGTCATAAGGCAACGAAAGACCCCCTGCCAGAGTTGGTACCTCGATTGTACGCTGATCGCGGATTACTGGACAGAAGGAAAACGCACCTACCATCATACTGCCCCAATTTCCATGACCTACGCTTTGCGAGAAGCCTTGCGACAGATTCACGAGGAAGGCCTTCCTGCACGTTTCACGCGTCACCAGCAAAACGGCCAAGCGCTTCGCGCAGGCCTAGAAACACTGGGCTTTTCACTCGTCCCCGACTCGAAACACAGTCTTCCCACACTTACCTGCGTCTCCACTCCAGAATGGGTTGATGACAAGGCCACGCGTTCGACTCTTCTTCAGGACTATCATATTGAAGTTGGTGGAGGTTTAGGTCCTCTTGCTGGAAAGGTGTGGCGCATTGGACTAATGGGAGAATCTTCAAATTTTGATTCGGTTATAACCCTACTTGGTTCAATAGAAAGGATTCGCTCAACAACCAACCGGTCAATTTCCCTCGGGGAAGCCACAAAAGCAGCCCTCAATGAATATGCGGCTATGGCTCATTCCGAGAAAGGGGGAAAGTTTTCTTAGATTATGGGCATAAATGCGCGCCTTTAACAGCATAGTAAAGGTTGGGGGATAGAACTTATTGACCGTCCACGGCCTTGGTAAGGATTTCCTGAATTTTCTGACATCCCGCATCATCTTGGACCTTTCCCCCTTGCGATTCAGTAACATAGAACACATCCACCACCTGATCTAGCCGAGTGGCAATTCTCGCAGCATGAATGGATAACTCTAACTCAAACAAAGTTTTCGCAATTACCCATAACAATCCTTGTCTGTCATCCGTGAATACATCAATGATGGTAAATTTATCGGACGTTTCATTATCAATTTTGACTTCGGTAGGTTTTACGGTGACGGGAAAGGACCGTTCAAAAAAAAGACGATGATTTCGTTTCATCAGATTTTTAATGGATTCCTTCCCACTCAGGACATCAATTATGGCTCTCCCTACCTTCTCACGCTTGATCGCGGTAGGAGGCCCATCGAAATCCGGATCATCAACAAAAAAAGAATCAAAGATTATCCCGTCGTTTCGTGTCATGATTTGAGCATCTAGAACATGAAGCCCCAAAGCAGCCAGAGCGCCCGTTACATTCATAAAAACCCCAGGGATCTCGTGATCTTGCGCAATCAAAGTATATTCACACACCTGGAGATCATCCTTATAGGCCGACTCAACAAGAGGGCTTGCCGATGGCAGCTGCTGCAAGGCTTGTAAATGTGCAGCCATTCGATCACGAGAAGTTCCTGATAAGTATCTAAGTGGAAATTTGCTTAATTGTTCCTCTACCCAGGGTTGGATAGAATCTGGTGCTGATTGAACGCCATTGGCTACTTCACCTAATACATTTTGTTGCCTCCACAACCCAAGAATTTCCTTAGCGATTTCCTTGATATCCTTGTTAACCTCAATCGCCTCGCGTCCACCAGATACCTCAGGCAGGGTTCGCAAATATAGCTCGATTAGTAAAGATTCTTTCCACTTGGTCAACGTATTCGGTCCAACGGCGGCGATATCCGCAGCTGTCAAAATTAATAGCTTTTTCAGTAGTTCTGGAGTACCCACGGCACGCGCAAATTTTAAGAGCACCTTGTCATCATATGGATCACGACGAAAAGCCGTGTTTGCCATGAGTAAGTGCTCGTAAACCAAAAACTCTAGTCCATTAGCCTCCTGCTGATTCATTTGTAATCGCACTGCAATGTCTCGCGCAATGCTACGCCCTACCTCACTATGGTCCTCTGGAAGACCTTTCCCTATATCATGCAATAAGGCAGCCAAATGCAAAATGTCTTTTCCCGGAATTTCCTTATAAACATCGTGGAAAATCCCTTCTTGTCTGCCGATTCGCTCCACCTCTCGGACTGTAAGCAAACTGTGTTCGTCCACCGTATACTTATGATATTGATTAAATTGCATGAGGCCGCGGACTCTTCCAAAAGCTGGGACCAGTTTTTCCAACACTCGAGCCTGATGCATGAGAGTCAACGTTTGGGCAACAGCCCCTGGACCAGAGAGAATATCTCGAAATGCCTGACTCGCTAGTGGTGAACAAAAGGTTTCATCTGATACAGTTTCCATATGGCGATGAATTTCCTCTAATGTCCGCCCATCTATTGCCACTCCTTTCTCTTGCGATACCTTGAATAAATCTAGCAGCCGTCCTGGATTGTGAAGCACATCCAGAAGCTTTTCTTGCGGAATAGCTAAATTAGTCCCCAACAAGGAGAAGAATCCCTTGAGCAAAGGCCTGGGGAACCAAGCCGTAACCCAGTTCCACCAAGATTGTCCTTTAGAACGGTCTGCCAACCGCATACATCGATCATAAATTCCCGTAGTGTGTTGGTAATACAACTGCATAAACTGCTCAACCGCCAACAAATGCGATTGATCTTCAAATCCAAATTCCTTGGCTAATCGCACTTGTTCTTCAAACGACAGGATTTCCTGTGCTCTTCCAGCTTCCAAGTGCAGAAACGCACGGACTTTCCATAAAAACTCTCGCGCTTCCACAAGAGCAGCGTAATCTTGGTGAGCCAAAATCCCCCGATCAGCCAAATCCTGCAAGGTGGAGGCTTGATACTTAGCCATCCCGATCCATTGCAACAGATGCAGGTCTCGCAACCCTCCCTTGGTTTTCTTAATATTAGGTTCAAGCAAATAAATAGTCTCGCCAAATTTTGCATATTCGCGGTAGCGTTCTTTGATTTTATCTCGAATAAAATTGCCCACACGACGACCTAAAACTCGCCTGGCAAAGCGTCGCTGGAATTCCTGAAAGACAGTTGCGCCTCCTGTGAGAAAACGTGATTCCATGAGTGCAGTTTTCACCGCAAGGTCTTCTTCCGCTACGACTAAACAATCTTGAATCGACCGAACACTGTGTCCCACTTGGAAACCAAGATCCCAAAGATGATGTAATACCTCTTTGGATAAGGTTTGGACCACCTTCTCGCCACCATCATGGTACAAAATCATCACATCAATATCTGAATAAGGTGACAACTCACGTCGACCGTACCCACCAACCGCAACCAAACAACATTGCCGCAGGCCCACGGCAAAATCTCCAACATGCTGGTGCAAAACACTGCGATAACGTGCGATCAATACAGAATCGACTAAATCTGTAAAACCGACTACAACTTCTGAAGCTGACGCCCCATCACGCAGACGCTGGACCAGTCCGTCACGCCGTTCTTGAAGCACTGCTTGAGTTGAAGTTAATTCCTTGTCAACGTAACTTTGACTAGGCTGTCCGGTTTCAACTGGATATTCCATGCAGCCTTTTCCCCACTATTCTTGAATATAAATCAATCACAGACTTTGGTTAGAAATCCCAATAGGATTATTCTCATTCGTTAGTTTTCTCAATCTGTATTTCAAATCGCTCAAGGTCAATATTTAATGTACCGATTAGTTAAGGGCATTCGCCGATCTTTTCCCAAAGCACGTGGTGTAATTTTGATACCAATAGGGGCCTGGCGACGTTTATATTCGCTCCGATCCACTAAAGCCATGACCTTCCGAACAATTTCAGGTTTCATCCCAAGCTTAACGATCTCGTCCAGAGAACAATCCTCTTCCACGTAAGCTTCCAAAATTGGATCAAGGACCTCGTAGGGCGGCAGTGAGTCCTGATCAAGTTGATTCGGTTTTAATTCAGCTGAAGGAGCTCTTTCAATAATTCGAAGCGGAATCAGATTCTTTCCCAATTGCTCGTTGGAACAATGATTTCGAAACCGTGCCAACTTGTATACGAGCATCTTCGGAACATCTTTGATGACCGCAAAACCACCAGCCATGTCACCGTATAAGGTAGCATAACCTACACTCATCTCGCTTTTATTTCCTGTGGTAAGAACTAAATACCCCAACTTATTTGATAGGGCCATTAACAGATTCCCTCGCATTCTTGCCTGAAGATTCTCTTCAGTAGCATCGTGCGGCTTATTCTTAAAAATTGGCACCAGCAATTTTAAATACTGTTTCCACACACTAGATATCCTGATGGTCAACAACGAACACCCTAAAGCCTTTGTTAGTGCTAGAGAATCCTCTCGACTTTCTCGCGATGTAAAAGCAGAGGGCATAAACACACCGGTTACATTATCTGAGCCCAAGGCGTCAGCCGCAATTGCGGCGGTTAGCGCAGAGTCAACTCCTCCACTTATTCCAATCACCACGCGAGAAAAATTGTTCTTGCGAACATAGTCTCGTACTCCTGTCACTAATGCACGATATACTTCCTCAAATGGATCTATCTTTGAAATAATTTCGGACTGAATAGATTTTTTTTCTTTTGGCTTAAGTGCTCTATTTCCTACTACTTTCTTTAAAGAATATCGAGAAACTAATC
The DNA here is from genome assembly GCA_964524575.1 of uncultured Nitrospiraceae bacterium. Taxonomy (GTDB): domain Bacteria; phylum Nitrospirota; class Nitrospiria; order Nitrospirales; family UBA8639; genus Nitronereus. The sequence continues at coordinate 9,168 of CAZGFV010000042.1, forward strand.
GACTGGATACTTGGGACTTTTGTGCACGTCTCCGTAAAGTTGAAGATTCAAATTCAAGATCTGCAATCAGTAGATCTTCTTCAAACGATTTTGCGCGAGCCATGATACGTCCTCGCCTATCCACGAGGAGACTATTCCCATCAAACACAATTTCATCTTGTCCACCAACCATGTTGGTGTAGCTAACGATCACTCCATTTTCTCGAGCGCGTTGAGACAACATTCGCTCACGGATAGCACCTTTTCCCTTGTGAAATGGCGATGCATTGATATTAATGATTAATTCAGCATGACCTCGACCAACTTGATCTCTTGTAGGACCATCAGAATACCAAATGTCCTCACAGACATTGATGCCGCTTCGAATCCCATCAATCACAGATATTAGAGCCTGATCTCCTGGTTGAAAATAACGACTTTCATCGAAGACCCCATAATTGGGCAATAAGGCTTTATGGCAAGTCGCCAAGATTTTGCCATTTTGTATTACTGCGGCTGCATTGAATAATTGAAGAGATTCTGAGAAACTGACTAAGCGGGGAGCATTTTTGTGAACCTTGCTAACTTTTGCCTCTACAAAGCCGGCAATCACAGTAAGATTTCGACAGTTTTTAAGAAACTGGTCTAATGCTCTGCGCGTATCCTGAATAAAGCTAGGACGCAGCACAAGATCTTCTGGTGGATACCCAGTTATCACCAACTCTGGGAACACCACAATATCAGCATCCGCCTGACGAGCTTCTCTTATCCAGCCAGCCATGGCCCTAACATTACCCTGTAAATCCCCAACAATTGGGTTCATCTGAACCATAGCAATTCTTGTCGTTCTCAT
>CAZGFV010000043.1:0-9974 GCA_964524575.1 uncultured Nitrospiraceae bacterium
GGCTAAGAAAAATAGCCATGTGGTTGATCTATCAAGGATCGGGCATTATCCGGCTCTAGATTTTTGGGAACCGATTTATCACCATAGCAATGATTCGCTTGTTCTGGAACCACAGGAATTTTACATTCTGGCTTCAAAAGAACGAATTAGGGTTCCCCCAGGGTATGCAACAGAAATGGTTGCCTATGAAGCGGCATGTGGGGAGTTGCGGACGCATTATGCTGGGTTCTTTGACCCGGGGTTCGGGGCTGCTACCGCACCGAAAAATGGCACGCCTGTTGTTCTTGAGGTCAGGCCCCATGATGTGCCCTTTATGATTCACGATGGCCAAACATTTTTTAAAGTGATATATGAAAGAATGATCGATAACCCGGATGAAATTTACGGCTCAACCATCGGGTCGAGTTATCATCAGCAAGGCTTGACGCTGAGCAAACATTTTAAATGGTGAATATGGCTGAAGACCCTAAATCCGGTGTCGGAGCAGAGACTAATTCCGATACGCAGCATAAGCCGCCTACTCGGCAAGTTCCAGGCATGCATGTTGGTCCTCCGTCTACAGAGCCCGAAATGGATACTGAAACTCATGAAGCCCTTCAGATGAAAGTCGCCATGAAGATGGTGGGTTCGGCTATGGTCTTCATTGGTTTTATCCAAGTATTTCTCTCGGCAAGTACTGGAGCGGAAATTACTATTTTCCCTATGCTCTTATATTTTTCTGGTATGGCTCTTTGGGCTCATTCTTCGGTCAAGATTCCAACAGTCCGGTATCTCATCATTGTTTTCTCCATCATGTGCGCGATAGGTTTCATTGAACTTGGTGAAGTACTCTTTTGGCACAAATATGTCATTTATTGGGGGACGATCGCGATGGTGGTCTTCTTTATGTTTCAAAATCCTAAGAAAATTTCAGACCCAGCAGCAGTTGTCAAAAAACAAGGCGGAGATTGGAAGTAAAATGCTTCGTTTCTAGGTAAATAAAAGGAAGCCGAATAACCTTCCGCACTCAACCCCATGGCCTCCTCTATCGCCATCATTATTCCGACTCTTAATGAAGAACGTGCCTTGTCTCGAACACTCCTTTATGTGAGACAGCAACAATTTCAGGAAATCATTATCGTCGATGGTGGGAGCGAAGACCAAACCCTAGCCGTTGCGAACAACCATCTTAATGGTCTTTGCCAACGTGAAGCCAAAACCATCGTGGCTGATCGCGGGCGTGCACGACAAATGAACGCCGGAGCTGCTGAAGCCAAATCCGATATCCTACTCTTTCTGCATGCAGACACACAGTTGCCACCTGACAGCCGAATGGCCATCGAACAATCGATGGAAAATCCTCAATGCGTGGGAGGTCGTTTTGATGTCCAGTTCGAGGATGATCGCGGTTGGGCGTGGGTGATCAGCCGCATGATGAACTGGCGGTCGCGGTGGTCAGGTATTGCTACAGGGGATCAAGCTATTTTTGTACGACGTTCAATCTTTGAGCAAATGGGTGGATATGTCGATATTCCTTTGATGGAAGACCTTGAGTTCACTAGACGACTCAAACGTCTTGGAGGAGTGATTCCATTGCAAATGAAGGTCACAACCTCCTTCCGTCGGTGGGAACAACGAGGTGCTCTTCAAACTATTCTGCATATGTGGGCTCTCCGATTTCTTTATTGGGTGGGTTTAAGTCCACGGACCTTACATCAATTTTATGCCACGATCAGGTAAGCTTTCACGGTCTAGTCGGCACAGCCACACAAAAAACTACCTGGACCTGTCACCACCCGTTCCTGCCGAAGGCGCACTTATTATTTTTGCCAAAGCTCCGATTCCCGGCCAAGTCAAAACACGTTTGTGTCCCCCACTCAATCCTGATGAAGCCGCAAGTTTGCATGGGAGTATGGTTATGGATATCGCCGAGCAGACCAGAGGAATTCGCAGACTCGATCGCTTCCTTGCCTGTACGCCGTCATTAGACCACGCCTTCTTTCAAACTCTTGCTGCTCGTTATCGTCTGACTCTCTGTGAACAGGTTGGCGATGACCTTGGCCAACGTATGAATCATGCGATAAATAAATCCTTAAAAAAAGGCTATCAGTATGCCTTAGTGATTGGAACTGATATTCCTGCACTTTCACTGGAAACGTATAAAAAAGCTGCGTTCCTGTTAAAAACTCAGGATATCGTGCTTGGGCCAACCCATGACGGAGGCTACTACCTGATTGGTTTAAAGCACCCGACGCCGGGAATCTTTGTTGATATTGCCTGGTCGACGAAAAATGTCCTTGTTCTTACTCAGGAAAAAGCTCAAGCCCTAGGACGAACCGTGGGCCTACTTGATTTTGAACGTGATGTTGATACCTTTGAGGATATTGAAGCATTCGTGACGACATCTTCGTATTCTGGAAAAAGAAAACTCTCGACGAGAACGGCCAACGTTTTTCAAACTCTCTTCCAACGGCATGGCACCAAGAATTAATGCGTTTTCCTCTTTTAGGAGAGGTGAATAAAAGGAGTTTGAGAATGGATCAAACAGTTGCACTTATTACTGGAGGCGCACGAGGTATTGGCAAAGGAATTGCCCTCGATCTTGCTAGGCAAGGGTGCTCGATAGCTATTTGCTATCGGACCAGTGAGCAAGATGCTCAGGTCACGACCACCGCCATCCACGATCGTGGTGGACAAGGGATTGCCATTCGTTGTGATGTATCTGATCCTCTGGCTTGCGAACGATTAGTAAGGCAGGTGGAAGAGAAATGGGGGAAAATTGATGTACTTGTGAATGGAGCCGGACCGTATCATCGAATCAATCTATTCAACGAGACCCCAGAAGGCTGGGACGAAATGTTTACCAACAATCTTCATCCCATCTTTTATCTTGCGCAAGCTGTTGCTCCAGGAATGAAGCTTCGGAAACATGGGCGTATTATTTCATTTGGCATGGCTAATGCGGATAAAATGGAGGCCCAGCCAATGGTCACGGCGCATTATATTGCCAAGGCTGGCATTCTGATTTTGACCAGAACCCTTGCAAAGATGCTTGCATCTGATGGTATTACAGTCAACGCAATCTCGCCAGGATTCATTGATTCAGGAAGTGCACCGCCGAGTGAACTAGATGGCCTGGCAAAAAAAATTCCAGCTGGGTACATTGGTGAAATAAAAGATACGATTTCAGCCGTTCGCTATCTTTTGTCAGAAGAAGCCAGGTACGTGACAGGGACTAACATTCACGTCAGTGGCGGTTGGGGAATGTAGAGTCAAGGTTCATTCCAACAGCTGAGATCACTTTTTTTCCCTCACCCTGGTTGGGGAAGAGACAAATCGGAAGCTTGCGTTATCTTGTCACTCCACCTGATTCCGAACACCCTAGAAAAGTGATGCGCAACTTGTTTCTTTACCAAGGGCAGGTCAAGTTCGCTGCCCAATACTTCGGTCATTGACGTAACGTGGCAATTCTCAATCCCGCACGGAGTAATCAGACTAAATGGTTGCAAATCAACAGCCACATTCAACGCAAAACCATGTGTGGTTATCCCCCGTGAGATCTTAACCCCGAAGGCCGCGATTTTGGCCAAAGATCCATCTAGGCTTTGAGGGTCCTCAACCCATACCCCTATCAACTTTTCAATTCGCCTTCCTTTGATTCCCCATTCCTCCAAAACGGCAATAATGACTTCTTCCAGCATCCGCATATACGTTTTCGGGCCAGAACAGAATTCTCGAAGCAACAAAATCGGGTACCCGACGATTTGTCCGGGACCATGAAAGGTCACCGATCCTCCTCGCTCACTCTCAATAATCTGGATACCCTGCTTGTTAATCACTTCAGACTGTTCCTTCCAATGAAAGTCTTTGGTGGTTTGGCCAAGGGTTAACACTGGCTCATGCTCCAACAAGATTAAAGTATTAGATCGCGAACCTGCAATTCGGTCATCCTGAATATGCCTTTGGAGTTGAAGGGCAACCTTGTAGGGAAAAAATGAAAGCGAAATCAACACGCCCAATCGCTTTGGATCTAACCCCTTGTGCTTAGTTAATGGTTGATTGGATATACAAGGTCTCATAATGGGAGCGATGGTAGTTTTCTTCGTATTCCAAAAGATTTAAAATTTGAAAATTAGGCCTGCTAGAATCTAGGGGATCATTGTGTAGACTCATATCTTTGCGGTTCAGGAAATTGGGTTTTTCTTACTATGTACAGGGGATGTGGGCCAAAAACAACGGCGGAAGAAGGGTGCCCTTCTTCCGCCGAGTATACACGGTAGGCACTTTGCTATTTCTTTTTCTTAGCAGCCTTCTTTTTGGCTGGCGCTTTCTTCTTAGCAGCCTTCTTTTTGGCTGGCGCTTTCTTCTTAGCAGCCTTCTTTCTGGCTGGTGCTTTCTTCTTAGCAGCCTTCTTCTTTCTGGCTGGCGCTTTCTTCTTCTTTGTCGCCAATGCACTCACCTCCTTTCAGATGATTGGTATCTCTTACTCTTTTAATAAAATTATTTCAATATTTTTTTTTAATGGCAGAAAATCCTCTGGACTATTTTGCGCGATTTTATCGCCTGAAAACATTTATCTCTATTCATCAAAACGGATACGCGCAACTAAATATTGTGTGAGTTTCATCGAGCATGTTTTTAACAAAGATCTTGCCTAATACAACATTTTCTAAAATATAAATCTTTTCTAGCGAATCTTTGAATAAACTTAAATTGCTATTTAACGCGAAGAGTTTTGCTGCGGGAGGTTCTTAATTTCTATATTTCGTCTCGCTTTCGAGGCACTATAAAATTCAAAAAAATGAAAGGTCAGTTGTGATGTGCAGGCTGTTTTTGGGTCTATCTTCGCAATTTTAGCAATGGTCAGCTGTAAAAAGTAGAATTCATTTGACTAGCAATGTCAGGTTGGTTTGAAGCAAAAACCAATGTATTCAAGAGGTTAGGTCTGAACTTCTTCTGATGGCAGCGGAAAAATTTTGAATTTTTACACTATTTTTTTATATCTCTGAGAAAAATGGAAAAAACGGGCCTTCGATTAAAGGCCGAATATTTTCAACAACGTTTCCAAGAAAATGTTTATTTTTTGCTGATGAAGGTGGCGGGATGCTGGGAGTAGTTTTTCTACTCCCAGCATGTTAAGCGTGAAGGGAAGGCTATTTCTTTTTCCTGGCTGGTGCTTTCTTCTTAGCAGCTTTCTTTCTGGCTGGCGCTTTCTTCTTAGCAGCTTTCTTTCTGGCTGGTGCTTTCTTCTTAGTTGCCAATGCGCTCACCCCCTTTCCCGAATGATGTGAGAATTCCGGTTTAGACCGTATGTTACCTTTTCCCGTGTAACATACCCATTTTAGATGGTTGGCGTGAGGGTTGACTTGTTTCATCAAACCCCTCCGACCAAGAAGGATCTCTGTCAATTAGTCAGTTACGTTCGTAATTGGCATCGTCAAGTTGCCGGTTTAATCTGTAAAGATCTGGAGCGAGAGGCTGGCCAATTTCGCTTTGTCAGCCTCTCGCCGGCATAAGGTTTCCGCCAACTCCAGGTATTTCTCAATGGTCGCAATTTTTTCATTGAGTCGCGCTTTCCTTTTTTAAATCCTTTATTTCTTAGCCGTTCATTAACAATAGCAGTTCGCCTATACTATATTTAGCGTTCTATGTCAACAAAAAATCTATATATTGTGCTTTATTAAAAAAATAGAAACATGCGGCAAATCAAAAATTACATGCAAGCCTCTCGGCAAAAAAGTCAATTCAAAAAAATTATATTTTTACTTTCCTGGATTTTTATTATGAAAAATTTCAAGCCCACATTTAGCAGTAAGATGCTTATTAATAATATTAGTTTGCTTGATATTTTTATTTCCAGGATTGCGATATGAGTAAGGTAGTACATTCGCTGTGGGCGCTGGGTGACCCAATCTTCCCAGTTTTCTTGTTGAAGGAGAATTAACTATAGTAAGGTTTCTTTATATGGATGCTTTCCGGAAGTTACCCATCCTTGATTCTACGCCGCTTAATTTACTCGCGCTGAATTTTCAGGATATTGCGAATTTGGTGGACAAACTAGGGTTGCCCTCTTACAGAACGCAGCAAGTTTTACAGTGGCTTTACCAACATAGAACTCAAGAAATCGATTCAATGAGCAATCTTTCCAAGAGAGATCGGGATTCTCTAAAAACGGTGGCTACCATTAGACGAATCCCCAAACCCATGCTCGTGCAGTCTCAGGATGGAACTCGGAAGCTCCTATTTTCGCTTGAAAATAACCTCGCTATTGAGAGTGTGCTCATTCCTGATTCCAAGAGGTTAACCTTGTGCATTTCTGCTCAAGTTGGGTGTACAGTAGATTGCCGCTTTTGTCTGACCGGCCAGATGGGATTAAAGCGAAATTTGAGAGCGCATGAAATTATAGGTCAGGTCATGGCAGCGCAGGACGTTCTGGAGGAAGGTAAACGAATTACTTCACTGGTGTTTATGGGTATGGGGGAGCCTTTGGCGAATGTTGATGCCGTCTCTGAGGCCGTGTCGCGAATTACCAATACTCAGTGGGGTTTGGGAATCCCGGCAAGACGGATTACCATCTCCACCGCGGGGATTGCGCGACGACTAAAAGCCTTAGCGGGGTTAGGGGTCAATGTGGCCATTTCTCTCAATGCTACGACCAATGAACAACGAGACGTGTTGATGCCGATGGTTAACAAGCTTAGTCCCCTTCCTGAACTATTAGAAGCTTGCCGGACTTATCCACTTAATCGAGGCAAACGCTTAACATTTGAATATGTCCTATTGAGCGGAAAGAATGACTCTCCTGAAGACGCCCAACGGTTATCACAACTTATTCGAGGCATGCGGTGTAAAGTAAATTTGATTCCATTTAATGAATTTCCTGGTAGCCCGTTCTGCCGGCCGGGCGATGAAGCCATAGAAAAATTTCAAAATGTATTGAGAAACCAGGGGTTGGATGTTTTTCTCAGGGAAAGCCGAGGGAGTGATATTTTGGGAGCATGTGGACAATTGGGCAAACTCCCTGCATGAAGCTGCACATAAAAAATCCCGACAAAAAATTATTATGAAAATCTTGCCTTTTCCAATGCCCCCTTTGTACCTACAAGAAAAAACAGTAAAATTGGAATACATCTTTCAAGAAATGGGTGCTGTACTCGTAGCCTTTTCAGGAGGCATCGATAGTACACTGGTCCTCAAGGTAGCCCATTGCATGCTAGGGAAAAAAGCCGTGGCGGTTGTGGCTGTTTCGCCAACGCTTCCTAAGGAAGAACTCGAAGATGTTCGTCGCATCAGTCTTGAAATAGGCGCGGAATTGATTATGGCTCACACGAATCAACTTGAGATTCCAAGCTTTGTTCGCAATGATGATTCACGGTGCTATCATTGCAAAACGGATTTATACGGGATTTTTGAACCAATCAAACAAACCTCGGGGATCAATGTGGTTGTCGATGGAACAAATCTGGATGACCTTAGCGATGATCGCCCAGGTCTTCGAGCAGCTCGAGAGTACGCTGTACGTAGCCCATTGGTGGAATCCGGTTTCACTAAAGCAGATGTTCGAAGTTTGGCTCAACATCTTGGATTATCAAATTGGGACAAACCTGCGGCCGCATGTTTGTCATCTCGGATTCCTCGTGGTTTGGTGATTACAGAAGTGAACTTACGACGAGTAGAACAGGCTGAAAGAATTCTTAAAGAGGAGGGGTTCCGGCAGGTTCGGGTGCGTGATCACGAAGGCATTGCTCGAATTGAAGTTGCACAACAGGAGATCGAATACTTTTTCGAAGGAAACCGCCGTCAACGCATCACTGAGAGTTTAAAACATCTTGGCTTCAGATGGGTTACTCTTGATCTGGCAGGGTATCAAGCTGGGGGTGGGAATCTGGGAACAAAGGAAAACGCTCCTTCGCAGTAAATCCTTGCCGCAGCTATCCAAAATCAGAGAAACGAATGTCTAGCGATACCTGTTTCTTCATTGATCCGAGGATACGGCTTGTAACGCCGCTTTTGCCAGACGTCGATTGTCGTCGTCCGACAAACTTCGTACCAAGACCTTTTCTGCAACCAGCAGTGCTAAGTCTGCGGCTTCCCTTCTAATATCTTGAAGAGCTTTCCTCCGTTCCCGTTCAATTTCTTGTGAGGTTTCCGCCTTGATGCGTTCTGATTCTTTTCGCAGGCGCTGCTCATTTTCTTCGAGCAGGTGCTGGGCCTTGTTTCGGGCCGCCGCCAGAATGGCCTCGGCTTCTTGAGCAGCCCCTCGCAACTTTGCTTCATACTCTTGTAGACGCTGCTCAGCGGTAGTCCGATTCTGCTCGGCTTGATCAATGCTCTCGCGAATTTTTCGTTCGCGGAGTTCAAGCGCTTCCAGAATGGGAGGGAGGGCGAACTTAGATAAGACCCACAACAGAATTCCGAACGAAACCAGTTCCCAAAAAATAAGTGATGAAAAAAAGTGAGAATCAAATTGCGGCATAACTTGTGAGTCCTACTTTCTCAAGCCCATGATAATAAAAGCAATAACCAGGCCGTACAGTGCAATGGCTTCGACCAACGCGAACCCGATCCACATGTACTTCCCAACTCGGCCTTCCGCTTCGGGTTGACGGGCCACAGCCTCGATCATCTTACCGAAGATATATCCAATTCCCACACCGGCACCGGCAAACCCAGCCGCTGCCAGACCCATACCCAATAATGCTGCAGCTGCAGAATCCATTGTGTTTGTATCCCCCTCGTGAAATCGTTAATAAATGAACGTATGTCTTCTCAAGTTTAGATCAATGCAGGTGATACGCGTCACCCATGTATACACAGGCCAAAATTGTAAAAATATAGGCCTGAATAAATGCAATCCCCAATTCCAATCCATATAAGGCGATGGTAAACGAAAACGGAAGCCAACCGATTAGCAATCCTCCGGTAATGGTGAGACCAAACAGCACCCCCAAGATAACGTGACCTGCCGTCATATTGGCGAATAATCTTACGGCCAAGGAAATAGGACGAGCTAGTTGGCTGATCATTTCAATAATAACCATCAATGGAATAATAAAAGTTGGTGTTCCTGCAGGAATCAGCATTGCTTTAATAAACTTCGGTCCGTGAATTTTGAGTCCCAACAAAATGCTCAGCGTATACACAAAAACCGCGAAAACCCCAGTAACGACGAGCTGACTGGTAATTGTGTATGAACCAGGAATAAGTCCAAGCAGATTCGAAAATAAAATAAATAAGAACAGAGTCGAAACCAGTGGGAAAAACCGCATGCCCTCGGGACCCATAGTATCGTGAATCATCCCCCGAATAAACTCCACCATCATTTCCGCAATGCTTTGGATTTTCGTGGGTACCAAAGATCCTGAAGATCGGGCCTTGGTTAAAAAGACAATCACCGCCAATACCACGAGCATCATCATCACTACTGCTTGGTTGATGGAAATATCCAGGCCAAACAGCGAAATGTCTATAAAATTATGAAGTTCAAAGGGGTGAAGCGGATCTTCCAATTCGGCCTCGGGCTCGTCTGTAAATGAGCGCTAAGAGTTATGCCAATTCTGGGCAGATCGGTAGGCGTTTCGAATACCCGCAACCAGCCCTAAAACCAGACCTGCCACTAGTCCCCATGGGCTTGAGGGAAGCAGATAGGCATCCACAACCCAACCCAGCCCCCCACCAACAACTAGGGCCGCTACAAGGTCGGTGCCGACTCTCATAGCCTGCCCTAAACCTGCAAACAAGGGATCTTGGGAAAAAGGCATAAGGTAACCCTAGCAAATCGGGCGCGCCATTCAAACAAATCCCTATTAGGTTGTCAAGTAACTATTTGCTTTTCAAGGTTTTTTTCAACAAAAGAAAGGGTTTCCTAATCCAGGGTTTTCCAGTTATGATGTCTCATGGAAAGGGCTGGAATAGGTCAACTAAGGACGAAGCCACGGACATTCTCGTCGATTCTTCTCGGGCAATTCCTTATACACGTGTGACATGAGGCAACC
>CAZGFV010000044.1:0-9540 GCA_964524575.1 uncultured Nitrospiraceae bacterium
TTGACCCTGCGACACAAGCCGTTGAAAAAGAACAACTGAAGGAATTGTTTGAATTTCTTCCGTCACGAGTAGTTCAGCTTAGAATTTTTGCCGAAAATCATTGCACAGATGACGCCTTGGCGCGCGCCACCAAGAAAGCTCTCAAGACCTAGCCAAATTTTCGAGAAAATCAAAAACAATGCCCCATAAAACAAGGGTGTTTTTAAGACGGGGCATGTTCATTTTTGCCAGACATTTGTGAGGAGAAATCAGAAGCTGACTGCTTAAAGAAACTAATCCAAATCCACACTATCTCTCACAATGTGGACCAACCAAGACTTTTTACAGGCAAATTTTTCGCCATTTGGCCAAACCTCAAAACTTTCTGATCACTTTCTTAGCAGTCAGCAGGGGGGCCCTAGTCTAGGTTGTTAAGGTACCAGTTGTGTTACTGTGTCTGAAACCCTGGCCTTTGTTCCAGGCGTTGCGAAATCGTGCTGGTTAGCCACGGTAACCCTTCCTCGTCTTGCATCAGCGGCCCGAGAATCTCCCGCAACACTGCCGTCCCTTTCGATTCTGTTGCACCAACGCCGCGAAGAGTCAACACAAAATTAAACATATTCCGTTCCGGAATTTCTCCCTCTGGTCGTCCTTGGATCGAATTTAATAAAGTATAATACACCCCAAAAGACCAGCAGCGGCATGGATTTTGATAGAGAGCCACGACATCCCATTGTGGGGTCTCCCCTGAGGCAAGATCATGATAGACTTTAGAGCCCACCGTCCACCCAAATGGTGTACGGACGGCTCCGCCCAGGGTTAGAAAATTAATCTTTCCCTGAGGAGCCAACACTTCATTAAACGAGGCTGGATTCCACATATCACCTCGCTGTGGCAGGAGCCCCGCACGCGTATATCGATGTCCGACTTCTATATACGCTGCTTGCTTAGCCTGAAGGGTCATACTGGTATTGAATTGACTAAACTCCTTGTCTCCTGGATCAAAAAAGGTATCAAAGGAAATAGAAGCAATACTTAAGAATGGTGGCAATTGAGTTGTTGGCAGGCCCACCCTCGCCTGTCCCCACATATCTGAAAAGACATTAGCCCGCCCAGGAGTCTCTCCCAAGTGATAACTTTGGGTAATCGTCAAATCCAATAATGTCGTGGACCCTCTTCTTGACCGCTCATCTTTAAGCCTGGTGTTTAGGGAATAGGTCAGCAAATGCTTTTTCGGAAGATTGTCAACGCCACCAAGTTGAGGCAAGTCAGATTGTGTGGTATGGGGGACATATTCATAAAAGAAACTAGGTTGAATTGTATGACGCAGTCGATGTCCTTGGCCTAAGGGAAATCGTCTCGACAAATTCGATACCGCTTCAAGGCCTAACCAAACCGTGCCTCGTTCTCGGAAACCCTCTTGAGATGACGTTCGACCATGAGAATAGAGTGCCTCACGAAATTTCATCTGCGGACGCAATCCTACGATATGTCCAAAATGCAATCCTTGTGTGGAAATAGTAGGCATTAAAGCCAATCGACTTATATGAAATCCTTGTTCTCGCCAAAAGTGAACAAATTGCGTATCTAAGTCTACGATAAAGGTCCGGTTGCCAAACGCCGGAGTTCTATAGCGGTGACGAATCTCTGGCAAACGTTGAAAGGTTTTTCGCGTCCCCAAATTCAACGGCTGTATATATTGGGCTTCAAAATGCAAGCTGCCTCTGGGCAACCGCTGCATGAAATTAACAGTAGATGTTTGACTCGGAAATGCACGAGCGAGTCCGGAACTGCCGAGGTCCCGAAACATAAAACGGTCGGTGGCATAATTAATCTGTGCATGAATTCTCAAATCCTTATTGATTTGCTCCTCATGCAAGCCAGTTATTTGTGCTCGAATTTTATCAATCGGGCTATCATAGATCGAATCTATCAACCAATTACCTCGGGATTGACGACTGAAAATGTACCGATAGGACAGATTCGTTCCAACGCCACGTTCGGACATAATCTGAGGTGTTACCAACAAATCCTGGCTTGGAGAGATCGCCCAGAAAAAATCTTGTCGATATTGCCAACCTAGTACGTTATCATAACCAGCCGTCGGAACAAGAAACCCTGTTTTGCGTGCTCCCGGTAGCGGATACCGAAGAATCGGCAAAGGAATAACGCGCTGCTTCCTGACTTGAAGCCATACATTCTTGGCAAAAATACTATCTCCTTGTTCTAAATCCACATCCTCGAATTCAAAACTCCAATCTGGGATTTGTCCATCATCTGCATCGCAATTGGTGAATGTACCATCCTTCGCCCGAAGATGCGTTTCAGAAAATCGTTGTAATAGACGGCCAGTAATCCAGGTTCTAGTCTTCTGTAAAAAGATTTTCCCATTCGTGATAATTCCCGCCTCAGTGTGGACATTGATTTCCATCTCTTCAGCCCATATATCGGTGGCTTGATCCTTCAAGTGTACCTTCCCCTTGGCAATCAACGCACCTGAAAGTTTTTGGATGGTAGCTTGATCGGCGGTTAATCGAAGAGGGCCCTGTGTAACAACGACTGATCCCGTAGCCCGAAAAATTTCAGGCACTCGATCAAACTGAACTTGCTGTGCGGTGATATTCAATGGAGAACCGGAGGATTGGGCAAAAACTTTTGGAAGATCTCCAACATGCACAATGACCGACAAAAAAAGAAACATCATCGCCAGGAAAAAGCGACATAGAAACAAGACTATGTTCTGTCGATTACCCAACGAGTGGAGCATATGGTGATCCAGTCAACACACTCTTGACAGCACCGACGAGAAATAAAGACCCGGTTACACAAATCACATCATTCTCATCTGCGAGTTGGTTCGCCAAAACCACGGCTTCAGTCGGCGTCCTGACCCCATACACTGACGCTCCCGATGTCGGAAGTTGGCTTTGCAATTCTTCTACTGTTGCTGATCTCGGATGATCAATTTGCGTGCAAATGATGGTTTGGGCCAAAGGGAGAAGAGTAGACAGAAAGGCTTCGATCTGTTTGTCCCGCATCATGGCAACCATAATAATTAACCTTCTTCTTGGAACGGCAAGGACAATTGCTCGCAAATACTCAACTAATTCATTGGCCGCAGACGGGTTATGCGCACCATCACAGATCATCAAGGGATGGGCTTTAACGGTTTCTAGCCGACCTTCCCACGACACATGACCTAACCCCTCAATCACGGATTGCTGGGAAATAATTCGACCAGGCATCACACTTTGTTCGAGGAGCGCCAAGGCACAGGCCGCATTAATATATTGGTGGGCACCGTTAAGGGCACAGACAAGCCCTGAATAGCGTTCGGTCGGTCCATGATATTCGAACACACCATCTTTTTGAATCTCGACCATAAAATCCGATCCAAATTGAATGTAGGGAGCCTGTTCATCTTGAGCCTTTTTCTGAATCACAGTACGGGCTACTGCTTCCATGGGTCCTATCACCAAAGGAACACCTGTTTTGATAATTCCTGCTTTTTCATAAGCAATTGCCTCAAGAGTTTCCCCCAAATAAGCTTGGTGATCTAAAGCCACGTTCGTTATAAGAACCCCACTGGGTTGGCACACACTCGTAGCATCAAATCGCCCCCCCATCCCTACCTCAAGTACCGCGAAATCTACATTCTCCTCGGCAAAATACTGAAAAGCCATAGCGGTTGCGGTTTCAAAAAAAGTTGGAATCACATCCCCTTTTGAACCCATTTGAAAACGTTGTACCAGATCAACCACGCGCGATTCAGGAATTTGTTCTCCTCGGACCTGTATGCGTTCACGAAAATCTATCAGATGGGGAGATGTGTAAAGCCCTACTCGAACATTCGCTGCACAGAGAATCGAAGAAATCATGGCCGCAGTCGACCCCTTACCATTGGTGCCACCAATATGTAAGGCTGTGAATTTCCGCTCGGGATGGTTACATTTCGCTAACAATTTGCGAATTGTTTCCAGGCCAAGCTTTACACCGTGTGCCTGCAGTCCATAAAGATAGGCCAAACATGCGTGGTATGACTGTGACATGACATGTGCTTGGGCCTTTCTAGCCGTCCCTTTTTGTCTTTACCAAGTTGAAAGGATTGTTATTGTGTGGGGATCCAAGGTGAAACCTGATATGATTCCATAGGCTTCACAGACATTTAGTTTTTATTCGTCAAGTGAGTTATCAAGGTATGGATCGTCTCACGCAAGCAAGGACGCGGAATAATCGAATCTATCATCCCATGTTCTAATAAAAACTCTGCTCGCTGAAATCCATCTGGCAATCGTTGTTTAATTGTTTGCTCAATAACACGAGGGCCGGCAAAACCAATGAGAGCCTTCGGTTCCGCAAGGATAATATCACCCAACATCGCAATACTCGCGGTAACGCCACCAAACGTGGGATCGGTCAGCAATGAAAGAAAGGGAAGTTGAGCCTCGTGAAGGCGAGCCACAGCTGTCGCAGTTTTGGCCATCTGCATGAGAGACAGTGTTCCCTCCTGCATACGTGCCCCCCCGGAAGTTGCCACAAGTAAAAACGGCTGCTTTGATTTTAAGGCACGATCGACAGCTCGACAAATTTTCTCCCCGACCACAGAACCCATACTCCCCCCCATGAAACGGAAATCAAAGATTCCAATGACCAAACGTTTTCCCTTTATCAAACCCTCTCCAATGACCATCGCATCCCTTCTACCGGTTTTATCTTGATACACTTTCAATCGATGAGCATAGGGTTGTGTGTCCACGAAAATCAATGGATCAGCTGCAGCAAGATCAGTCTCCCACTCGTGAAAACTTTCGGAATCCAAGAGGCAGTCAATTCGTTCTTGAACCGAAAGGGGAAAATGATATTCGCATTTTGGACAAAGTTTCTGAATTTTATCGACTTCTTTACGATAAACGATACCCCGACAGAATGGGCATTTCACCCACATGCCCTCCATAACATTTAACTTCGCCTTCTCGGAATCTCTAGCCGAGGCCTTTCTAAACCATCCCATTTTGAGAATTCTCCACTAGGAAATAAAACTTGGAATACGAAAGGGAAAATGTAACATAGCCTCTATTTTCCATCAAGAAAACGATGTGCTGTGAAGAGGACGACGGAAGAAAATAGGGACGGAAAGCAGAAGGAACAGGTAAAAGGAATGACCGGCTAACGAAAAACAGTTCTCACGGATAATAACATCATCCACCTCGCGAATGCATTTCGAGGTGAGGATCCTGACGAAGTTTTTCAATTTCGATAAAACGGCCACGTGAGCTGGATTGTTCAAGTAATTTCCTTTCCTCTGCCCCACGATCGGTTCGAGTTTGCCAACCAGCTTGAATCCGATTCCGGACTTCAGCTAGATCTTTCATTCGAAGCGGTTCTCGCAAATCAATTCCTAGTTTGGCATAGAGGCAAAGATACCAAAATCCATCGGCAGTCAAGCGACTACGATCACAGGTCGCACAAAAAGGATTCGTCGTGGAAGGGATAATGCCAAAGGTGGTGCCATCCGCTAAAAGAAAACGCTGGGCTGGGGCTGAGGTATTTTCAATAACCGGTTCAATCTTTCCATAGGTCTTTTTTAACAACAATAAAATTTCAGCACGAGACAAGACCTTGTCTATTGACCAATCATTGGCTCCGCCAACATCCATATATTCGATAAATCGAACTTCCCCATTCACTGACTTACCGTATTCAACGAGAGCCACAAGTTCATCATCGTTAAATCCTTTTATCGCCACCGTATCAATCTTCAGGCCGGTGAATCCAAATTTTTCCACGCTTTGAATTCCAGTAAGTACTTGTTCCAAATTTTCACGACGAGTTAAGGCCTTAAAACGGTCTGGCATAAGCGTATCAAGACTCACTGTGACCCGATGTAAGCCAGCATCAAACAAAGCCTGGCCCTGCTCCTCTAAAAGAATGCCATTAGTTGTGAGGGCAATATCTTGAATAGAAGCATGCTGGCGAATCATTCTGATTAAGGTGGGAAGATCACGACGAAGAAGTGGTTCTCCCCCAGTTAACCGAATTCGATCAACTCCAAATTCTGTAAAAATGCTGACGAGGACGTTAATTTCTTCAAAAGTCAGAAGGGTATTGCGAGGCAACCAGGTATATTCTTCCTCCGGCATGCAATATTGACAACGCAGATTACACCGATCCGTCACCGATACCCGAAGGCTTCGTAGAGGACGCTCAAACGTATCCACGAGACCAGCACTCTTGGGTTCCGAATATTCAAAACTCATGGATGTTGTTCTACCCAGACCTCTCCCCCTGGAGTTTGCTCTAGCTTCCAAATAGGAGTGATTTGCTTCAGTTCATCAATGCACCATTTGCAAGCCTTAAATGCGTCAGCTCGATGCTCAGCGCCAATCAC
Organism: uncultured Nitrospiraceae bacterium; assembly: GCA_964524575.1. Classification (GTDB taxonomy): domain Bacteria; phylum Nitrospirota; class Nitrospiria; order Nitrospirales; family UBA8639; genus Nitronereus. The sequence continues at coordinate 6,368 of CAZGFV010000044.1, forward strand.
AATCAATACAATATTCTCTCCAATACTAATCTCACCATGACGATGAAGAATCAATGCTTCTATAATGTTAAAGTCTTGGAGCGCACGTTCTCGAATTTCGCGCAACTTCTTCTGCGCCATTCCCTCGTAATGTTCAAACGTAATGCTACTAACGTCTCGGCCTTGGGAACGGTCACGGGCTGTTCCAAGAAACGTGGCAATACCACCAATTCGCTTAGATCTGTTTTTGACCCGACTAACTTCTTCGTCGATGGAGAAGTTTTCGCGCTGCACACGCACCAACATGGCTTCTTCTGCCTCAATAATCGACATGGTCTCACTCCCCCCAGTATCAGTTCCACCAGCAAACGGCGGGAGCAACGCAATTTCATCGTTTGCCATCAACACGGTTTCCCCATGTGCAATCTCATGGTTCACCGACACCAAAACCTTTTTCTTTAATAATAAATCACCAAGATCTGGATTCATTTTCTGCACTTCGGTAATAAGATCATTCACCTGATCACCTTCATAGAGTTCCAAGGTCAAATCGGCTTCTTGCTTCAGCAAGGTTTTGAGCATACCAAAGAGTTTGACATCAAGGGTCATGATTGAACTCCATTGGCCGGAGTACGAATTTCTGTATCCGGTCGCAAATAGTTACCAGATTTCCCACCCTCTTTGGATACTAAGTATATCTCACCAAAACTCATACCTTTATCAACAGCCTTACACATATCATAAACTGTTAAGGCCGCCACTGATACCGCTGTCATGGCTTCCATTTCAACTCCTGTCTGCCCTGAAGTTTTGACGACAGCTTGTATAGTGAGGGAACAGTTCCCTGAGTGATCAGGTGAAGAATTTTCACGAAAGTTAATATTCACACTGGTTAATAGCAATGGATGACACATTGGAACAAGGTTGGGTGTCTGCTTGGCTCCCATCACTCCTGCTACCTGAGCCACAGCCAGGACATTGCCCTTAGCAATTTTTTCATCTTGAATTCGGCGCAAAGTCTCAGGCTTCATAAAAACCATGGCTTGGGCTACAGCCACCCGCTCGGTATTGGCCTTACCGGACACATCAACCATGCGCGCGCGACCTGACTCGTTAAAATGCGTAAAATCCGCCATCAATTAACCTTTGTGACATCATGAGTTGGCACATCCTAGCCCTGCTAGCATTATAGGAGTCGAGCCAAAAGCAGGTCAAGCACTGGGAATTCTCTTGTTCCTTGCTTGACAGCACCACCTGCCTCTTTGACAATGCCTTCATGGACGAAGGATTAATCATCGAAGGCATCAGTTTCCAAGGCCGTTGCGGGGTTTCCCTCGACGAACGATCCACTCCCCAACCACTTTTAGCGGACCTTGAATTCATCTGCCCAGCACAAGGTGCCATTCAGACTGATAGGCTATCTAAAACCATTGACTATGCAGAAGTAAGCAGTCGAGTCGTAGCCATCGGAGACATGGAAGAATGTGCCCTCATTGAAACACTCGCTGACCGAATCAGTCGAATTCTGCTCGAAGAATTTCCTATCAAAACTCTTCGGATTTGGTTGCGGAAGGCAAAACCACCCCTAGATCATGTCATTGGGTCCGTGGGGGTTCGTTTAACTTATCACCGCTCCCAGGCATCATGTATTGAGAGAATAACATCTGATAATCTGTCCCCATTTTTATTGAAGTTTGCCCAACACATTCCACGAGGTCAGGTCTTGGATTTAGCCTGTGGCTCAGGACGACATGCTCTACATTTGGCCAACCTAGGGTATGAAGTAGTCGGTCTTGATCGAAACGCCGAAACTTTGAATACACTGGCACAAACAGCACGAGAGCATCACCTTTCAAACTTGGTCATCCGAGCACTCGATCTGGAAAAAGATTCGGATGACCCACCCTCGCTTGGGGAAAATGAGTACGCCGGCATCATCGTGTTCTATTATTTATATCGCCCGATTATTCCTAGTATCATAAGAGCCCTCAAACTTGGCGGCATCTTAATCTATGAAACCTTTCATATCGATAATCATCACCAATACAACCACCCACGAAGAAAAGAATTTTGCTTGGAGGATAATGAATTACTCCGCTTAACCTCAAAAATGCGTATACTTCATTATGAAGAAGGCCAACGCCAAAATCAGGCAGAACAAAACCCAGTTTTTACCGTCCGCCTGGTCGCACAAAAAATTTAAAACCCTCAGGTATTTCATGCCACGAATTGACTTGCATCTTCATACCACCTTTTCAGATGGAACCCATTCTCCGACCGAAGTGGTTCACTTCGCACATGATGCTGGGGTCACCACACTTGCCATTACGGATCACGACACGGTTGAAGGCATCCCCGAATCTTTGTCCGCTGGAAATTCCTTGGGGATTGAAATAATTCCCGGGATTGAATTAAGTTCAAGGTTTGAAGGTCGTGAGATACACATCCTAGGATATTTGTTCGACTGGAAAAACGCCACACTGCTCGATCGATTGACCAAGCAACGAGCGAGTCGCGAGCAACGTAATCCCCTAGTAGTAGAGAAACTAAATGAACTTGGCCTTGAACTTTCATATGAGGAAGTCAAAACCAAAGCAGGTGCAGGATCTGTAGGACGTCCACACATCGCAGAAGTATTAGTTGAAAAAGCGTATGTCAAAACGACGAAGGAAGCCTTTGATCGTTATATCGCAGATGGTAGACCAGAGCATGTCGTACGTGAATTACCGGATTCGAGCGAAGCCATTGCATGGATTCGTGATGCAGGAGGTGTACCAGTACTGGCTCATCCTCATTGGACTAAGCAAAAAGGGGCTGAATTACACACCACGTGTCACAAACTCAAGAAAGCCGGGCTTATGGGTATCGAAGTATTTTACAGCACGCACACTCGCCGCCAAACATCGGAATATTTAGAAGTAGCCAGAAAAATTGGTCTCATCATTACAGGCGGTAGCGACTTTCACGGGACTGCTAAACCAGGCATTCAAGTTGGAAGAGGGAAAGGAAATTTAAAGGTTACGGATAAGCTATTAGAGCCACTTAGAAAAGCAGCTAGCAATTAGAACAACGGTAAGTATCTTATAAGGAATTTATTTTTAGTTTGCTTAATTCTCTGGCGCTTCAACAATGTGATTTTCGAATCTCGTGCAGCCTTCTGCAAGCAATCGATTCGTCAACATCTCTCCTGGCCA